>DATLZM010000473.1:0-6579 GCA_035573995.1 Actinomycetota bacterium | reverse complement strand
GCCGGGGCGTCGCGCAGCCCGTGGGCACGGGCCAGCGCCCGCCGGACCTGGGCCTTGTCCGCCGCCCCCGATCCCGTCACCGCCATCTTCACCTCGAGCGGGCCGTACTCCTCGACGGGGAGCCCGGCCTCGGCCGCCGCGAGCAGCACCACCCCGGCGGCGCGGGAGACGGCCAACGCGCTCGAGACGTTCCGGTTCCAGCGGACCGCCTCGAGCGCGACCGCGCCCGGGCGGTGCTCCGCGATCGCCCGCCGCACCGCCTCGTGCAGCCGCCGGAGCCGCTCGGCCTCGGCGAGCCCCGCGGGCGTCCGGACCGTCCCGGACCAGACGACCCGCGGCGCCGCGCCGTCCCTCGCCACCACGGCGAGCCCCGTGCTCGCGACCCCGGGGTCCACGCCCAGCACCGCGCCCTCGAACACCCGTTCAGTCTACCCCCGACCGGGGCCGCGGGCCGGGAGCCCGCTAGCCGACCTCGGCCAGGACCTCCTCGGGGATGTCGAAGTTCGCGTACACGGCCTGGACGTCGTCGAGCTCCTCCAGGGCGTCGATCACCTGGAGGACCCGGCGGGCCTGCTCCCCCTCCACCCGGACCGTGGCGTTCGGCACCATCGTGAGCTCGGCGGAGTAGACGGGGACCCCCGCGGCCTCGAGCGCCCCCCGGACCCGCGCCAGGGCCTGGGGGGCGGTCGTGATCTCCCAGGACCCGTCCGAGGCCCGGAGGTCGTCGGCCCCGGCCTCCAGGGCGAGCTCGAGGAGCCGCTCCTCGTCGGAGAACAGCGCCCGGTCGACGAGGATCACGCCCTTCCTCGTGAACAGCCAGGCCGTCGCGCCGGGGTCGGCGAGCGTGCCCCCGCTCCGGGTGAACGCGTGGCGGACCTCCTGCGCGGTCCGGTTGCGGTTGTCGGTGAGGCAGTGGACCATCACCGCCACCCCGCCGGGGGCGTAGCCCTCGTAGGTCACCTCGTCGTACTTCGCGCCCTCGAGCTCCCCGGTGCCCCGCTTGATCGCCCGCTCGATGTTCTCGACGGGCACGGAGAACTCCCGGGCCTTCTCCACCGCGGAGGCCAGGGTCATGTTCCCCTCGACGTTGCCCCCGCCCTCCCGGGCGGCGACCTCGATCGCCCGGAGGAGCTTGGCGAACAGGCGGCCCCGCCGCTGGTCGGTGGCCTCCTTCTTCCGCTTGATCTGTGCCCACTTCGAGTGGCCGGCCACGTCGCCTCCTTACACCTTCTCGAGGAGGTAGGCGTGGAGGCGGGTCTCGCCCACGAGCTCCGGGTGGAACGAGGCCGCGAGGAGGTTCCCCTGCTCCACGACCACCGGCCGGCCCTCGTGCTCGGCGAGGACCTCGACCCCCGGGCCCACCTCCTCCACCACCGGGGCCCGGATGAACACCGCGCGCACCGGGTGGTCGATCCCCCGGACCCGGAGGTCGGCCTCGAACGAGTCCACCTGCCGGCCGTACGCGTTCCGCCGCACGGCCACGTCCATGAGCCCGAGGAGGGGCTCGCCCCCCTCCACCCGGCGGGCCATCACGATCATCCCGGCGCAGGTCCCGAGGATCGGCATCCCACCCCGGGCCCGCTCGCGGATCGGCTCCACGAGCCCCGCCGAGCGCGCGAGCCTGCCGATCGTCGTGGACTCCCCGCCCGGGATGCACAGGCAGTCCACCTCCGCGAGCTGCTCGGGGGTCCGGACCTCCCGGACCGCGACCCCGAGGTCGGAGAGCACGAGGGCGTGCTCGCGGAAGTCGCCCTGGAGCGCGAGGACGCCCGCCTTCACCCGAGCGCCCCCTACCAGCCGCGGACCTGGAGCAGCCCCTCGGGCCCCAGCTGCTTGACGTCGAGCCCCGGCATCGGCTCGCCCAGGCCCCGGGAGACCTTGGCGATCACGTCGGGGTCGTTGTAGTGGGTGGTGGCCTCGACGATCGCCCGGGCCCGGGCCGCCGGGTCCTCGGACTTGAAGATCCCGGAGCCGACGAAGACGCCGTCCACCCCGAGCTGCATCATGAGCGCGGCGTCGGCCGGGGTCGCGATCCCGCCCGCGGCGAAGTTCACGACCGGGAGCCGGCCGGTCCGCGCCACCTCGCGGACCAGCTCCACCGGCGCGCCCAGCTCCTTGGCGGCCGCGACGTGCTGCTCGGGCCGGAGCGTCTGGAGCCACCCGATCTGGCGGAGCATCGTCCGCTGGTGGCGGACGGCCTCGACCACGTTCCCGGTGCCGGCCTCCCCCTTGGTCCGGATCATCGCCGCGCCCTCGGCGATCCGCCGGAGCGCCTCGCCCAGGTCCCGGGCGCCGCAGACGAACGGCACGGTGAACGCCCACTTGTCGATGTGGTGCTCCTCGTCGGCGGGGGTGAGGACCTCGCTCTCGTCGATGTAGTCGACCCCCAGGGCCTGGAGCACCTGGGCCTCGACGAAGTGGCCGATCCGGCACTTGGCCATCACGGGGATCGAGACCGCGTTCATGATCTCCTCGATCCTCGTGGGATCGGCCATCCGGGCCACGCCGCCCTGGGCCCGGATGTCGGCCGGGACTCGCTCCAGGGCCATCACGGCGCAGGCCCCGGCGTCCTCGGCGATCCTCGCCTGCTCGGCGGTGGTCACGTCCATGATCACCCCGCCCTTGAGCATCTCGGCGAGGCCCGACTTCACGCGGAACGTACCGGTCTCGCGCTCCACGGTTCTCCCTCCTCACGGCCCCGGCGCCGCCGTCCGGGACCCGTTCGGAGTGTACCGCCGCCCGGGCTCGCCCAGGCCCCGCGGCCCGAGGTCAGCGGGCCGTCCCGACCTCGAGCGTCGAGGGGAACAGCTCGACCCACGTGACGCCGGGGTGGAGCGGGATCTCCTCCCCGTCCCTGGTGAGGAACCGGGTCAGGTCGCCCTCGGCCTCCCGGACCCACCGGCCGACCACCATGCGGCCGTCGCGGAAGACGTAGGCCCGCCCGCGGCCCAGGAGGTCGACCTCGGGCGAGGGGTTCCCCGCGGCGTCGACGATGTCCCCGGGCGTCACCCGGACCACCATGACGACGACGTTCGCCGCGGCGACCTGCGACCCGTCGGCCAGGCGGTGGGGCTCGTCCCCGTGCCAGCGGAGCCAGGCCCCGGCCCTCGGGCTCCACGTCCACCGGACGTCGGAGTACGAGGAGAACGGGAGGTGGACCTCCCGCGCCCGCCGCGAGCGGAGCTCGAGCTGGGGCGCGTAGGTGAAGACCGGCTCGGGCGCCCCGCCCCGCGCCCGCGCCGCCCGGTACAGGGCGGCCGTGGACGTGTAGAGGTTGTGCGGCGCCGGCCGGGCGTCCACGCGCTCGTAGGCGTCCGGGGCGTCCAGGTCGGAGACGAGCCGGAGCGGGGAGTCCTCCAGGTCCCGGCGGACCGCCGGGGCGCCCCCCGCGTAGGCGAGGATCGGCCGTCCGAACTGCACGAGCACGTCGTCGTCGGTGGTCCGGGCGCTCCGGACCGGCCCGACCTGTCGGGCGTCGCGGCAGTGGAAGACCGCGATGAAGCGGGTGATGCCGCCCTCCACCGGCTCCTCGAACACGACGTCGGCGCGGTCCAGCCCCGCCTGCGGTCGCGCCTCGGGGAGGTTCTCGACCTTGATGGCGAGGGCCGGGCGGTCCGGCACCTCGCCGCCCGGCGCCTCCTCGCCGGTGAGCGGGCAGGTGGGGGGCGGGGTCCGTCCGGTGACGGTGTCGATCGCGCGGCGGATCACCGCGGGGGCGCCGCCGGAGCTCGCGAAGGCGACCACGCCGCCGGCGGCCACGAGGACCGCGGCGACGCCGGCCGCCACCTTCCCTCGGCGGGTGAGCGTCACGGTTCCCCTCCTGGATCTCGATCGGGGCGCGGGCGGGGTCCGGGCGGACGGGGGCCGATGCTACCGGCCGAGGGGCCGCCCCTCAACCACCGAGGTCACATCTCCTCCAGGCGACGGATCCGCTCCTCGATCGGCGGGTGGGTGGAGAACAGGCGCTCCAGCCACCCGGTCCGCTCGCCCTCGAGCCGCGAGGGCTGGGAGATCCAGAGGTGCGCGGTGGCCGCGTGGCTCGCCCGCATCGGCACCCCCCGCGCCGCCGCGATCTTCCGGAGGGCCGAGGCGAGCCCCGGCGGGTAGCGGGTGAGGAGCGCGCCCTGGGCGTCGGCCAGGAACTCGCGCTCCCGGGAGATCGCGAACCGCACCACCTGGGCCGCGAGCGGGGCGAGGAGGAGGAACGGGAGCGCCACGAGGAGGGCCGGCTCGCCCCCGCGCCGCCGCGATCCACCCGCGCCCCACAGGGTGGCCCGCAGGACCAGCTCGGCCACGAGCACCACCGCCCCCACGAGGGTCGCCACGACCGTCCCGAGCAGGACGTCGCGGTCGACGACGTGCGCGATCTCGTGGGCGATCACCCCCTCGAGCTCCACGCGGTTCATCGTCTCGAGGAGGCCCTCCGTGACGGCCACCGCCGCGTGCCGGGGGTCGCGGCCGGTGGCGAACGCGTTCGGCGCCGCCTCCGGGATCACGTAGACGCGGGGCTTGGGGATACCGGCGGCGATCGCGAGCCCCTCGACGATGTTGTGGAGCCTCGGCTGCTCCTCCGCCGACACCTCCCGCGCCCCCGCCGAGGCCAGCACGATCCGGTCCCCGTAGCGGAACGAGCCGAGGGCGGCGAGGAGCGCCACGGCGACGGCCACGACGACCCCGGCGACGGGCGACCCCAGCCAGGCCCCGAGCGCCCACCCCACCGCCGCGAACAGGACCCCCATCCCGAGGACGAGGAGCGCCGACCTCCGTCGGTTCGCCGCGACCTGCTCGTACACGGGCCCCCGGCGCTCCTCAGAGGTCCACGGCGACGGGCCCGCGCACCGGGTCCTCGATGTCGAAGAACTCCGCGGGCCGGAAGCCGAAGGCGCGCGCGACGAGGCTCGAGGGGAAGGAGCCCACGAGCGTGTTCAGGCGCATCACCTGGTCGTTGTAGAACTGCCGCGCGTACGCGATCTTGGACTCCGTCGCGGTGAGCTCCTCCTGGAGCGCGAGGAACCCCTCGCTGGCCTTGAGCGCCGGGTAGGCCTCGGCCACCGCCAACAGGCGCCGGAGGCCGCGGGTGACGCCGTCCTCGGCGTCGGCCTGGGGACGGACCCCCTCGGCCGCGATCGCGCGGGCCCGGGCCTCGGCCACCTTCTCGAACAGCTCCCGCTCGTGGGCGGCGTAGCCCCGGACCGTCTCCACGAGGTTGGGGATCAGGTCGTAGCGCCGCCGGAGCTGCACGTCGATCTGGGACCACCCGTTCCGCACGCGGTTCCGGAGCGAGACCAGGCGGTTGAAGGTGAGGATCGCGTAGAGGAGGGCCAGCCCCACCGCCCCCGCCGCGATCCACCCCCAGCGCACGGGCGCCATCGTAGCAACCGTCCCCGGGTCCCCCGTCCCGGACCCCTCCCTCACCCCGCGGCGCGCCGGTAGGCCTCCTCCAGCCTCCCCACCACCACCCTCCAGTCGTAGGCCCGGGCACGGGCCCGACCCGCCTCGCCCAGCCGCCGCGCGAGCACCGGGTCGGCCAGCACCCGCAGCAGCGCCCCGGCCAGGGCGCCGGCGTCCCCCGGCGGCACGAGGATCCCCTCCACCCCGTCGCGGACCACCTCGCGGTAGCCGGGGATGTCGGTGCACACCACCGGGAGCCCCGCGGCCATCGCCTCCACCAGCACGATGCCGAAGCTCTCCTGCCCGGTGGCCGAGGAGACGAAGGCGTGGCTCGCGGCGTGGAACGGGGGGAGGTCCTCGTGGCGGACCGTGCCGAGGGCCAGCACCCGGCGCGCCGCCTCGTCCGGGAGCCCGCGGAGGGCCCCGAGGTCGCGCCCCTCCCCCACCACCACGAGCCAGGCGTCCGGGGCCCGGCGGGCGACCTCGGCCCAGGCCCGGACCGCGACCGGGAACCCCTTCTGCCGGTCGAGGCGGCCGACCCAGAGCACCCGCCGCCCGGCGGGGAGGCCCGGGGCGGGCTCGGCGCGCGCGAACCGCTCGACGTCGACCCCGTTGGGGATCACCTCGAGGGGGCCCCGGAACGGCCCGGAGACGAACCGGACGGCCGCCTCGCTCACCCCGATCCGGACCCGGAGCCGGTCCCAGACGGGCCGGAGGACGGGCGCGGCGGCCCGGAGCAGCCGCGACCGGGAGAGGAAGGCGTGGAACGTGGCGACGACCGGCGCGGGCGAGGCGAGGGCGGCGAACATCGAGGTGCTCGGCGTGAGCGGCTCGTGGACGTGGACGACGTCGGGGCCGAACGCGGCGAGCTCGGCCCGCACGCGCCGGAACGAGCCGGGCCAGGGGCAGATCGGCGCGACGGTCCCCGCGTAGGCCACCCGCACCGGCCGGCCGACCGGCCGGACCCAGGGCTCGGGGGGCGGGGCCGAGGCCGGGGCGAGCACGATGGCCTCGTGGCCGCGCCCGCGGAGGGCGCCGGCGAGCTCTCGGACGTGGACCTGGACCCCCCCCGGGGCCGCCCAGTCGTAGGGGCAGGCGAGCGCGACGCGCACCGCGACCGCCGTCAGCCCTCCCAGGCCGGCTGGAACATGTGCCAGTCGGCGGGGCTGGCCGCGATGGCCCGCTCGA
>DATLZM010000472.1:0-9852 GCA_035573995.1 Actinomycetota bacterium | reverse complement strand
ATGACCACGAGGGGGTTCTTGCCGCCCAACTCGAGGCAGGGGTTCTGCAGGTGCCGCCCGGCCAGCTCGCCGATCCGCACCCCCACCGCCGACGAGCCGGTGAAGCCGATCTTGTCGACGAGCCCGGCGTCGAGCGCGGCGGACCCGGGAGCCCCACGCCCGCCGTACCCTTTCCCCAGGGGAACGTGATCCGGAGGGGAGCCGTGGAGACCGTCTCGAGCATCATCGGGGGCCGCAGGATCGGCGAGGGGCCGGGCGGGCGTCTGGTCACGGTGAACCCGGCGCGCCTGGACGACCGGGTCGCCGAGGCGCTCCTCGCCGACGAGGCGACGTTCGTCGAGGCGTGCCGGGTGGCGCGGGAGGCGCAGCGGGCCTGGGCGCGCGTGCCGGCCCCGGTCCGGGGGCGGGCCGTGGCGGCGCTCGGCCGCCTCGTCGAGGCGAACAAGGAGGCCCTCGCGCGGATCGTGACCCGGGAGATCGGCAAGCCGTACCGGGAGGCCCTCGGCGAGGTGCAGGAGGTCATCGACACCTGCGACTTCTTCCTCTCCGAGGGGCGACGGCTGTACGGGCAGACCGTCCCCTCGGAGCTGCCCGACAAGCAGCTCTTCACGTTCCGGGTGCCGGTGGGGGTGGTGGCGGTGATCACCGCCGGCAACTTCCCCGTCGCCGTGCCCTCCTGGTACCTCGTGCCGGCGCTCCTCTGCGGGAACGCGGTGGTGTGGAAGCCGGCGGAGTACACGGCGGCGATCGCCGACGCCTTCAGCGAGCTGTTCCTCCACGCCGGGTTCCCCGCGGGCGTCTACAACGTCGTGCTGGCCGACGGGCCCACGACGTTCGCCGGCCTCCGGGCGACCCTCGAGGCCGGGCTCGTGGACAAGGTGGGGTACACGGGCAACACCGAGGTCGGGCGCGCCATCGGTGAGCTGTGCGGACGCCACCTCCAGTCCCCCTGCCTCGAGCTCGGGGGGAAGAACCCGATGGTGGTGATGCCCGACGCGGACCTCGACCTCGCCGTGGAGGGGGCGCTCTTCAGCGGGTTCGGGACCGCCGGCCAGCGCTGCACCTCGCTCGGGACGCTGATCGTCCACGAGCGCGTCCACGACGACCTCCTGGCGCGCTTCGCCAGGGCGGTGGAGGAGGCGCCGATCGGGGACCCCATGCAGGACGTCCTCTACGGGCCGATGCTGAACGAGCGGTTCGCCCGGCGGTTCGAGGACTGGCTCGGGTGGATCGGGCCGCACCACCGGGTGCTGGGCTCGAGCGGCGTGGGCCGGATCACCCGCGCCAACCCCCGGCGGGGGTTCGTCGGGGACCCCGAGGCCGGCCTGTACTACCACCCCACGATCGTGGACGGCGTGACGCCCGACGACGACCTCTACAAGCACGAGACGTTCGGGCCGATCGTCGGGGTCTCCTCGTTCTCCTCCCTCGACGAGGCGATCGAGCTCGCCAACGGCCACGGGTACGGGCTCTCGTCCTCGATCTACACGCGCGACCCGCTCACCGTGTTCCGGTTCCGGGAGCGGATCTCGGCCGGCATGGTGTCGGTGAACAACTCGACCTCGGGGGCCGAGGCCCACCTCCCGTTCGGGGGGAACGGGAAGAGCGGGAACGGGAGTCGCCAGGCGGGGATCTGGGTGCTGGACCAGTTCACGCGGTGGCAGGCGATGAACTGGGACTACTCGGGGAGGCTCCAGAAGGCCCAGATGGACGTGGCCGAGATCCCCGCGGACCTCTCGTTCCGGCTGCGTGGCTAGGTCGTCCCGCGTTGGAGCGGTTGACGGCCGTTGGTATCTTTGGGCTGCGGGGTGGAGCAGTCCGGTAGCTCGCTGGGCTCATAACCCAGAGGTCGAGGGTTCGAATCCCTCCCCCGCGACCGAGGTCGAGGGGCGTCCCGAGCGGGGCGCCCCTCCCGCCTTCCTCGGGGCCGCGGCCGCCCCGCGCCCCCGCGGCAGGGCCCGGCTAGGATAGGCCCGTCCGGTCGGAAGGGGGTGCGCGTGGGGGTCCGTGAGGTCGCCGAGCAGCTCGCCAGGGTCCCGATGTTCTCCGGCTGCTCCGCGCGCGAGCTGTCGCTCATCGCCAGGGCCGCGAAGGAGGTGACGCATCCGGCGGGGGCGGTCATCGCCCGGGAGGGGGAGCCCGGCGTGGGGATGTTCCTGATCCTCGAGGGCCGCGCCGAGGTCTCGATCGGCGGTCGGCGGCGGCGCACGCTCTCGGCCGGCGACGTGTTCGGGGAGATCGCGCTCCTCGACGGCGGCCCGCGGACCGCGACCGTGACGGCGCTCACCCCCGTCCGGCTCGCGGGGATCACGGAGTGGGTGTTCCGGGGCCTGATCAGGGAGCACCCGACGATCGCCCTCAAGACGCTCCAGGCGATGGCCGCGCGGCTGCGCGCGGCGGCGAAGGGGGCGACGCTCTAGGGCGGTGCCGTTCCTCGACCGTCCCTGCGGGTGGCGCCTCTACTTCGAGCTGCACGGCCCCGTGGAGGGCGAGCCCATCGTCCTGCTCGAGGGGATGGGCGGCGACATCCCCGGGTGGCGGAGGAACATCCCCCGCCTCGCCCGGGAGCTCCGGGTGGTCGCCTACGACCTCCGCGGGAACGGCCGCTCCGAGGGACCGGACGGGCCGACCACGATGGCCACGTACGTGGAGGACACCGTCGCGCTCCTCGACCACCTGGGGATCGACCGCGCGCACGTCTACGGCCAGTCGTTCGGCGGGATGGTGGCGCAGGAGCTCGCGCTGGCCCACCCGGCGCGGGTCCGCACGCTGATCCTCGCCGCCACCCACTGCGGCGGGCCCCGCGCCGCGCGGGGGGACGCCCGGGCGCCCAAGGCCGAGCCCTGGCGTTCCCTCTACGCGCCCTCGTTCCCCGACCGCCACCCCGAGCACGTGGCGGAGGACCTCCGGGTGGCGGCGACGCAGCGCCGGAACCCCCGCGGCGAGCGGCGCCAGTGGGAGGCCATGCAGGGCTTCGACGCCTTCGATCGCCTGCCGGGCATCGTCGCCCCCACGCTCGTGCTGCACGGGACCGAGGACCAGGTGATCCCGGTGGAGAACGCGCGGATCCTCGCGGCGCGGATCCCCGGCGCGGAGCTCGTGCTCCTCGTGGGCGCCGGGCACCTGTACCACTCCGAGCGGGCCGAGGAGGCGGACGCCGCCGTGCTCGACTTCGTCCGCCGCCACCGGAAGGAGGGAGGGCGTGGCCGTGGCTGACGTCCCCGCGGAGGTCCGGGCCCTGGCCGAGGAGCGCGCCGCCCGCCGCGCGGCCCGGGACTTCGCCGCGGCCGACGAGCTGCGGGAGCGGATCTCCGCGCTCGGCTGGCGCGTGGTGGATGAGCCGGGCGGCTACCGGCTGGAGCCCGCCCCGCCCCCCGCCCCGGCCCGGCGGCTCGCGCCGCGGGAGGTCCCGAGCGCCCTGGGGGAACCGGCGACCTTCGACGCGACGGTTCAGTGGGTCGTGGAGGGGTGGCCCGAGGACGTCCTCCGGGGGGTCGTGAGCTTCGAGCGCCACCACCGCGGGCGGAGGATCCAGCACGTGGTCACGGACGTGGCCGGGACCGACCCCGCGTCGTGGCCCCCGGGCCTCG
Source organism: Actinomycetota bacterium (assembly GCA_035573995.1). Classification (GTDB taxonomy): domain Bacteria; phylum Actinomycetota; class UBA4738; order UBA4738; family HRBIN12; genus DATLZM01. Next base: position 6,262 of record DATLZM010000472.1, on the reverse strand, counting down.
AGGTCTGGAACCTCGAGCCGGGGGCGGGGTGGGGGGCGGCCCGCAACGCGGGCCTCCGCCGGGCCCGCGGGCGGATCGTGCTGATCGTGGACGGGTCGGTCGAGGCCGTGGGGGACGTCCTGGGCCCCCTCGAGCGGGCCCTCGCCGACCCCTCGGTGGGGGTGTGCGGCCCCTTCGGGGTCGTCACCGAGGACCTCCGGACCTTCCGGGAGAGCGAGGGCCCCGAGGTCGACGCGATCGAGGGCTACCTGATGGCCCTCCGGCGCGAGCTGCTCGTCCGGGGCATCGCCTTCGACGAGCGGTTCCGGTTCTACCGCACGGCGGACCTCGACCTGTCGTTCCGCGTGAAGGAGCTCGGCCTGCGGGCGGTGGTGGTCCCGGTCCCGGTGGTCCGGCACGAGCACCGGGCGTGGGCGAACACGCCGCCCGAGGAGCGGGAGCGCCTCTCGAAGCGGAACTTCTACCGGTTCCTGGACCGCTTCCGGGGGCGGTTCGACCTCACGGTCGCGGGCTCCCGACGCCCGCGCGAGGGGTAGGTCCGAGGCGCGCCGGGCCGCCTCACGGCCCGTCGTCGCGGTCGGGACGCGGCGGGGTCGGGTCGCGGGGGGCGCCGCGGCCCGGCCCGGGGTCCGGGGAGGGGGGCGGGTCGGGACGCGGGGGCGCGACCGGCAGCGGGAGCGTCTCGGCCCGCTCGGGCGCCGACCGCGGGTCGCCCCCTCCGGCGCGTCCCGCGCCGACCGGCTCCGGCTCCGGGATCTCCGCCCGGCCCTCGACGTAGTCGCGGAGCTCCTTCCCCTCGATGACCTCGCGGGCCATGAGCAGGCGCGAGAGTCGCTCGAGGAGCTCGCGCCGCTCCCCGAGGATCCGGGCCGCGCGCTCGTGGGCCTCGTTCACGAGGCGCGCGACCTCCCGGTCCACGAGCTCCGCGGTCGCCTCGGACATCTCGGGGCGCTCGCCCGGGAACAGCACGCGGCCGTCGGGGCTGCGGAACCCGTCCCTCCCGAAGGAGAGCGGGCCGAGCTTCTCGCTCATCCCGTACTCGACCACCATGGCGCGGGCGATCTCGGTGGCCCGCTCCAGGTCGTTCTGCGCGCCGGTGGAGACCGGGCCGAACACGAGCTCCTCGGCGGTCCGGCCGCCGAGGAGGATCGCGAGCCGGTCCTCGAGCTCGGGCTGGGTGAGGAGGTAGCGGTCCTCGAGCGGGCGCTGCATCGTCATGCCGAGGGCGGCGGCGCCCCGGGGGATGATCGAGACGCGGTGCACCGGGTCGGCGGTCGGGCAGGAGAGCGCCACCAGGGCGTGCCCCATCTCGTGGACCGCGACGCGCTCCTTCTCCTTCTCCGACATCACCCGGCTCTTCCGCTCCAGGCCGGCCACGACGCGGTCGATCGCCTCCTCGAGCTCGGCCATCGTCACCGAGTCCTTCTCCCGGCGCGCCGCGAGGAGGGCGGCCTCGTTCACGACGTTCGCGAGGTCGGCGCCGGTGAACCCGGGGGTGCGCGCGGCGAGGACCCGGAGGTCCACGCTCGGGTCCAGGGCGACGCCCCGGGTGTGGACCCGGAGGATCGCCTCCCGCCCCCGGAGGTCGGGCCGGTCCACGACGACCTGCCGGTCGAACCGGCCGGGGCGGACGAGCGCGGGGTCGAGGACGTCCGGCCGGTTCGTGGCGGCCATGATGATCACGCCCTTGGAGGAGTCGAACCCGTCCATCTCGACGAGGAGCTGGTTCAGGGTCTGCTCCCGCTCGTCGTGCGCGCCGAGGCCCGCCCCGATCGCGCCCACCCGGCCCTTGCCGATCGTGTCGATCTCGTCCAGGAACACCAGGGCCGGGGCCTTCTCCTTCGCCTGCTGGAACAGCTCCCGGACCCGGGCCGCGCCGAGCCCCACGAACATCTCGACGAACTCCGAGCCCGACATGAAGAAGAACGGCACGTTCGCCTCCCCGGCGACCGCCCGGGCCAGGAGGGTCTTCCCGCACCCCGGCGGCCCGAGGAGCAGCACGCCCTTGGGGATACGCCCCCCGAGGCGCTGGTACTTCTTCGGGTTCTTGAGGAAGTCGACGATCTCGCGGAGCTCCTCAACCGCCTCGTCGAGGCCGGCCACGTCCGCGAACGTCGTCTTCATCTCCTTGCGGTCGTAGATCTTCACCCGGTTGCGTCCCAGGGAGAGGGCGGAGGCGGCGCCGCCTCCCATCCGGCGGAACAGGAAGAACCAGAGCACGCCGAAGAGGAGGAGGGTGGGCAGGAGCGTCGTGAGGAGGAACGTCGTGAGCCCCGAGGGCTGCGTGAAGCGGTAGGTGACGCCGTGCTCGTCGAGCAGCTGCTGGAGCGGGGTCGGGTCCCAGTTCGCGGGGAGCGTGGCCGTGAAGTCCACCTCCCGGTCCCCGGCCCGGTAGGTCCCGCTCACCTGCGTGCTCGAGATCACCACCTCGCCCACGATGCGGTCCTGGCGCACGTGGTCGATGAACTCCGAGTAGGGGATGCCCCGCGGACGGGGCGCGAGGAGGTTCTGGAACACGAGGAGCAGCACGAACAGCCCGGCCAGGTACAGCCAGGGGGAGAACCGCCACCCGCCGGGCCGGCCGTTCCCCGGCCCGCCGCCGAGGTCGAAGCCCGGCCACCGGGTGCCGCGTCGGCCGCCGTCGCCCTCAGGCATCGAAGGCATCATCCCACCCCCCGCCGGCCGCGACACCCCGGTCGGGAGCGCCGGCGCGGGGTAGGCTGGGCCCGATGGGCGGGTCGGCGCAGGCGGCCGGGCGGGCCGGGGGAGACGCGGGGGCCGGGGCGGCCGCGGAGCTGCGCGAGCGGTTCGAGCGGGACGCGCTCCCCCTGCTCCCGAACCTCTACTCCGCGGCCCTGCGCCTCACGAGGAACCCCGCGGACGCCGAGGACCTGGTCCAGGAGACCTACCTCCGCGCCTACCGCGGCTTCGGCTCGTTCCGCCCCGGCACGAACCTCCGGGCCTGGATGTACCGGATCCTCACGAACACGTTCATCAACGCGTACCGCAAGCGTCAGCGCGAGCCCCAGACCGTCCCCGACGAGGGGATCGACGAGTGGTACCTCTACGACCGGCTGGCCTCCGCGGGGTCCTCGGCCGAGAGCGAGGTCCTGGAGCGGATCCCGGACGAGGACGTGCGGGCGGCGCTCGACGCCCTCCCCGAGGGGTTCCGGATGGCGGTGCTCCTCGCCGACGTCGAGGGGTTCTCCTACCGCGAGATCGCGGAGATCCTCGGGATCCCCATCGGCACCGTGATGTCGCGGCTGCACCGCGGAAGACGGGCACTCGAGAAGGCGTTGTGGGAGAAGGCACGGGAGCGGGGACTTGTCGCCGATCGACTGTGAGGAGGTCCTGCGGAGCCTCGAGCGCTACCTCGACGGGGAGCTGCCGGCGGGGGCGCGGACCGAGGTCCAGGAGCACCTCGGCCGCTGCGGGCCCTGCATGGACCGGGCCGGGTTCCGGAGCCGGCTGAAGGCGCTCCTCGCCTCGCGGTGCCGCTCCGAGGTCCCCGCCGAGCTGTACGCCCGGGTCCGGGCGCTCCTCGACGAGCACCCGCCCGGCTGACGTCGCTCGGGCGCCGGGCGCTGGCCTTCCCGGCCGCGGCCTGCGCTGACCGGCGGCCTCGAGCTCGGTGCGGGCGTGGCGCCGCCCGACCCTTGAAGTTGACACCAGGACGCTCATATCTCTTCTTGGCAGGGAACGTCGGAGGGCTCGTCGGCGGACCCACGAAGGAGGTGGATGCGATGGCGCTGGTGCGTTGGGACCCGTGGCGGGAGATGCTGGACCTCCAGCGGGAGGCCCAGGAGCTGTTCCGGCGGTTCTTCGACGAGGGGCCGCGAGCGTCGCTCTCGACCTGGACGCCCGCCGTCGAGGTGTTCGAGCGCGACGGCGACCTGGTCGTCCGGGCCGAGCTCCCCGGGATCGATCCGGAGAAGGACGTGGAGATCAGCGTCACCGACAACGTCCTGCGGATCGCCGGGGAACGGCGCCGCGAGCACCGGGAGGAGACCGGGACCTACATCCGCTCGGAGGCGCTGTACGGCCGCTTCGAGCGGGAGATCCTCCTGCCCGAGACGGCCGAGGTCGACGGCATCAAGGCCTCCTACGACCGCGGGGTCCTGGAGGTCGTGGTGCCCAAGGGCGCCGGGCGGCGGGAGACCAAGCGGATCCCCGTGCAGACCGGCCCGCTCCGCAAGGTGCTGACCGCGCGCGGCCGCAAGAAGTAAGAAGTGAGGTAGGGGCGGGGCGGTGCCCCCCGCTCGGGAGGGCGGCCCCGGACCGCCCTCCGCCCCGCGGGCGGGCGGTCCCGCGCCCGTGCGGGTCGCGGGGGCGGCGATCCTTCCGCGTCCCCCGCGGCCGTGGTAAGAAGCGGCATGGGCACCGCGTCCGCCGGCGGTCGCGTCCTGGGGCTCTTGGGCTCGGGGGAGTTCGAGCCCTGGAGCGTCGAGGTGGACCGCTGGCTCCTCGAGCGGGCCCGGACCGGCGACGGCAGCGTCCTGATCCTGCCCACGGCGTCGGCCCCCGAGGGCGACGACGTCTTCGACGGGTGGGGGGCCAAGGGGAAGGCGCACTTCGAGGCGCTGGGCGTCCCGGCCGTGGTGCCGCCGCTCAAGGTCCGCCGCGACGCCGAGCGCCCCGAGCTCCTCGACGCCCTGGCCAGCGCCTCCCTCGTCTACGTCTCGGGCGGCAACCCCGCCTACCTCGCGCGGACGCTCGTCGGGACGCGGTTCTGGCGCGAGCTCGAGCGGAGGCTCGACGGGGGGCTCGCGTACGCCGGGTGCAGCGCCGGGGTCGCCTGCCTCACGGAGGTCACCTACGACACCGACGTCGCGGAGCTCGGTCCGGACCTCTGGAAGCCGGGGCTCGGGGTCGTCCGCGGGGTCCTGTTCGGGCCGCACTGGGACATCGTCGACTCCTGGATCCCCGGGGCCCGCGCGTTCATCATCGGCTCGGTGCCCCCGGGGTCGGCCTTCGTGGGGATCGACGAGGGGACCGCGATGGTCGGCGACGGCGCCGCCTGGTCGGTCGTCGGGCGCGGGGCGGTCCACGTCCTGGCCGACGGGGTCTGGCGGACGTTCTCGGCGGGGGACGGGTTCGTGCTCCCGCTCCTGTCGCGCTGAGCCGGGCCGCCGACGGCCCGCCCTGCGTAGACTTCGCGCCGTGCCGCGCCGCGGAGGGAGCCTGGTGGTCGACGCCGCCCTGCTGGCGGTCGCCCTCATGTGGGCGTCCACGTTCACGGCGTTCAAGGTGGCCTGGCGGGACGTGGATCCCGTCGCCTTCACGGGCGTCCGGTTCGCCGCGATGGTGGCCCTCTCCCTGGGGCTCCTCGCGACGTCGAGGGAGCGCACGCCGCCTCGCCGGGAGGACCTCCCCGCGCTCCTCGCGTCGGGCCTCGCGGGCTTCTTCCTCTACCAGATGGGGTTCGTGCTCGGGCTCGACCGGACGTCGGCGCTGGCCAGCGCGATCCTGATCTCGACCCACCCGATCTTCTCGGTGGTGTTCGCCTGGGCCCTCGGGCGGGAACGGCCGCGGCCGGTCGAGGCGGCGGGCGTGGCCGTGGGGTTCGCCGGCGTGGCCGTGTTCCTCCGGGCCTGGGAGGCGTTCGCCGCGGCGAGGCCCGGCGACGCGCTCTCGCTCGGGGCGGCGGCCGCCTTCGGCGCGTACGGGGTCGTGACCCAACCCCTCTCGGCCAGGTACCCCTCGCGCGAGCTCCTCGCCTACGGGCTCGCGACCGGGGGCGTGCTGGTCGCCGTGGTGTGCGCGCCGGCGGTCGCCGCGCAGGACTGGGGGGCCGTGAGCCCGCGCTCGTGGGCCATCCTCGGCTACGCGGTCGTCGGCCCCGTCTACCTCGCGTACGGCCTGTGGAACTGGGCGATCCACCGCCGGGGGGTGGCGCGCACCGTGGTCTACGGCTTCCTGGTCCCGGTCCTCGCCGGGGCCTCGGCCGTGGCCGTGCTGGGGGAGCGGGCCCGCCCCGAGCAGGTCCTCGGCGCGGCCCTCGTCGTGGTGGGGCTCGTGGTGGCGCGCCTCGGCGGACGCGCGCCGGTGGCCCGGCGGGAGGGGCTGGGGGTGGGCGTGGGCGGGGGCGCCTGATGCCGGGGCGGACCGGCCTCACCAGGGGGAGCCCGGCGGAGGAACGGGCGCCGGAGGTCGTGCGCCTCCTGCTCCGCGAGTACCCCGAGGCCAGGGTGGCGCTCCGGTTCTCGAACCCCCTCGAGCTGCTCGTGGCCACGATCCTCTCGGCGCAGTGCACGGACGAGCG
>DATLZM010000471.1:0-9655 GCA_035573995.1 Actinomycetota bacterium | reverse complement strand
GCCGCGGTCTGCCTCTCGATCCACACCGGGGGGGACGGCGGGCCCGGGGCCAGCTGTTGCTACTTCGGCAGCGACACCACCCACTCCCCCGCGGGGCGGCGGCTGGCGGAGGCCATCCACCGCGAGCTCACCGCCCGGCTGGGCCTGGCCGACCGCGGGACCGCGCCGCTCGCGGTGGCCGTGCTCCGCGAGACCCGCATGCCCGCGGTCCAGGTCGAGCCGGGATCGATCGCCGACCCGGAGGACGAGCGGCGCCTCCTGGACGCGTCCTTCCGCCGGCGGCTCGCCACGGCCATCGCCGACGGCCTGGAGCGCTTCCTCGCCCCCGCCGACCCCGCGGGCGACCTCCGCGCCGGCGGCCCGCGGGCTCCGCGGTCCCGCGCCACCTGACCCGCCCCCCGCCCTCAGGGGGCCGGCACCGAGACGGTGGCCGCGGCCCCGGCGGCCACGGGGGCCGGCCGCTCGTGCAGGTCGAGCCGGAGGAGGGGGAACCGACGATCGTCGCGCACCACCACGAACCCGTTGGCCGCGAGGAACGGCAGCGGCAGGACCCAGCCGCCGTCCCAGGCCCGGTCGCCGATCGCCTCGACCGCCCGGTACCCCCGCTCCACCGCGTCCCTCGCCACCTCCCGGACCAGCTCGCTCCCGAGGCCCTCCCCGCGCCTGCCCTCGACCACGTAGCAGTACGAGAGGTACACGGCGTCGGGCGAGGTGTCGCGGGCCGCCGCGAACTCCCGCAGCCGCGGGAAGAGCGTCGCCGGCGCGTACTCCGCGAACGCGACGCCGTTCCCCCCCTCCACCGCGAGCTTGCCGCACCGCCCCCACTCGAGGAGGGTCGAGGAGAACCACTCCTCCTTGTGGAAGGGGGCGTCGGCGGGGTCCACGTCCTCGGTGAGCTCCCAGTAGACGGAGGTCAGGCAGGGCTTCGGCAGGAGCGGGAAGCTCTCGAGGTCCACGTCGACGACGCGCACGCGCATCGTCGTTCAGCGTCGGCGCCGCGCCAGCCAGAGGAGCGCGACGCCCAGCACCGCGCCGAGCAGGAGCGCGCTCGTCGCCCGCGCGAACTCCGAGGAGGAAGGGCGTTCCGTGGCCCCAAGCGTAGGCTAGGGCGGACGGTCGAACAAGGGGGCGACGTGCGGTTCGGCCTGATGATCGAGGGACAGGAGGGCATCGGCTGGGCGCAGTGGCGGCGTCTCGCCGACGCCTGCGAGCGCGTCGGCCTCGAGGGGCTCTTCACCTCCGACCACTACCTCTCGGTGATCGGCGAGCCCGGGCGCGGGTCCTTCGACGCCTGGACCGTGCTCGCGGGCCTCGCCGCCACGACCTCCACGCTCCGCCTCGGGACCCTCGTCTCACCGGTGACGTTCCGGCACCCCGCGGTCCTGGCGAAGGTCGCGACCACCGTCGACCACATCTCGGGGGGCAGGGTCGAGATCGGCCTGGGTGCCGGCTGGTGGGCCGATGAGCACCGGGCCCACGGCTTCCCCTTCCCCCGCGACGCGGACCGCATGGCGATGCTGGAGGAGCAGCTCGAGATCGTGCACCGCCTCCTCTCCGCCGATGACGACGAGGTGTCGTTCCACGGCCGCTTCTACCGCCTCGAGCGCTGCGCCTTCGTCCACCGGCCGGTCCAGCGCCCCCGTCCCCCGATCATCGTAGGGGGCAAGGGCGGCCCGCGGCTGGCGCGGCTCGTCGCCCGCTGGGCCGACGAGTTCAACACGGTCGGGGGGACGCCTCGGGAGGTGCGGCAGCGCTTCGCGCGGGTCCGGGAGGCGGTCGACGCGGTGGGCCGCGACCAGTCCACCGTGACCACGTCGCTGATGACCTGGTGCTACGTCGGCGCCGACGAGCGGGAGCTCGACGCCCGGCTCCGCGCCGCCCATGCCCTCGACCCCTCCGCCGGGCCCTTCGAGGGATGGCTCGCCGACCTCTCCCGGGACTGCATCGTGGGCACCCCGGACCGCGCCGCCGAGCGGCTGGCCGAGTACGCGGAGGCGGGCGCCCAGCGGATCTTCCTCAACCACGAGCTCTTCGACGACCTCGCCACGGTGGAGCTGCTCGCCGAGGAGATCCTCCCTCGGGTCGCCTAGGCGCGACCTCCTCCCCGCGCAGGGGCGGCCCGCTCGGTGCCCGACGGAGCCGCCTCGCTCGGTGCGCGCGGCGGCCCTGCTAGCATCCATGGCCCCGTGGCCGAGCTGGACATCGATCCCCTCGATCCGCTGTACGCGCGGCGGGCCCAGGGCCTGCAGGCCTCCGAGATCCGCGCGCTCTTCGCCGTGGCGGCCCGCCCCGACGTCATCTCGCTCGCGGGGGGCATGCCGTACGTGCAGGCCCTCCCCGAGGAGGACGTCCTGTCGGTGGTCCGGCACGTCCTCCAGGGCCGCACGGGCGCGGCCCTCCAGTACGGCGGCGGGCCGGGCCAGCCCGGCCTCCGTCGACGGCTGGCGGCGCTCATGGCCGAGCAGGGCGTGGAGGCGGAGGCCGAGGCCATCGTCGTGACGAACGGCGCCCAGCAGGCGCTCGACCTGATCGGCAAGGTGCTGATCGACCCCGGGGACGAGATCGTCGTCGAGGCCCCGGCCTACGTGGGGGCGCTCTCGGCGTTCTCCGCCTACGAGCCCCGGTTCCTCACGGTCCCCCTGGACGACGAGGGCATGGTGGTCGACGAGCTCCGCGAGCTCCTGGTCCGCGGCGCCAGGCCGAAGCTCGTCTACACGGTCCCCGACTTCCACAACCCGGCCGGCGTCACGATGTCGCTGCGGCGCCGCCAGGCGCTCGTGGCCCTCTGCCGCGAGGCGGGGGTGCCCATCGTGGAGGACGACCCCTACGCGATGCTGCGGTTCGAGGGCCCCGCCCTCCCGCGGCTCCGGGCGCTGGACCCCGAGGGGGTGATCTACCTCGGCACCCTCTCGAAGATCTTCTCGCCGGGGATCCGGATCGGGTGGGCCCTCGCGCCCCCCGGCCTGCGCCAGCGACTCGTCCTGGCCAAGGAAGCCGCCGATCTTTGCTCCAGCAACTTCATGCAGCTCGTGGCGGAGGGGTGGCTCGCGGACGGTCGGTGGCGCGAGCACCTCGCCTCCCTCGTCGCGATCTACCGGGGGCGTCGGGACGCGATGCTCGAGGCCCTGGAGGCGCACCTGGCGCCCCTCGCCACCTGGACCCGCCCCGGGGGCGGGTTCTACGTGTGGGTGACGGTCCCTCCGCACCTGGACGTCTCTGCCCTGCTCGCCGCCGCCGTCGAGCGGGGGGTGGCGTACGTCCCGGGCACCGCGTTCTACCCCGACGGCCGGGGCCGCGACCGGATGCGGCTCGCGTTCTCCTACCCGCCCGAGGAGAGGATCCGGGAGGGCGTCCGGCGGCTGGGCGAGCTCCTCGGGGACGGGGATCTCCTCCACCGCGACCGTTCGCTCCCGGGGTGAGCTCCGCCGCGAGGCGGCGGTCGCGGTCTCGGCGGCCGCTCCGCCGGGGACGAGGTCTCGCTCGGGTGCGACCGCCCTGTCGGGGACGGTCGCCCCGGCGCTCGTCCATCACGGACCAGATCGACCGAGCGGCGGCGGACGGCACGGCGGCCGCCACCGCCCCGGGGACTAGTCTCGGCTAGACTACTCGCGGAGCGCCGCCCGGCCGGCGGACGCGGCTCCCCGGCCCCGAGCCCGCCGGCCCGTCCTGGACCCCGCTCCCGGGGCCGTTGGTCGGTCCGGGGCCGTGGGTCAGTCCGGCGTCAGGCCCGGCCCGGAGCCCACGATCTCGCTCACGATCCGATCCAGGTCGTCGGGGGAGCCGAACTCGATCACGATCCGGCCGCGCCTCCGCCCCATCTGGATCGAGACCCTCGTGGCGAGCTGCTCGGAGAGGATCTCCTCGACCTCCGCCAGGGCCGGGATCGGCTCGGCCGCCGGCCGCGGGGATCGCTGGCGCTCGGGGGGCGCCTCCAAGTAGCTCCGGACGAGCTCCTCGACCTCCCGGACCGACAGCCCCTCGGCGGCCGCCCGGAGGGCCAGCGACACCTGGGCCTCGCGGTCCGCCAGCGACAGGAGGGCTCGGCCGTGCCCGGCCTGGATCTTCCCCTCGGCCAGCAGCTGCTGGACCTCGGCCGGGAGCGCCAGGAGCCGGATCGTGTTCGCCACGTGGGAACGGGAGACCCCCAGGCGCTCCGCCAGGCTCTCCTGCGTGACCCCCAGTTCCTCGAGGAGCTCCCTGAAGGCCTCGGCGAGCTCGATGGGGCCCAGGTCCTCGCGGTGGATGTTCTCGATCAGCGCTTCGCGGAGCGATTCCGCGTCGTCGCTGTCGCGCACCACGGCCGGGACCGTGGCGAGGCCGGCACGCTTCGCCGCCCGCAGCCGCCGCTCGCCCGCGATGACCTCGTATCCCTCTCCGGAGCGGCGCACCACGATCGGCTGGAGGACCCCCACCTCCCGGATCGACAGCGCCAGCGACTCCAGCGACTCGTCGTCGAAGCGCGTCCGGGGCTGCCTCGGGCCCGGGGCGATCGCCCCGACCGGGATCTCGAGGAGTCCGGTTCCCTCCTCGACCGCCCCGGGGATAAGGGCGGACAGCCCCCTTCCGAGTCCCCCACGCTTCATCCGTCCCTCCCTCTCCGGAACAACCTCCACCTGCGCTTCCTGGGCTCCCCGGCCGAGAGCGTCTCCCCGATCTCCGCGAGCGACGTCGGCCGCTCCGGCTCGACCGGCTCCGGGCTCCCCGGACCCGCCTCCTCCCCGCCGAGCATCTCGTCCTCGTCGATCACGACCACGGTCGGCCCCCGGCGGGGCGGCGCCGGCGGCTCGCGCGGAGCCGCCCGCGGGCCGGTCTCCTCCCCAGCCGACGCCCGCGAGGCCTCGGTCGCGTCGGCGGCTGACCCGCCCTCCTCCTCCTCCTCCTCCTCACTGGGCCCAGCCTCATCGGCATCAGGCTCCATCTGAGGTCGAGGGCCGCCCTCGGACGACCCCGGACCCAGCTCCGTCGGGACCGGTTCGTCGCTCCCGCGATCGCGGGAGCCCTGAGGCTCGCGTCGAAGGTCGCTCGCATCCATCCCGGCCCTCGATCCGTTCGCGGGCGGGGCGGCCCCATCCTCCACCGGGTGCTCCGCGTCCTCGCCGGGAGGGGTCAGGATCACCCGGGGCAGCTCCTCTATCAGCGGCACGGGCTCCGCCGGAGGAGGCCGCGCGGCGACCTCCAGCGCGAGGGCCCGGTAGGACTCCGCCCCCTTGGACCTCGGGTCGTACACCGTGATCGGCTGGCCGAACCCCGGGGCCTCGGAGAGCCGAACCGTGCGCGGGATCACCACGCTGTACACACGATCGCCGAAGAACCGCTGGACCTCGGCCACGACCTGCTCAGAGAGCTTGGTCCGCGGATCGAACATCGTCATCACGATCCCGGTCAGCTTGAGCCTGGGGTTCACGTTCTGTTGAACCAGCCTCACGTTCCGCAGCAGCTGCCCCAACCCCTCGAGCGCGTAGTACTCGCACTGGATCGGGACGATCAGCTCCTCGGCGGCGGCCAAGGCGTTGATCGTGAGGAGCCCGAGGGAGGGGGGGCAGTCGAGGAAGATGAAGTCGTAGGTGCCGTCGCGCAGGGGCTCCAGGGCCCGGCGCAGTCGGAGCTCCCTCGAGAACTGGGAGACGAGCTCGATCTCGGCCCCCGCGAGGTCGATCGTCGACGGGATCGCATCGAGGCCGGGGACGACGGTCGGCACGATCGCGCCCTCGATCGAGGCCTCCTCCGCCAGGACCTCGTACACCGTGACCGACCGTGCTTCGTGCCGGATGCCGAGACCCGTGGACGCGTTCCCCTGGGGGTCGAGGTCGACCACGAGGACGCGGTGGCCCTGCTCGGCCAGGGCCGCGCCCAGGCTCACCGCGGTGGTGCTCTTGCCCACGCCCCCCTTCTGGTTGGCGATCGCGATCACCCGGGCCCGGCCCGAGGGGGTCTCCGCAGGGGCGCGGAGGCGTCGCGTCGGATGGGGGACGGCCGCGGCGCGGGGGGCGGAGCGTTCCGACGTCACTGCCCGCCCATGATAACGAGCGGACCAGCGCTTTCAAGCTCGGGCGTCTCGATGACCTCCGCGGCGGGAGGGAGCGGCCCCACACGCATCTTCCCCGCGAACCACACGAGCCGCCCTCCCGGGCCCAGCAGCCCACGGGCGAGCCGCAGGCATCGTTCGAGCGACCCCAGCGCCCTCGCCAGGGCCAGGTCAGCGGGTGGCTCGACCCCCCTCCCCACGAGGGCCGACAGCTCCTCCGCCCGCCGGGCCAGGACCCTTACGTTCCGCAGCCCGAGGCGCTCCACGGCGAGCTCCACGAAGGCCGCGCGCCGCTGCCTCGGCTCGAGGAGCGTGAAGCGCACATCGGGCCGCGCGATCGCCAGCACCAGACCCGGGAGCCCGGCGCCGGTGCCGAGATCCACCGCGATCCGGTCCCCGGTCGAGAGGGCCCGTGCAGCCCGGAGCGAGTCCAGGACGTGCCGCTCCCGCAGCCGCGGGGCGTCCCCCGCGGCGACCGCGCCGAGGGGGATGGCGCGTTCGAGGAGGAGCCGTTCGAACGCCAGCAGCTGTTCGGCGCGCGCGTCGTCGATCACGATGCCCAGCTCCTCTGCCTGGCGAACGAGGATCCCCGCGCGATCCATCGGAGGATGAAGCTCAGGCCGCTGGGTCCCCGGCCCGGGGCCGACCCGGATCAACGTGATGTTTCACGTGAAACAAGGCGAAGGGCCTCGCACCGGCTCGTCGGCCACCGCTCAGCCCTTGGGCCTGATCACGACCCGCCGATCGGGATCCTCCCCCCGGCTCGTGCTGGTGACCCCGGGGATCTCCGCGACCGCATCGTGCACGACCTTCCGCTCGTAGGCGTTCATCGGCTCCAGCTCCTCTTCCCGCCGCGTCCGCTGGACGCGTCGGGCCGCCTCCCGAGCCAACGCCACCAACCGGGCCCGGCGCCGCCGCCGGTAATCCTCCACGTCGATCACGACCCGGCACCGTTCCCCGATCCGCTTCGTCACGACCAGCCGGGCCAGGTCCTGGAGCGCCTCCAGCGTCTGTCCGTGCCGACCGATCAGGATCGCCGCCTCCGCCTCGCTCCCCCCCTCGAGGTCGACGTACATCGTGCCCTCCTCGAGGGTCGGCTCGGCGGTCGCCTCGATCCCCATCCTCCGGAGCAGCTCCTCGAGGAACTCGGCGGCGATCTCGGCCTGCTCCTCGAGATCCTCCTCGGCCTCTCTCCCCCGGGGCTCGCGGACCCGCACGCGGACGACCGCCTCCTGGGCCCCGAGCCCGAGGAACCCCGCCCGGGGCTCCTGGAGCACCTCGACCTCGGCTTCCTGCTCGCTCACCCCGAGCTCGGCGAGGGCGGCCTCCACGGCCTCCTCAACGCTTGGGCCGCTTCTTTCGATCTCCCTCACGGCTGCCCCCCGGCCGCCGCCCGTCGCCCTTGCCCTTGGGGCTCGACGCGTCCCGATCCGCCGGGGTCCCGCGCAGCCTCGCGGGGAACCCCCCGGCCCGGCCCGACGGGGCGCGCCCGCCCCCGTCGCCCCACGCCTGCGGGCCGATGTGCCCAGCCCTCAACATCACGTACTGCTGCCCGATCTGGAGCACGTTGGAGACCGTCCAGTACACGACCAGCCCCGCCGGGAACGTGAACCCGAAGACCCCGAACATGAGCGGCATCACCCGGGTGAGCATCTGCTGCTGGGGGTTCTGGCTCCCCGGGGGGCTCGCCCGCTGCATCTGGCGCGACTGGTAGTAGGTGGTGGCGATCATGAGCAGGGCCAGCGCGTAGTAGGGGACCCGGACCAACGCGCCCTGCCCGCAGTGGAGCGTGATCACGTCGGGCTGGCCCTCCGCGGCCTGCCGGTTGGGGATCTCCACCACCGGCCTGCCCGCGTCCACCGCGGTGCACAGGAGGTTCATCCCGAGGAAGTCCGTGGCCGTGTTCGACTCCCCGTCGTAGATCTGGGCCTCGATGCCCCGCCAGAGCCGGCTGTCCTCTGGGAGGTGGAGCGGGTGCTGGGGGAAGCGGATCACCGAGTACATCGCGATCAGGATCGGGAACTGGAGCAGGACCGGCCAGCAGCCGGAGAACGGGTTCACCCCGTGCTCCTTGTACAGCCGCATGATCTCCTCCTGCTGGCGCTGCTTGTTCCCCTTGTACTTCTGCTGGACCTGCTTGACCTTCGGCTGGATGGCCTGCATCGCCTGCATCGACTTGATCTGCTTCACCCCGAGCGGGAACAGCAGCACCCGGATCAGGACCGTGAGCACGATGATCGTGACCCCGAAGTTGGGGATCGCGTCGTAGATCCGGGCCAGCAGCCACCCCAGGCCGCTCAACAGCCCCTGCCACAGCGGCGACCACGGCACCTCCGCCAGGAGCCCGCTCACGGCCCGCCCCCTCCTGGCTGTATGATGACCTCATACTTCGCGGCCGGGGCCCGCCTCGCCGGAACGTGGTCCACCCCGCCGGCCGTGAACGGCCCGCACCGGGCCACCCGCCAGGCCGCCATCGCCGAACCCCGCAGCGCCCCGTGTTCCAGGATGGCCCGCTCCGCGTACCGCGAGCACGTGGGGTAGAAGCGGCACTGCCCCCCGAGCCACCCCGAGAGCACCAGCCGGTAGGCGCGGATCAGCGCGACCAGCACGGCCCGGACGGGGGCGCCCAGCGTCCACAGGGCGGCGCGCAGCCTCACGCGCGCACCACCCCGGCCCGTCGGAGCAGCTCGGTCATCTCGGCCACCAGGTCCCGCGTCCTCGCCCCCCGGATCGACGCCCGGGCCACCCAGACGACGTCCATCTCCTCCGACAGGAGCGGGCGCACCTCCTGCCACGCCGCCCGCAGCACGCGCCGCGCGCGGTTCCGCTCGACGGCCCCACCTACCTTCCTCCCGGCCACGAACGCCGCCCGTCCCGGCCCACCTGCGACGAAGGCTACCACCCGGGCCCCGCGCACAGGCCGGCCCTCGCGGAGCACCCGCTCCACGTCGCGAGCGCGCAGGGTGCGCCTCCGCAGGGCTAGACCGACAGCCGGCTCCGACCCTTCGCCCGGCGCCTGGCGAGGATGGCTCGGCCGCCCCGGGTCCGCATCCGGATCCGGAAGCCGTGCGTCTTCTTCCGACGGCGGTTGTTCGGTTGGTACGTGCGCTTCGGCATCGTCGCTCCCCGGCGTGACGGCGGCCCCCGCCGGCCGAGGCAGTATACGGGCTGCCCCGACCGGGTCGCCCGGAGAAAGACCGTCAAAACGGGCCCCGCGGCTTCATGGCCCGGCGAGGCCGGTGCTATAGTCCGGGCCGCTGCTCGAGGCCCGGCCCAAGCGCCCGGGCCTCGTCCTTCCCCAGGAGATTTTCCACAAGTGTGGAAAGGTTCTGTGGATACGGATGGCGGTCGCATCCGACGAACAGCTAGCTGAGCGGACCTGGTCACACGTCGTCGAGCGGGCGCGGAGCGAGCTCCCCGAGAGCTCGTACGCCATGTGGTTCAGCGGGGTCCGCGCGACCTCCCTCCGGGACGGCGTCCTCGAGGTCCTCGCGCCCTCCACCTACGTCCGCGACTGGCTCGCCAGGCACTACCTCGGCCTGATCACGGCCGCGGCGGCCGAGGCCCTGGGCAGGGAGGTGCGCGTGCGCCTCGACGCGGACCACCACCCGCGGCGGCCCCCCGCCCCCC
>DATLZM010000470.1:0-4871 GCA_035573995.1 Actinomycetota bacterium | reverse complement strand
TGGAAGGGCACGGCCCCGGGCAGCTCCTCGAGCGAGCCCACCCCTCCCATGGGCCCACCCTACGAACACCGGCTCCGCTTGTCTGTGCCGGGGCTCACTTCCGGCGGGGGATTCCTCGGAGGGGCCGGGGGATGGGTCAGGATGACGCCGGGGGATGGGTCAGGATGACGCCGGGGGGATGGCCAGGGCGGGAACGGGCATGGCCGGGGGCGGGATCAGGGGATGGGCCCGACGAGGCCGGGAGGTGCCCCCGGCCGGCGCGGACCGACCTCGGCGTCAGCCCGTCGGGGGCGTGGGCGGCAGCGGCACCAGCGAGCGCGCGAGCTCCAGGACCTCCTCCTCTCCGAGCCCGCGCGCCTCGATCGCCACGTGGGTCCCGTCCCGCACGAGGCGCGCGAGCCGGCGCGGCGGCCGGACCCGCCGATCCTCCCCCAGGAGGACGCCGCCCACCTCGCGCCACTCCACCCCCTCCCACCACTCGATCGGCTCTCCGGACTCCACGAGCCAGAACGAGCGGTCCTCCTCGCCCGGCATCGGGGAGTGGTACTCGAGCCGCACGTGGAGCGGTATCCCGAACCGACGCCTCCCCGGATCGACGGACGCCTGGGGCGGTCCGAAGGGAGGGCGCTCGGGGACGAAGACCTGGAAGGGCACGGCCCCGGGCAGCTCCTCGAGCGGCACCCAACGCTCCACCTCCACCCGATCCACCTCGCCCGCGGGCGGTGCGAACGTGCCCTCGGGGAGGTCCTCGTCGAAAGCCACCTCCTCCACCTCGAGGAGACGGAAGGGCTCGCCCTCGAGCACCGCCTCCGACCGCAGGAGGACCCCTCGCTCCGCGTCGACCACCAGTCGGTACTCGTCGGCTCCGACCCCCAGCCCATGGGTGCCGACGGCCGGGTCGTCGCCCTCCTCGTGCTCATCGTCGACCCGCACGGGCCGAGCCACCACGTTCACCGTCGGGCGGCCCAGGAACGACGAGCGACCGGCCAGCTCGAGGTCGACCGCCGGGAGGATACCGGCCGGGTCGATCAGCGCCGCGCCCGGCCCGATCCCGTGCGTCACGTGCGGATCGCCGACGTTCGTCGTCACCCCCTCCGAGGCGGACCAGCTCCACCAGGTCCCCCCGACCCACACCACGGTCACCGTCTCCGCCCCCACCTCGAACTCCGCCCTCCCCCGGTCCGGCTTCGCGAGCCACAGGCGCCACCGCTCCTCCGTCTCCTCGGGCTCCGGCTCCCGCTCCGTGCCCGCGAGGGATGCCACCGGGCGCCCTCGTCCCCGACGCAGCGAGGAGACCCACCGGCCCCACGCCGCCCTGGCGCGATCCCGGTGCCGCCAGGCCCGCCCGGCGGCCCGGAGGGTCCGCCACCGCTCGACCGCCGTGTGCATGAGCTCGAGCGCGTCGGCCGCTTCGCTCATGGGCCCTCCCCGAGGGAGGCCGCGACCCCCACCGCCGCCTCGGTGGGGAGGTCCGACTCCACCTCGAACCACCGCCCCCCGCGCTCCACGAACAGGCGGCGCCACCGGACCCCTTCCTCCTCCTCGACGAGGATCCGCGTATCGCCGCGGAGGACCACCCGCCCCCGGGCCCGCGCGGCGTCGCGGGCCACCTCTGGTCCCTGCCGGAGGCGCACCACGTAGAGGTGGCCGGGGTCGATCGCCCACGTGAGATCGACCCAACCGGGGGGCTCGGCCGGATCCAGCAGGCAGCGGAGGAACCGGGCCCCGTGGGGGAGGGAGGCGGGCAGGATCACGGGGAAGCCGGCCCGCCTGCGTGCCTCCTCGAGCGTGACCTCAAGGGGCCGCACGGGATGCCGAACCACTGGGAGATCCTCCGGGGGCCTGGAGAACACCTCGGGCGCGAGGTCCTCGTCGAACGCGATCTCGTCGACCCGCCACCAGGGCGTCCCGAGCGCCACACCTCGCTCCAGGTCGATCGGCACGTCGAGGGGTTGCGGCCAGCCCTCGAGGTGCCACCACCGGAAGCCCCTCACCCGGGGACGCGGCGTCGCGCGGAGCACGGCTGCCCTCCTGCCGGCCACCCGTTCCTCCCGCAGGACCCGGAGGATCGCGCAGGCGAGGAGGCCGCGGGTGTGGAGGAGGCCGAACTGCGCCGGCATGCCCAGCCGGATCCCTGGGTCGCCCTCGTTGGTGTGGACCTCGCCGCTCGGCCCCACCGTCCACCAGGTGTGCCCCGCCCGGACCTGGACGTTGGATCCATCGGCGTGATCCTCCTCGAAGCGCCAGCGTGCATCCCCCGCCCACCAGAGCCGCCACGGCGCGTCCCCGGTCCTTCCCGCGGCGCGCACCGTGCGGAAGCGCCGCGGGCTCGAGTGGATGACCTCCAGGACCTCCCCGAGGCCGACGGCCGCCATCGCCACGGTGGAACCTACCAGGCGGCCCGTCGCGGGGAAACGCGGCCTCGAGCGCGCCTCCCGACAGCGGGTAGGCTCGAGGGGTGTTCGGGCGCGGCTGGCGGATCGGCTCGATCGGCGGCGTGCCGATCACCCTCGACGCGTCGTGGGTCTGGGTGGCGATCCCGATCACCTACACCCTCTACGTCCGGGTCGGGCTCCACCACCCCCACCTCGACGAGCTCGAGGCGCTCGGGCTCGCCCTCGTGGCCGCCGTCCTGTTCTTCGGGTCGGTCCTCGCCCACGAGCTCGCCCACGCCGCCATGGCGCGGGCCAAGCGCCTCCCGGTGTTCGGGATCCGGCTCCTGTTCTGGGGCGGGGCCACCGAGACCCCCGCCGACCGGGGCGGGCCCACCGTCCAGCTCCTGGTCTCGGCGGTGGGGCCGGCCAGCAACGGGCTCTTGGCGCTCCTCTTCTGGCGGCTCTCGCTCGCGGCCGCCGAGCCCTTCCCGCCCTTGGCCGGCGTGTTCGGCTACACGGCGCTCGTGAACGCCATGGTGAGCGGACTCAACCTCCTCCCCGGCTACCCGCTCGACGGCGGGCAGATCCTCCGGGCCCTCGTCTGGCGGGCCACCGGGAGCCGGACCAGGGGGAGCCGGGTGGCAGGCTGGGTCGGGGTCGCGGTGGGCGTGGCCCTCGCCGGGTTCGGCGTGCTCGAGCTGCGGCGGGGGAACGCGGGCTTCGCGATCTGGCTCGCCTTCATCGGGTGGTTCCTGATCCAGGCCGCCCGGGGGGCGGAGCAGCGGGAGCGGCTCCGGGAGCGGCTCTCGGAGGGGCGGGCCGCCGACGCCATGGGGCCGCCCCCGCCCCTGGTCCCCGCCGGGATCGCCCTCACCGAGGCCCTCGACCGCTACCTCCGCGGCCACGAGGACGAGGTGTTCCCGGTGGTGGAGGACGGTCGCCTGGTGGGCGCGGTCTCGTTCTCCTCCGCGCGCCGGGTGGGGCAGGAGGACCCGCTCCGGCCCGTCCGGGACGCGCTCCTTCCCCCCGACGCCCTCCGGACCGTGGACGTGGACGCTGGCCTGGACCAGGTGGCGGAGATCGTCGGGGGCGGGAGGCCGGCGCTCGTCCTCTCGGAGGGCCGCCCCGTGGGGCGGATCGACGCCGCCGACCTCGCCCGGTGGCTCTCCCACGCAGGAGAGCCGCGGCGGGAAGGTCCCGGGGCGACCCCCGGGGATGTCGGGACCCGGGGGTAGCATGCGGCCATGCCGCTCGAGCCCGACCCCGGACAGGCGGCGGTGCTCGCCCACCGGCGGGGGCCGCTCCTCGTCACGGGAGCGGCGGGCACGGGGAAGACCGCGGCGCTCCTCGAGCGGTTCGCGCGCCTGTTGGAGGAGGGCGCCGACCCCGAGGGGACCGTCCTCGTCCTCCGCTCCCGGCAGGCGCGGGACCTGGCCAGGGAGGCGCTCCGCGAACGGCTCCCGCGGGCGCTCCCCGCGCTGCACGTCACGACGATCCACGGCCTCGCGTACCGGGTGCTCGCGGCCCGGTTCCGGGAGCTCGGCTACGAGGAGCCGCCCCGCGTCCTCTCCAACGCCGAGCAGGCCGCCCTGGTCCGGGAGCTGCTCGAGGGCGAGGACCCGGCGCGCTGGCCCGCCTACGGCTCGCTCCTGCGCCTGCGGGGGTTCGCCGACGAGGTCCGCCAGCTGCTGCTCCGGGCCCAGGAGGCGCTCCTCGCCCCCGAGGAGATGGCGGCTCGGGCCGAGGAACGGGGACTCACCGGCTGGCTCGAGCTGGCCTCGTTCTACCGGCGCTACCTCGACGTGCTCGCCGACCAGGGCCAGGTCGACCAGGCGGGGGCGGTGTGGGAGGCAGCGAGCGCGGCGGCCGAGCGGCCGGGTCCGTTCCGGCACGTGATCGTCGACGACTACCAGGACACGACCCTCGCCGCCGAGGAGCTCCTCGCGGCGCTCGAGCCCGAGAGCCTCGTGGTCGCGGGCGACCCCGAGCAGCACGTGTTCTCGTTCCAGGGGACGACCTCCCTCCCCCTCCGCCGGTTCGCCGAACGCTTCCCCGGGGCGGGGGTCGTGGAGCTCGCCACCCCCTGGCGGTGCCCCGACGGCCCGGCGCTCGAGGCCTGGGCGGCACCCCACGGCTCGGAGGAGCTCGCGGCGGTGGCCCGGGAGCTCCGGCGGGTCCACGTGGAGGAGGGCGTGCCCTGGCGCGACCTGGCCGTGGTCGTCCGCCGGCAGGGCCCGGAGCTCGCGGGGATCGTCCGGGCCCTCGACGACGCCGGCGTCCCCCGGCACGTGCCCGAGCGGGGCCTCTCGCTCCCGGTCGAGGCCGGGGCCGCCCCCTACCTGCTCGCCCTCCGCTGGCTCGCGCGGCCCGAGGAACGCGACGGGCTCGTGGAGACCCTCCTCACCTCCGAGCTGGGGCGCTTCTCCCCCGCCCAGGCCCGGCACCTCGTGCGCGAGGCGCGGGCCGCCGGCGGCCGGCCCGCCGACGCGCTCGGCC
>DATLZM010000469.1:0-3543 GCA_035573995.1 Actinomycetota bacterium | reverse complement strand
GAGGCGGTCCCGGACCCGAGCGGCCGCGGGCTCCGCCTCGTCCTCGTAGAAGGGGTCCACGCGCGCCCCACGGGGCCGCCGCTGGAGGAGGAGGGGGATGCAGCGCCCCTTCGTGGTGTCGGCGAGCTCGCCCAGGCCGGCGAGGACGGCCGGGCCGAAGACGGGCCAGCGCTTCACCACGAAGGTCTTGCCCACCGGCACGGCCCGCGGCACCGTGGCTCCGCGGCGGTAGCCCGAGTCGAGGATCGCCCCCAGCTCCTTCGCCGCGTCGTCCCGCCGGCCGAACAGGCGCCCGACCTCGTCCACGAGGAGCGCGATGGGCCTCTCCTCCCGCGACCGGTAGAGGGTGGCCGGCGTCATCGAGCCGGCCACGAAGAGCGCCCGCTCGTCCCCGAGGAGCTTGTGGAGCGCCTCCAAGACACGGGTCTTGCCGCACTCCGGCGCGGGGCTCGTCACCGAGAGGTAGGGGGCCGCCGGGATGCAGGCCGGATCGTCGAGCACCGCGTAGCAGACCGGGACGAAGAGCACGAGCGGCACCACCTGGCGGCGGTCCGCGAAGTGGACGTAGCGGGTGATGAAGGCCTCGATCTCATCGAGCACGCCGGGGAGGTCGGCGAGCTCCACCCGGGACGGGTGCGGGGAGCCCGCCGTCGGCTCGTAGCACGGGCAGCCGCAGCCCTCCTCGAGGCACCCCGCCACCCCATGGTGGCGATCCTCGCCGTGGGCGCAGCGGCACGCGGGGCCGAGGAGGTCGTCGAGGTCCCCGCTCACCGCGACCACCCCCGCCGGGCGAGGACCGGCACCGAGGTCCCGCCGAAGGCGAGCGTGAGCGGGACGCCGGGCTCGGGGATGCCGCAGCGGGCGCACCGCCGGCCAGGGAGGCCGTCCCGGCGACGTACGAGCGGGCCCCCGCAGCGGGCGCAGGTGTCCCGGTCGCCGAAGGTGAGCCGCCGGACGCTCACGCGGCACCCCCCGCCTCCACGGCAGCCGCGGTCCGCTCCCGGAGGAACTCATCGAGGTCCTCCCGGCGGACCCGGACGGTGCGCGGGCCGATCCGGACGGAGCGGATGGCGCCGCGTTTGACCAGCTCGTAGGCGAGGCTCCGACTGACCTTGAGGATGCGGCCGACCTCGGGAACGGTGTAGAGCTCCACCCGCACCGCCCGGGCCGACGGTCCGGGCCAGCGGCCTGTGGTTCTGCGACCGGCCGCCGGTCGCCCCGCGCGGAATCACACACGTGTGATCCCGCTCCCGGCTGGATGATACGCTGAGCGTGTGGAGCGTTCAACATTGCTCCGCCTTCGTTGCCAGCGCTGCGGACACGGGCTCGGCACGTGGGTCGTCTTGGATGGCGCAGCGCCCTTCCTCGTCCCCTTGCCGCCGATGGACCTGGACGAGCCGACCGACCCGCGCGAGCTGGCCCGGGTCCTCTCGCGCTTCGGATGGTGGGTCGGGCACCCCGGCTTCAGCGTCCAGGCCGAGGCTCCGGGCCGCCCCTTCCGCGTGGAGCTCACGACGAGCCGCGACGGATGGCCCTCCCTCGCGCTCACCTGCCGCTGCCGGAACGGCGCTCGCCGGCGACAGGTGAGAATCAGCGTGGAGGGCGTGGCTAAGCTGGTTAGCCGGAGGGGATCGCCCCCCGAGCTCGACCTCGACCTCTAGCGCCGCAGCGGCACGACCCGCCCGCCCTCGAGCGCCCGCCGCCGCGCCTCCTCCCGGAGCCCCTCGAGCCGGCGGGCGAGCTCATCGTCGAGCCCGGGCAGCACCGAGGCGTACAGGTCGAGCGTGGTGCGCGAGTCCGCGTGGCCGAGCCGCGCCTGGAGCGCCCGGGGATGGGCGCCGGCCGCCACGGCCACGGTGGCGGCGAAGTGGCGGAGGTCGTGGGGGCGCAGGCCCTCGAGGCCGGCGGCCCGGACCGCGGGCTCCCACACGCGCCGCCGCCAGTTGGTCCGCCGCACCGGCCCGCCGCGGGTATCGGCGAACACGAGGGCCTCGGGGTCCGCGGGCCGGCCCTCCAGGTGGCGGGCCAGGGCCTCGGCGACGAAGGCCGGGAGGGCGACCACGCGCCGCCCGGCCGCGGTCTTCACCTCGGCGAGCTCGACGCGGCCCCGGATCTCCACGGCCTGGCGGCGGACGTGGACGCGGCGGGCAAGGAGGTCGAGGTCGCGCCGGCGCAGCCCGAGCGCCTCCCCGATCCTGAGGCCCCCGTAGGCGAGGAGGACCACGAGGGGGCGCCAGGCCTCATCGGCGGCCTCCACGAGCCGCTCGACCTCCTCCGGGGTCGGCACCCGGAGCTCGGGCCGGGGGAGGCGAGGGGGGCGCGTGTAGCGGACGGGGTTGGAGGGGATCACGCCGTCGCGCACGGCCTCCTCGCAGACGGCGTGGAGGAGCTGGCGGGCCCGCCAGACGGTCTGCGGGGAGACGCCCCCGTCCAGGAGCTCGGCCATCCAGGCCCGCACGTGCTCCGGCCGCAGCGCCCCGACCGCCACGCCGCCGAGCCGGGGCAGCATGTAGAGCCGGACGATCGGCTCCCGCCTCGCCCTCGTCGTGGGCCGCCAGTCGTGTCGGGAGGCGAGCCAGGCCTCGATCCTCTCGGAGAGCGGCTCACGAGCCGCGGCGGGGTCCCGCCAGCTCCCGCCCGAGAGCTCGACCTCCACGCGGTGGAGGAACTCCTCGGCGTCGCGCCGGCGCCGGAACGTCCGGGTCCGGTGGCGGCCGGCGGGGTCGCGGTACTCCACGCGGTAGCGCGTCCCCCGCCTCGGGCCCTCGACCTTCACGATCCAGGCCACGGCCCGGACCCTAGCACGAGCCGTGGACACCTGCACGACGTATGCACGACGTAGGCCTCGGGCCGCGGGCGGGCCGGCGGCCCACATGGGCCTCTAGCTGGGGAAACGTGGTGGGCGCTGGAGGGCTCGAACCTCCGACCTCCGCCTTGTAAGGGCGGCGCTCTCCCGGCTGAGCTAAGCGCCCGCTCGGACCTCCCCGCAGGAGCGACACACGACCTCGCCGAGCATCGCCGAGAGCCGCGTGCTCCCGCACCGTCCGCACCGGTCCACCCGGGCCACCCACCCCGGCCGTTCCCGCTGGCAGCGCGGGCACACGAGCACAAGGCGCCCCCCTGCCACCGCCCGCGCCCACGCCCCCTCGCCCCTCCCGGGGTCGTAGGTGCTGCGTCCGCACTCGAAGCAGGCGGGGCGGACGATCTCGGTCGTCCCGAGCGACCGGTCGACCGTGCTCACGGAGGGAAAGGATAGACGGAGCGCCCCACGGCCGAGGGGCCGATGGCGGACGACGCGGCGGGCCCGCTCGTTCGTCGGGACGGGCCCCGTCGCCCGGCCCCCTCACTCACGGGCCGCGAGCCGGCGGGCCAGGACCCGGAGCATCGCGAGGGCGATCGCGGGTTCCCCCTCGAGGAGGCGGGCGACGTCCGCCCGGCCGCCCTCCTGCGGCGCGAGCGTCAGATCCCCTCGGCCTCGTGCAGCTCGGCGAACCGCCGGGCGCCCTCGCGGTGGCGGCCGCCGCGGCGTCGGGCGCCCGGCCC
>DATLZM010000468.1:0-3242 GCA_035573995.1 Actinomycetota bacterium | reverse complement strand
CCGCGGGTACGAGGGGACCTCCGCCGTGAGCTCCCGCGATTCGAGCTCCCACTTCTTCCGCCCCCCGTTCAGGAGCCTCACCCGGTCGAACCCCAGGTACTTGAGCAGCCAGTAGGCGTAGGCGGCGAACCAGTTGTTGTTGCCGCCGTAGAGCACGACGGTGGTGTCCTCGTTCACCCCCGCCTTCCGCAGGAGCCGCGTGAGCCCCTCCTGGTCGATGTACTCCCGGCCCACCGGGGCGTGGAGGTCGGTGTTCCAGTTCCAGCCCACGGCGCCCGGGATGTGGCCCTTCTCGTAGGCCGTCGTGTCCTCGTCGACCTCGATCACCCGGATCGCGGGGTCATCGAGGTGGTCGGCGAGCCAGTCGGTCTCGACGAGCGCGTCGGGGTTCGCGTACCCGGCCATCGCAGGTCCCTCCTTCCGGTCCACGCTCCCGGGGTCCCGCGGAGGAGCCGCCCGCGCGACCCCCGGGAGCGGTGCCGTCGCGCGGCGGGCTCAGCGCGCCCCGGCGGGCGCGCGGCCGCCGGTACAGCACACGCGATCGGGGATCATCGCCCCGACGAGACCTGCGCAGCGGGTGGGGATCATTTCCCTATCTCCGAGATCGGATTCCTACCGCGGGGGCACGGCCCCCGTCAAGGGCCGAGCCCGCGGGCCGCGCGACGAGGGGCCTCAGAAGAAGCCCAGCGCCGCCTTGGCCTCGTCGGACATCATCTCCGGCGTCCAGGGGGGCCGGAGCACGAGCTCCGCGTGGACCTCGTCGACGCCGGGGATCCCGTCGAGCAGCCGGTGGATCTGGTCCTCGATCAGCGGCCCGATCGGGCAGCCCATCGTGGTGAGCGTGTAGTCCACCTCCACCACCCCGTCGCGGATCCGGACGTCGTAGACGAGCCCCAGGTCCACGATGTTGATGCCGAGCTCCGGGTCGACGACGTGCCGGAGCGCGTCGAGGACGCGCTCCCGCAGCTCCTCGGGGTCCGCCCCGGTCCGCTCGGCCTCCGACGGGGCAGGTGTGGGGTCGTTCATCCGCGAACCAGCCTCCTCAACCGTCTATCCTACAGGGGCCCGTGCGGAGCGACCCGAGGGGAGCATGGCCATCACCGCCCTGATCGTGGACGATCACCCGGTGACCCGGGACGGCCTGCGGTCGGCGCTCGAGCTCACCGAGGACGTCGAGGTCGTCGGCGAGGCCGCCACGGGCGAGGAGGCCGTCGAGCGGGCGAGCGAGCTCCGGCCCGACGTCGTGTTCATGGACGTGCGGATGCCGGGGATGGACGGGATCGAGGCGACCCGGCTGATCCGCGAGCGCTCCCCGGAGACCCGGGTGATCCTGTTCACCGTGGACGAGTCCCGGGCCGCGATCTCCGAGGCGATCCAGGCCGGGGTCTCCGGGTACCTGCTCAAGGACGCCTCCGCCGAGGAGCTCGTGAACGCCGCCCGGATGGCCCTCGAGGGGAAGGCCGTGATCCACCCCCTGCTCACCCGGGCCTTCATCGAGGAGGTCCAGCTGGCGGACAAGCGGCCCGCGGCCGCCCCCCTCTCCCGGCGCGAGAAGGAGATCCTGCAGAAGGTCGCCTACGGCGCCACGACCAAGGAGGTCGCGAGGGACCTGGGGATCTCGCCCCACACGGTCAAGACCCACCTCGAGCGGATCTTCGAGAAGCTCGGAGCCAACGACCGCGCCCAGGCGGTCGCGATCGCGATCCGGAGCGGCTTGGTCGAGTAGCGGCGCGGCTCCCCGACCGCGCTCAACCCGGGTCCCCCGGCGTCGATACCTTGCACGGATGGCGACCAAGGTCCTCCTCTGCGACGCGCCGGACGGCCTGGCGCTGCTCCAGTACGCCCTCCTGCGCTCGGGGGCCGACCTCGAGGTCGAGGGCGCGCCGGACGGGTTCCGGGCGGTCGAGCTGGCCGGCCGGCTCCAACCCGACGTGGCCGTCTGCGAGATCGACCTCGAGGGGCTCTCGGGGTCGGAGCTCGTCCGGAGGATCCTCGCCTCCTCCCCGGGGACCCGGGTGATCTGCTGGACCGCGGTGGCCTCGGCCGGCTCGGCGGCCCAGATGCTCGGCGTGGGGGCGGCCGGCTACCTCCTCAAGGAGGACGGGCCCGACGACGTGGTCCGCGCCGTGGCCGCGGGGGGCGGGGTGGTCCTCTCCCCGAAGGTGGCCCGCCTCCTGGCGGAGCGCTTCGCCGAGTCGCTCCGCCGCGACCAGGAGCTCGAGGAGTCCCTGGCCCAGGCCACCGGGAAGCTCGACGAGGTGCAGGCGGCGAAGGCGGAGTTCCTCGCCAACGTCTCCCACGAGCTGCGGACCCCGGTGACCGTGGCCAAGGGCATCGCCTACGTCCTCCGGAACCGGGACGTCCCGGAGCCCGAGCGGACGGAGTTCCTCCAGCAGCTCGAGGCGTCCTTGGACAAGCTCATGGGGATCGTCGACGAGATCCTCACGATCGCGGAGCTCGACCGGGGGACGCTCGCCCTGAACGTCCAGCGGGTCGACCTCGCGCCGCTCCTCCGCCACCTCGCCGAGGAGGCCGCCCGCCGGTACCCGCGGCACCGGATCGAGCACCAGGTCCCCGACCCCTGCACGGCGCTCGCCGACCCCGGCCGGATCTCGGAGGTCGTGCGCCAGCTCCTGGACAACGCGTGCCGCTACTCCCCGCCCCACGAGACCGTGTCGCTCCGGGCGCGCGTCCTGGACGAGGGGGTCCTGGTCTCGGTGACCGACCACGGGCTCGGGATGGCGCGCGAGGTCCTCTCCCGGGCCTTCGAGGAGCCCTTCTCGACCGGGGAGCGGGTGCTCCGGAAGGAGCGGGCGGGCGTCGGCCTCGGGCTCCACCTGGCCCGCCAGCTCGTGGTCCAGCACGGCGGGGTGATGTGGGCCGACCCGCTCCCCTCCGGGGGGACCAGGGTGTCGTTCTGCATCCCCGCCGACCGCGGCCAGCGGATGAGCGCCCCCCCGCTCTTCGCCGCCGACGCGCCCGCCGGGCCCGGCGCCCCGGCCTGAGGGCGCGGACCGACCCGTCGCGGCTGGCGCCCGCGCCCCCCGGGGGTCTATGCTGCGCCGGGTACGGTGCGGAGGACCATCGCCTGGCTCGCGCTGGCGCTGGTCGCGGCGGGGTGCCGCGACGCTCGGGCGCCCGACCCCCCCGTCCAACCCGCGACGTCGCTCGCGATCAACCCCTCCCCCACGCCCTTCAGCGTGGTCGAGGGCGAGGACGTCCGCGCCCTCATCCCGGACGAC
>DATLZM010000467.1:0-4055 GCA_035573995.1 Actinomycetota bacterium | reverse complement strand
GACCGGCCCGGGCCGCCGCCCGCCCGGGGTCCGGAGGTGCCCGGCCCCGCCCACCGGCCGGCGGAGCCCGCGCGCCACGTGTGGCGACGCCGCCGCCTACGTCGAACGGCTTAAGCCGGGGAGACGTGAGGAGTAGGCCATCGCCCGATGCCCGTGCGGCGCGTCGTCCCTACGCTACCCCCGGAGGACCATACCCGGTCCCCCGAACGACGGAGCGGGCGTCGACCGCCCGCGGGAGGCTTGAACGATGGACGCTCGTAGGACACCGAGGCAGCTCGGCTCCCCCACCCGGCGCCGCTGGTTGGCCACGTTCGCGATCCTGGGGCTGCTCGCGCTCCAGGGACGGTGGGCCAGCGCCGCTGACCTCCCGACCTCGGACGATGGCGCCCGTGCCCCGAACGTCCAGGGAACCGGGACGCCTTCCGGGTCCCAGGCCACGGCCTCGGACTCCCCGATCGCACCTCGGCACGTCACGTTCACGCTCGAGGGGTGCCGTGGGAGCGTCGGGACCTCCTTCCCGGCCGCGGGCCCCTTCATCTGCCCGGACCCCGAGTACACCACCGGGAACCTGGGCAAGGGGTGGAACGAGCTCGACCGGGTCCCCCACCGCCTCACCACGGAGCTCGGCGAGCAGGAGGCGGCCACGACCACGTACAACGTCGCCATCGTCGCCGATCACCTCGATGGCGGGAAGCCGGGCTACGACCGCATCTCGGTGCCCGTCGTGAACGACGCCAAGTCGGACGACTCGTGCGCGGTCGTGGCGGGCGACCAGCAGGTGGCGACCCCAGGGGTGGGCGGGACCGACAGCTCCATCTACCGGCTCCTCACGATCACGCAGGACAGGGGGACGACCTGCGTCTTCGACTGGAACGAGCGCCTCGCCCTCGGGAGCCACCTGTTCCCCGGCTCCTCGCTCCACTCCAACGTCACGCAAGCGGACCTCACGACCGGAGGGATCGGAGCGCGGGACGTCTCGATCCCGGTGAAGGAGATCCTGCCCCAGGAGCTGTCGAAGGAGATGCGGGCGGCGCAGGGCGTCGGGTTCGTGTGGGACATCGACAAGACGACGCAGCCCGGTCGCCTCTCCTTCGGCGACACGTGCGCTGCAGGGAGCTCGCTCTCCCGGGAGGTGACGATCACCGTCTCCTGGACGAAGGAGCAGCTCCCCACCGGCGACGTGCGGATCCACACCGAGATCACCGCCACCAACCCGGCCCACCGGCCGATCGACGTCCAGATCACCGACACGATCTACGAGGGCTCGGACCAGAGCACCGTGGCGGAGGAGACGTCGGGCGAGAACCCCAAGACGTTCCCGGTGACCCGCGTCGATGCCAACGGCTCCGTCACCCTGGAGCACACGATCACCGTCGCGGGCGGGACCAGCTTCAACGACGTCGCCACCGCCGTGTACACCGATCCCGTCGAGCCGGACGTCACGATCCCCGGCCAGACCGAGGCCAGGGCCAGCGCCACCGTCGAGACCGTCGCATCGGACGACAACGCCACCGTCACCATCACCGACACCGAGGACATCGAGGGCGACGGCCTGAGCTTCTCGGTGGACGGGGTCTCGGGGGCGACCGGCTCCTTCTCCGGGGGCTACACGCTCGGCACGGAGACGACGGATGCCGTGACCTGGACGTCGGAGCCGCAGAGCGGGTCGGGCTCGGTCACCTTCACCAAGACGGTCCGGCTCGACGAGGCTCGGCGGACCGAAGGTTCCCTCTCCGACACCGCCCAGGTCATCGGCGACCAGGGGCGGGTGCTCGACCAGGCCCGTGCGTCGGTCGACGTCCGGGCCGACGCCACGGTCCGCCTCACGATCGAGAAGTCGATCCCCGAGGGCGTCCTCACCGGCGAGGAGCGCCAGGACTTCACGTTCGACGTCACCGGGCCCGATGGGTTCGCGACGACCGTGACCCTCACCCTCTCGGCGGGAGACACCTCCGGGTCGACCACCCTCACGGGCCTCGAGCCCGGCACCTACGTCGTCGAGGAACGGACCACCGCCGGATGGCAGCCGGTGCTCCCGGTCGTCGTGGACCTGAACCCGCCGACCTGCTCGGGCACGGCGCCGTTCGAGAACCAGCCCATGGGAGCCGCCGCGGCGGTGGAGAAGGTCACGGTGCCCGCGGGCGACGAGGAGGGGTGGCGGTTCACGCTGACCGGCCCCGGCGTGCCCGAGGGCGGCGAGACGGTGGTCACGGGTCCGGACGGGAGCGCGGCGTTCGAGACCACGCTCCAGGAGGGCACCTACACGATCAGCGAGGCCCCGCAGCCGGACTACGAGCAGACGGGGATCGAGCTGGACGGGGAGGCGGTCGAGGTCTGCACCTTCACGGTGGACCTGCCCGCGGACGCCGGTCACGTGTTCACCTGCGTCTTCACCAACACCCTCCTGCGGCCCGACGTCACCGTGAGCAAGCAGGGCTCGGGAACCGCGTCCGCGGGCGAGCCCGTGTCGTTCACCATCACCGTGACCAACCTCGGGCCCGGGACCGCGCACGGCGTGACGCTCGCCGACCCCCTGCCCGCGGGCTTCCAGTGGGAGATCACCGGCGGCACCGGCGCGGAGGGCTGCTCGATCGCCGAGGGCACGCTCGCCTGCGACTTCGGGGACATGGGACCGGCGCAGACCCACACCGTGGTGATCTCCTCCCCCACCGACGCCGACGACTGCGGCCAGCACCGGAACACGGCGACGGTCTCCGCCGAGAACGAGGGCCCTGACGCGGAGGCCCCCAACGAGGCCTCGGACTCCGTGACGGTCCTGTGCGCAGGGATCGATGTGGAGAAGACCCCGGACGGGACGACCGTCCAGGCCGGGAGCCCGATCACGTTCACCATCACCGTGACCAACCTCGGGCCCGGGACCGCGCACGGCGTGACGCTCACCGACCCCCTGCCCGCGGGCTTCCAGTGGGAGATCACCGGCGGCACCGGCGCGGAGGACTGCTCGATCGCCGAGGGCACGCTCGCCTGCGACTTCGGCTCGATGGCGGCGCCGTCCGAGGAAGGCCCCTCGGCCGTCACCGTGGAGATCACCGCGCCCACCACGACCGAGGACTGCGGGGTCGTGAACAACGAGGCGACCGTCACGACGACCAACGACGGCTCGGACTCCGACGCCGGCCAGGTGACGGTCCAGTGCCCGACCCCGCCGCCTCCTCCGCCGCCGCCCTCCCCGATCGGCATCCAGATCGTGAAGGCCGGGCCCGCCCTGGCGCACGACGGTGACACCATCACCTACACGTTCGCCGTGAGCCTTACGACGAGCACCCCGCTCACGAACGTCCAGGTGAGCGACCCCAAGTGCGACTCGGCGCCGGCGCTCGTCTCGAGGTCCGGCGGCGATCAGGACGCCATCCTGGAGCCGGGTGAGACGTGGACCTACAGCTGCACCCACGTCATCGACGAGTCGGTCGACGGCGACCCGGTGCACAACGTGGCCACGGCCACCGGCCAGGACGACCAGGGCCGGACGGCGAGCGACACCGACGACCACGACGTCGACCTGATCCACCCGGCGATCCAGGTCGTGAAGACCGCCTCACCGACCCAGGCGAGCCCGGGCGACACGGTCACCTACCGGTTCGAGGTCACCAACACCGGGGACACCACCCTCTACGACGTCTCGGTCGACGACGACGTGATCGGGCACGTCGGGGACATCGCGGTGCTCGAGCCGGGGCAGACGGTGGTGCTCGAGGTCGAGTACACCGTCCCCCGGACGGCGGCGGCCCCGATCGTGAACGTGGTCGTCGCCGGGGGTGAGGACGTGCTCGGCGAGCACGTCGAGGACGAGGACCAGGCGAGGGTGAGCGTCGTCCTGCCCGAGGTCATCACCAACACCCCGCCGGGCGGGACGGCCTTCACGGGCACCGAGGCGACCCGCTGGGCGCTCCTGGCCCTCGCGCTGCTCGTGGTCGGGAGCGGCCTCCTCTGGGTGAGCTGGAGGAGCCTGGGCGAGCCCGAGGCCTGATCAGGGGGGAGGGGAAGCCGCGGCCCGGGGTCCGGAGGTGCTTGCCCCGGGCCCCGCGGCCGGCGAG
>DATLZM010000466.1:0-5824 GCA_035573995.1 Actinomycetota bacterium | reverse complement strand
GACCGGCCCGGGCCGCCGCCCGCCCGGGGTCCGGAGGTGCTTGCCCCGGGCCCCGCGGCCGGCGAGACTTGGCGCGGCCGGCGGAGCCCGGGCGCGGCGAGGCCCGGAGAGGAGGGGCGGATGGGCCGGGGAGGGCGGGTCATGAGCCTGGCGCGGAGGATCGGACGGGTTGGAGCCCTGCTGCTCCTCGCCGCGGCTCCGTGCCTCCTCTCCCCCACCCCCGCCCTGGCCGCCCCGGGCATCGCGCTCCGGGTCCGGGCGGTCCCCGACTCCGGGACCCCGGGCACCCGGATCGCGTTCCGGTACGAGGTGACGAACACCGGGGACGAGCCCCTCCTGGACGTGGCCGTCACCGACGACGTCGTCGGCGAGGTCGGCTCGGTGGGCGAGCTCCGCCCGGGCCGGACGGTCCGGTTCACCGCGCAGATCGTCCTCCGCGGCGCCCCCATCCGGAACGTCGCCGTCGCGGCCGGGACCACGCCGGCCGGCGAGCGGGTCGAGGCCAGGGCGGTCGCCACGGTCACGGTGATCGCGGGCGCCGGGGCGGGCACCTCGGCCGGAGGCCTGGCGTTCACGGGGCTCCCGGCGGCCGTCCCCGCCGCCGCGGCGGGCTCGCTCGCGCTCGTCGGCGCCGGTCTCCTGGCGCTCTCGAGGGGTCCGATGGACGGCGAGCGGCGTCGGGCGCGGGCCCTCAGCCGTAGAAGATGACCGTCACCCAGAGCGCGCCGTCGGCCCGGACGAACCCGATGCCGACGCGGCGGAACGACGCCCGCAGGACGTTCTCACGGTGCGGCGGGCTGTCCATGAACGCGTCGTGGAGCCCCTCCACGGAGAACCCGGCCCCCACGTTCTCGCCGCCCACCGACCAGTCGTAGGGCGCGAGGACCGCCCGCAGGTCCTCGGTGTGGAAGATCGAGCCCCGGGCGGCCATCTCCGCGCTGTGCCGCTTCGCCTTCTTCGAGAGCGAGGGCGAGAGCGAGAGCTTCGGCAGGTCGCGGGACGCCCTGGCCCGGTTGATCAGCTCCAGCATCTGCTCCCGGCGGGTGGCCTTGTCCTGGGCCTGGCCCGGGGCGGCCGCGACGAGGAGGACCCCCGAGAGGAGCACGACGAGCAGGGCCCCCGTCCCGACCCTCCTCGACCGTGTCGTGCGCATGGCTGGTCTGGGTATCGGCAGGTCGGGGGCGCCGCTTGAGCCGGTGGGGGCCCGTGGGGACCACGTGGGGCTACCCGGAGGGAGGTAGGTCCCTGTCGCCGGGGCGGGATCGCGGTCCCCCCGGCGTCCAGGTGCCCCCGCGGGCGCGTCGCGGACGGGCGGGCCCGCCTACCAGCGGAGCTTGAGCTGGCGCGCGGCGCGGGCCTCGTCGAGCCGGCGGACGGGGGTGGTGACCGGCGCCTCGCGGAGCCGCTCGGGCTCGGTCCTCGCCTCCTCCACCGCCCGGCGCACCGCCGCCGCGAACGCCTCCAGGGTCTCCCTGGTCTCGGTCTCGGTGGGCTCCACCATCAGCGCCTCCTCGACCACGAGGGGGAAGTACACGGTCGGCGGGTGGAACCCCAGATCGATCAGCCGCTTCGCGAGGTCCATGGCCCGGACCCCGGTCTCGTCGCGCAGGCGTCGAGCGGTGGCCACGAACTCGTGCATCGGCCTCCCGGGGTAGGCGAGGGGCAGCACGTCCCGCAGGAGCGACGCGAGGTAGTTCGCGTTGAGCACCGCCCGCTCCGACACCGCCTCCAGGCCGTCGCGCCCGTGGAGCGCGACGTACGCGTAGGCCCGGACCAGGACGCCGAAGTTCCCGTGGAACCCGTGGACCCGGCCGATCGAGTCGGGGCGGTCGTGCTCCAGCCGGTACTCCCCCGTCGCCGCGTCCCGCTCGACCACGGGCGCCGGGAGGAACGGGACCAGGCGCTCCACCACCCCCACGGGGCCCGCGCCCGGCCCCCCGCCCCCATGCGGCGTGGCGAAGGTCTTGTGGGTGTTGATGTGGACGATGTCGAACCCCATGTCGCCGGGGCGGACCTTCCCCATGATCGCGTTGAGGTTCGCGCCGTCGTAGTAGACGAGCCCCCCCGCGTCGTGCACGATCCGGGCGATCTCGGTGATCTCCTCCTCGAACAGGCCGAGCGTGTTGGGGTTCGTCACCATGAAGCCGGCCACGTCCTCGTCCACGAGCTTCTCCAGGGCCGAGACGTCGACCAGGCCCCGGGCGTCCGAGGGCACGTTCACCACCTCGTAGCCGCCGAGGCGGACGCTCGCCGGGTTCGTCCCG
Organism: Actinomycetota bacterium; assembly: GCA_035573995.1. GTDB lineage: Bacteria > Actinomycetota > UBA4738 > UBA4738 > HRBIN12 > DATLZM01. The sequence goes on along the minus strand of DATLZM010000466.1, from coordinate 3,560 downwards.
TGGGCGGAGTCGGGGATCACCACCTTCCGCCTGGGGTTCCCGTTCTTCGTGTGGTAGGCGCGCATCAGGAGGAGGCCGGTGAGCTCCCCGCAGGCGCCGGCCGGTGGCTGGAGGGTCGCCCGGGCCATCCCCGTCACCTCGCAGAGCGCCCGCTCCAGCCGCCAGAGCAGCTCCAGGGCGCCCTGGACGGTGCGGTCGGGCTGGAGGGGGTGGAGCCGCTGGAACCCCGGGAGCGCGGCGGCCTGGTCCGCGACCTTCGGGTTGTACTTCATCGTGCAGGAGCCGAGGGGGTAGAAGCCCGTGTCGACCCCGTAGTTCATCTGGGCCAGGCGGGTGTAGTGGCGGACCAGGTCCCGCTCGGCCACCTCGGGCAGCGCGGGCGGCGCGGCCCGGAGCTGGTCGGCGGGGAGCTCGGCCTCGGGCACGTCGAGCTCGGGGAGGCTCCAGGCCCGCCGACCGGGACGGGAGAGGTCCATGATCGTCCCCTGGCCGGGCGGGCCCTGGGTCCGGACCGGCGCGCCGACCCGCTCCACGTCGCCCGGCGAGCCGCGGTCCCGTGCGGGGGCGCCCCCCGGTCCCGCCTCCCCCGTCGGCCGCCCGGTCACCGGAGCACCTCCCCCATGGCCTCGGCGAGCCCGTCGATCTCGGCCCGGGTCCGCCGCTCGGTGACGGCGACGAGCAGCGCCCGCCCGTCGGCGTCCTCGAGCGGCACCCCCGCGAGGAAGCCCCGCTCGAGGAGCGCGTCCCGGACCTCCGCCGCGGGCCGTGGCAGGACCAGCGCGAACTCCTTGAAGAACGGCGCGTCCGGGAAGAGCAGCTCCACGCCGGGGAGGGCCGAGAGCCGCTCGGCGGCGTAGCGGGCCTTGGCCGCGCACCGGCGGCCGAGCTCGCGGAGCCCCCCCGGGCCGAGCCACGCGAGGTAGATCGCGGCGGCGATCGCGAGGAGGGTCTGGTTGGTGCAGATGTTCGAGACCGCCTTCTCCCGGCGGATGTGCTGCTCGCGGGCCTGGAGCGTGAGGACGTAGCCGGTCCTGCCGTCCACGTCCACCGTCTCCCCCACGATCCGCCCCGGGAGGCGGCGGACGTCGGCCATCCGCGCCGCGATCACGCCGAGGTAGGGGCCCCCGAAGCTCAGGTGGTTGCCGAGGACCTGGCCCTCGGCCACGCAGATGTCGGCTCCCAGCTCGCCGGGGGGCGCGAGGACGCCGAGCGAGAGCGGGTCGAAGACCTCGATCGCGCGCGCGCCGCCCTCGCGCGCCCGGGCGAAGAGCTCCCGGACGGGCTCCAGGATCCCGTAGCGGTTCGGGTGCTGCACGATCACCGCCGCCACGTCCTCCCCCACCTCCGGGGCGCCGCCCCGGCCGTTGGGCGCCTCGAAGGTCTCGGGCTCGTACCCGGCCCCGCGGCCGTAGGTGCGGAGCGCGTCGAGGTACCGCGGGTCGAGGGCCCCCGAGGCGAGCACCCGCTCCCGCCCGGTCGCCGAGCGGGCCATGTTCACCGCCTCCACGAGGGCCGTGGCCCCGTCGTAGAGCGAGGCGTTGGAGACCTCCATCCCGGTGAGCTCGCAGATCATCGACTGGTACTCGAACAGGACGCCGAGCACCCCCTGGGAGAGCTCCGGCTGGTAGGGCGTGTAGGACGTGGCGAACTCCGACCGACCGGCGAGCGCCCACACGACCGCCGGCACGTAGTGGTCGTAGGCGCCGCCGCCCGCGAAGCACACGAGGTCGTCGGCGCTCCGGTTCCGCCCGGCCAGGCGGCGGAGGTCCTCGACGACCTCCATCTCGGACCGACCCTCGGGGAGGTCGAGGGGACGGTCGAGCCTGACCGATGCCGGCACCTGGTCGAAGAGCCGGTCCAGGGAGTCGAGCCCCAGGGCGTCGAGCATCCCCCGGACGTCCTCGTCGGTGTGGGGCGCGAACCGCATCGGCCTCCTCCGCCGCCGCTCGTTCGCGGCGAAGTCTACCCGGAGCGGGCCCGTCGGGCCGGCGCGCCGCTCAGTCGGGCTCGTCACGCTCGAGCCCGTACTTGGTCACCAGCGAGAGGTAGTCGCGCTGGTAGAAGATCTTGCACCGGACCTCGGGGTAGAGCTCGCGGAGCCGCCGCACCTTCCGGTTCTTCTTGGTCACGAGCTTCTGGTTGAGCGTGGTGATCTCGATGTAGAGGTCGTACTGGGGCAGGTAGAAGTCGGGGGTGAAGCGCTGGACGACGTTCCCGTCGCGGTCCCACTCGAGGTCGAAGGACCTGGGCTCGTACTCCCACTCGATCTGGTAGAAGTCGAGGAGCCGCGCGAACTGGCGCTCGGAGGCGTGGGCGAAGCGGACCGTGTCGCTCTTGAGGGCCGGCGGGCTCGTCGCGGGGTCGGCGCTCACGACCCTCCGGCCTGCGCGGCCCCGCGGGCGGGCCGGGCCGCCTTCGCCAGGCTTCCCTCGAGATCGCTCCACACCTTGTCGACGGCGATGGCGAACACCGCCTGCCCCTTGGCCAGGAGGTCCACCAGGACCTCGGGGGAGGCGGCCTCGTAGATCCGCTGCCCGTCGGACACGAGGGTCACCCCGTGCGCCGGCCGCTCCATGTCCCGGAGCTGCGCCACGGCCCTGCGGACCCGCTGGAGCGAGACCCCGGTGTCCAGGAGCTTCTTGATGATCCGGAGCGTCACGAGGTCCTGGAACGAGTACAGGCGCTGGGTCCCGCTCCCCCTGGCGTCCCTGATCGAGGGCCGGACCAGGCCGGTCCGGGCCCAGTAGTCGAGCTGCCGGTAGGTGATGCCCACGATCCGGCAGACCTCGGGGACGCGGAACCCCTGCTCCACCTGGCGCATCTCACAGCTCCGTGATCACCAGCGTGTAAGCAGCCTAGAGGGGGGTGGGCCGATCGTCAATCACCCGGCCCCTCCGCCCGGCGCCACCCGGGCACAGGGCAAAGCCCCGCGAGCCTCCCTCGGAGGCGGGGTCGCCGGCCGGGGCCGGGGCCGGCCGGAGGTCAGGCGAAGTCCTCGGGCTTGACGTTCTCCAGGAACTCCCGGAACCGCTCGACCTCCTCCTCCTGCTCGTCCCCGTCGGGGATGAGGATCGAGGCCTCCGAGAGGACCTCCTCGTTCGCGTAGATCGGGGCGTGGATCCTGACCGCCAGGGCGATCGCGTCGCTCGGCCGCGAGGAGACCTCGTAGGACTCCCCGTCCCGCCGCATCGAGATCACGGCGTAGAACGTCCCGTCCCGGAGCTCCGTGATCACGATCCGCTGCACCTCGACCGACATCTCCTCGAGGATGTTCTTGAGGAGGTCGTGGGTCATGGGGCGGGGGGTGGCGACGCCCTGCAGGGCCAGGGCGATGGCGGCCGCCTCGGCCGGCCCGATCCAGATCGGCAGGTAGCGTTCCCCGTTGCGCTCCTTGAGCAGGACGATCGGCTGGTTGCTCGGGAGCTCCACCCGAACGCCGGCGAGGTCCATCTCGATCATGGCTCATCCAGGAATGTAGACCTCCCCCCTCCGCCCGACAACCCGGGTCCCGGCGCCTCGCGGGTCGGGCCCCGGGCGGCGGACCCCCGCGCGCCGGCCGG
>DATLZM010000465.1:0-6859 GCA_035573995.1 Actinomycetota bacterium | reverse complement strand
CGGGACGAGGGCCGGCCGCTCGGGATCGCCGCCCGGCGCTACTTCCGCGCCGCCGTCGACCCGGGGCCCTGGCTCGAGTCCTGGCTGGACCTCTGGGAGGGCGACGCCCTGCTCCCCGGCTACGGCTGGATCTTCCCCCTCGCCGACGGGACCCTGAACGTCGGCGCCGGGCTCCTCAACACGTTCCGGGGGTTCCGGGACATCTCGGCCCAGCGGCTCTTCGACGCCTTCGTCCGCCAGCTCCCGCGGTCGTGGGGCATCTCGGAGGAGACGGCCGAGGGCCCGGTCCGTTCGGGCCCCCTGCCGATGGGGATGAACCGCCGCCCGCTCGCGGTGCCGGGGATGCTCGTGGTCGGCGACGCCGGGGGGATCGTGAACCCGTTCAACGGCGAGGGGATCGCCTACGCGATGGAGTCGGCCGAGGTCGCCGCGGAGCTCATCGCCGAGGCCCTCCTCGGCGGCCGCCCGGCGCTCGCGCAGATGTACCCGACCGTGCTCCGCGAGCGCTACGGGCGCTACTTCGCGATGGGCCGCGGGTTCGTGCGGGCGATCGGGAACCCGGCGGTCATGCGGACGGCGACGCGGTACGGTCTCCCCCGGCCGGTGGTCATGCGGTTCGCGATGCGCGTCCTGGCGAACCTCACCGACGGCCGGCGCGGGGACGCGAACGACAAGCTGATGTGGGCCCTGGAGCGGCTGGCGAGGGCGGCGTGAGGAGGGAGGTCCCCGGTCGATGAGCGAGTACCTGCCGGTCGCGGTGCTCGCCGCGCTGGCGCTCGTCTTCGCGCTGGCCTCGCTCGCGGCCTCGGCCCTCCTCCGTCCGTCCCGGCCCACCCGGACCAAGCTCGAGCCGTACGAGTGCGGGATCGAGCCGATCCGGCTCCCGAAGGGGGAACGGTACTCGGTGAAGTTCTACGTCGTCGCGATGCTCTTCATCGTGTTCGACATCGAGACCATCTTCCTCTTCCCGTGGGCGGTCGCGTTCCGCGAGCTCGGGCTGTTCGGCCTGGTCGAGATGGCGGTGTTCGTCGCCCTGGTCTTCGTCGCCTACGTCTACGTGTGGCGGAAGGGCGGCTTCGAGTGGGAGCGGCCGACGGGCGGCACGGGCGCCGTCCAGGCGGCCCTGGGGCGGGAGACCGGGGTGCGCGAGCGGGTGGGCGCGGGGGTGGCCGGTGCCGGTTGAGCGGCTGCCCGGCGTGCAGCTCGGCGGGGGCGGCGCGGCGCCGCCGAGGCCCGTGGCCGAGGAGGAGGTCCGCCGGGGGATCCTCCTCACCACCCTTGACCGCGCGGTCTCCTGGGCCCGGAAGCAGTCGATGTGGCCGGCCACCTTCGGCCTCGCCTGCTGCGCGATCGAGATGATGGCCACGGGCGCGGGCGACTACGACCTCGCCCGGTGGGGGATGGAGCTCTTCCGCGCCTCGCCCCGGCAGGCCGACCTGATGATCGTGGCGGGGCGGGTCTCGCAGAAGATGGCGCCGGTCCTGCGCCGCATCTACGACCAGATGCCCGAGCCGAAGTGGGTGATCTCGATGGGCGTCTGCGCGTCGGCGGGGGGGATGTTCACGAACTACTCCATCGTGCAGGGCGTGGACACGATCGTGCCGGTGGACGTGTACGTGCCGGGGTGCCCGCCCCGGCCCGAGATGCTCATGTACGGGATCCTCCGGCTCCACGAGAAGGTCCGGACGGAGGGCAGGGTCCGGTGAGCCCCGAGGAGCTCGCGGGACGGTTGCGGGAGCGGTTCCCCGACACGCTGCTCGCCCGGGGCGAGGTCACGGTGGTGGTGGACCGGGGCGAGCTGCTGGAGGCGCTGGCCGCCCTCCGCGACGACCCCGAGCTCTCGCTCCGCTTCCTCTCCTCCGTGACGGCGACCGACCACCCGGGCCGCGAGCCGCGGTTCTGGGTCGTCTACGAGCTCCGGTCGCTCGAGCACCGTCACCGGCTCCGGGTGAAGGTCGGCCTGCCGGGCGAGGACCCGAGGGTCCCCTCCGTCGTCCCGCTCTTCCCCACCGCGGACTGGCACGAGCGGGAGACCTACGACTTCTTCGGCGTCGTCTTCGAGGGGCACCCGAACCTGGCCCGGATCCTCCTGCCCGACGGGTGGGAGGGGTTCCCGCTCCGGAAGGACGAGCCCCTGGGCGGGGTCGACACCCGGTACAAGGGGGCGTTCGTGCCGCCGATCGACGAACGGATCCCGTGATGGAGGGAGGAGGCGACGTGCGCCCCGGCGGGGAGGCGGTGACGCGGCCCGGCGAGCTCCGCGAGGAGACGATGGTGATCAACATGGGGCCGCAGCACCCCTCGACCCACGGGGTGCTCCGGCTGGTCCTCGAGCTCGACGGCGAGTACGTGGTGTCGGCCCGCCCCGTGATCGGCTACCTCCACACCGGGATCGAGAAGAACTGCGAGTACCGCACGTGGCACCAGGGCGTCACCTACGTCACCCGCGCCGACTACCTCTCGCCGTTCTTCAACGAGCTCGCGTACTGCCTGGCGGTCGAGCGGCTCCTGGGGATCGAGGCCCCGCCCCGGGCCCAGGTCCTCCGGGTGCTGTTCTGCGAGCTGAACCGGATCGCCTCCCACCTCGTGTGGCTCGCGACCGGCGGGATGGAGCTCGGGGCCATCTCGGTGATGCTCTACGGGTTCCGCGAGCGGGAGCTGATCCTGGACATCTTCGAGATGGCCACCGGCCTGCGGATGAACCACGCCTACATCCGCCCGGGCGGCGTGATCATGGACCTCCCCGAGGGGGCGGAGGAGCGGATCCGCGACTTCCTGCGGGTGATGCCGGGGCGGATCCGCGAGTACGAGGACCTGCTCGCGGAGAACCCGATCTGGCTGGAGCGGAACCGCGGGGTGGGCGTCCTGCGGGCCGAGGACTGCCTGGCCCTCGGCGTGACCGGGCCGATGCTGCGGGCCGCCGGCGTGCCCGCGGACCTCCGGCGGGACGAGCCGTACTGCGGCTACGGGACCTACGACTTCGAGGTGCCCACCCGCGACGCGGCGGACTGCTACGCGCGCTTCGAGGTCCGGATGGAGGAGATGCGCCAGTCGCTCCGGATCGTCGAGCAGTGCCTGGAGCGCCTGGAGCCCGGCCCGGTGATGGTGGAGGACCCGAAGGTCCGCTGGCCCGCGCGGCTCGAGGTGGGGCCGGACGGGATCGGGAACTCCGAGGCCTACGTGAAGCACATCATGGAGGAGTCGATGGAGGCCCTGATCAACCACTTCAAGATGGTGACCGAGGGGGTCTCCGTCCCGCCGGGGGAGGTGTACCAGGCCGTCGAGTCCCCCCGCGGCGAGCTCGGCTACTACGTGGTCTCGGAGGGGGAGCCGCGCCCGCACCGCGTGAAGATCCGCGACCCCTCGTTCGTCAACCTCCAGGCGATCCCCAAGCTGCTCGAGGGCTACCTCGTCGCGGACGCGATCGCCTGCATCGCGTCGCTCGATCCCGTGATGGGCGGGGTGGACCGCTGATGGCGATCCTCGAGGGCGAGCTCCGCGACCTCGCGCGGTCGATCGTGGCCCGCTACCCCGAGGGTCGCGCCCGCTCGGCCGTCCTCCCGCTCCTGTACCTGGTCCAGGCCGTGGAGGGGAGGGTGACGCGGGAGGGGATGCGGGAGGTGGCCCGGTTCCTCGGGCTCACCACCGCGGAGGTGGAGGGCGTCGCGAGCTTCTACACGATGCTCCGGCTCCGGCCGACCGGGCGCCACGTGGTCTCGGTCTGCACGAACCTCGCCTGCGCGCTCCGGGGAGCCCAGGAGGTCTACGAGGCGGCCCGCCGGGCCTTCGGGGTCCGCCGCGGCCAGGAGGTCTCGGACGACGGGCTCGTCACGCTCCACGAGGAGGAGTGCCTGGGGGCCTGCGACGCCGCGCCCGTCGTCCAGGTCGACTTCGCCAACCACGACCGGGTGACGCCGGAGCGGGTCGAGGAGCTCGCCGCGGCGCTCCGCCGGGGCGAGGTGCCGCCGCCGTCCCGGGGGACGGCCCCTCGGGACCTCCGGCACGCCTCGTGGATCCTGGCCGGCCTCCCCGGGGAGCCCCCGGCCCGGGGCGAGGAGGCGGCGGTCGCCGGGGAGGGGGGCCGGTGACCGAACGGGTGATCACCGCGCGGTGGGGCGAGCCCGACACGGTCTGGATCGACCGGTACCTCGAGACCGGCGGGTACCGCGGGCTGCGGAGGGCCCTGTCGATGACGCCGGCGGAGGTGATCGACGAGGTGAAGGCCTCGGGCCTGCGGGGCCGGGGCGGGGCGGGCTTCCCCACCGGGATGAAGTGGTCGTTCGTGCCCCGAGGCACGGGGACGCCCACCTACGTCGTCGTGAACTTCGACGAGTCGGAGCCCGGGACGTTCAAGGACCGGGAGCTCGTCGAGCGGGACCCCCACCAGCTGATCGAGGGCGCGGTGATCGCGGCCTACGCGATCGAGAGCCACCGGATCTTCGTCTACTGCCGCGGCGAGTTCCTCTGGCCCGGCACCGTCCTGGAGCGGGCGGTGGCGGAGGCCTACGACCGGGGGTTCCTGGGGCCGGACGTCGCCGGGAGCGGGTACGCGGTCGACCTCCTCATCCACCGGGGGGCCGGCGCCTACATCTGCGGGGAGGAGACGGCGCTCCTCGAGTCGGTCGAGGGCCGGCGCGGTCAGCCCAGGCTCCGCCCCCCGTTCCCCGCGACCTCCGGCCTCTACGGGTGCCCGACCGTGATCAACAACGTCGAGACGCTGTGCAACGTGCCCCACATCCTCGAGCGGGGCGCGTCCTGGTTCACCTCGATCGGGACCGAGAAGTCGCCCGGGACCAAGGTCTTCTCGGTCTCGGGCAAGGTCGAGCGGCCCGGGAACCACGAGCTCCCGATGGGGACCCCCTTCCGGGTGCTCCTCGAGGAGCACGCCGGGGGCGTGCTCGACGGGAAGCGCCTGAAGGCCTGGACCCCGGGGGGCTCCTCCACCCCCTTCCTCACCGCGGACCACCTCGACGTGGGCCTCGACTTCGAGTCGATCCAGGCCGCGGGCTCGCTCCTCGGCACGGGCGCCGTGATCGTGCTCGACGAGCGGGACTGCATGGTGGGGGCGGCCCACCGCCTGATGCGCTTCTACCAGCACGAGTCGTGCGGCAAGTGCACGCCGTGCCGGGAGGGGACCTGGTGGGCGGCGCGGGTCCTGGAGCGGATCGAGGCGGGCCTCGGCCGGCCGGAGGACCTGGCGCTCCTCGAGGACCTGGGGCGGAACATGCTCTTCCGCGGGTTCTGCGCGCTCGTGGACGGGGCGGTCTCGCCCCTCGCCTCCACCCTCCAGCACTTCCGGGAGGAGTACGAGGCCCACGTCGCCGAGGGGCGGTGCCCGTTCACGGGGAGGGGCCCCCGGCCGTCGCCCCCCGTCGTGGAGGAGGTCCCCCCCGCCGAAGCGCGGCCCATCCCGCTCTCGGAGGTCCTCGGATGAGCGACGGCGAGCTGGTCACGCTCACGATCGACGGGAAGGAGATCACGGTCCCCGCCGGGACCCTGATCATCCGGGCCGCCGAGCAGCTCGGGATCGAGATCCCCCGGTTCTGCGAGCACCCGTTCCTGGACCCCATCGGGGCCTGCCGGCAGTGCTACGTCGAGGTCGAGGGCCAGCGGAAGCTCCTCACCGCCTGCACCACCCCCGTGGCCCCCGGGATGGTCGTCCGGACCCAGAACACGAGCGAGCTCGCCCGCGAGGGCCAGGTCGCGAACCTCGAGTTCCTCCTGATCAACCACCCCCTCGACTGCCCGATCTGCGACCGGGGCGGGGAGTGCCCGCTCCAGGACCAGGCGCTCGCCTTCGGCCCCGGCGAGAGCCGGTACGTGGAGCCCAAGCGGACCTTCGCCAAGCCCGTGCCGCTCTCGCCGCTCGTGCTGCTCGACCGGGAGCGCTGCGTGCTGTGCACGCGGTGCACGCGGTTCTGCGACGAGATCTCTGGCGACCGGTTCATCGAGATGTTCGCGCGTGGGGCGGGGCAGAACGTCGCGATCGCCCCCGGCGAGGACCTCCGCTCGCCGTTCAGCGGCAACACGATCCAGATCTGCCCGGTCGGCGCCCTGACCGCGACCACGTACCGGTTCGTGGCCCGCCCCTTCGACCTCACGAGCGCGGACAGCGTCTGCGCTCACTGCTCGGCGGGGTGCAACCTCCGGGTCGACCTCCGCCGCGGCCGGGTGGTCCGGCAGCTGGCGCGGGACGACGTCGACGTGAACGACGCGTGGATCTGCGACAAGGGCCGGTTCGCGTTCCGGTGGCCGGACGCGGAAGACCGGGTCACGACCCCGCTCCTCCGCGGGCACGGGCTGGAGCCGGCCTCGTTCGCCGACGCCTTCGACCGGATCGCCGCCTGGACCGAGGGCCGGCGCGTGGGGATCCTCGCCGGCGGCCGGCTCACCGACGAGGACGCGTACGCGCTGTCGAAGCTGGCCCGGACGGTGTTCCGGACGAACGACCTCGACCACCGGCGCGAGGACGGCGGCGCGGCGGAGGTCGTGGCCGCCGCGGCGCCCCTCGCGGTCAGCTACCGCGACGTGGAGCGGGCGCGGGCCATCCTCGTCGTCGGCCTGGACGCCGAGCAGGAGGTGCCGATCCTCCACCTCAGGATCCGGAAGGCGGTGCGGAGATCCGGCGCTCGGGTGTTCGTGCTGCACCCCCGGCGGACGCGCCTGTGGGACGTGGGGGAGCACATCCTCTGCCTGCCCGGCGAGGAGGCCTGGCTCCTCGACCACCTGGGCGAGGACCCCCGGACCGCCGCGCTCGCCGAGGCGCTCGCCGAGGCGGGGACCGCCGCGGTGGTCCTGGCGGGGGCCCGGCTCGGCGCCGCCGGGGCCGAGGCGGCCCTGCGGCTCGCGGGGCGGACCG
>DATLZM010000464.1:0-5044 GCA_035573995.1 Actinomycetota bacterium | reverse complement strand
CCTCCGCCGCGAGCTCCCGGTGCCGGAGCGCGAACGCGGCGCCGGCCAGGACCCCGAGCTCCCACTCCCCGAAGGCCGCGGCGCGGCCCCGGAGGGCCCCCCGCGCCAGCTCGGCCGCGCGCCCCCAGGCCCGCGCGAGGGCCTCGCCGTCCTCGATCCGCCGGAGCTCCTCGACGATCGCGGCGACCGCCCGCATCCGCGCGACGGTCCCGTCGGGGTCGGAGAGCATCCCGGGGTAGAGCCGGCGCTCGGCCTCCTCCCACCGGCGCACGAGGTCGCGGAGGCCGGGAGCCCCGGCGGGCTCCACCGGGGCTCCCGGGACGGGCGGCGTCGCGCTCACAGGTTCCACGTGTTCATCACGAAGGCCTTCTCGCGGTAGGCCTGCAGGGCGGCGTCCAGCACGTCCCGCGGGTGGATCGGCTTCACCCCCTCCATGAAGTCGGTCTCCCGCATCCCGTACAGCGCCGCCGCCGAGAACCGGCACGCGTACACCTTCCCGCCCTCGTCCATGATGGTCTGGAGCTGCTTGTTGATGTTGAGGTGACCCGGGAAGGCCTCGTCGCCGACCTTGGGGAACCCCCGGGTCGCCGAGGCGATCAGGGAGCCCGGGCCGAACAGGATGATGCTGACGTCGAACCCCTTGCGGACGAGGCGCGTCGCCGTGAGCAGGTTCACGAGCGACACCGAGCTCTCGAACGGCACGCTGTGGATGAAGACGTACGCCTTCTCCCCCGGCTCGGCCTGGATGTCGGGGAAGACCTTCTCCTCGTAGTCGACGATCGCGTCGCCGGGCCGCACCCGTTCACCGACGATCTCCGCCACGGCACACCCTCCTTCCCGTCTCGCTACCCGAGCCGTCACGCACCGAGGGCCGGTCGGGGCCGGGGCGGACCCCGCCCCCGCCACCGCCGCCGGTGGCTCCCGGGCAGCGTCCGCAGCACCCACCACCGGAGCCGCCAGGGCAGGAGCCGGTACGCGGGGACGAACACCCGCCGCCAGAAGAACCCCGCGGGCCCGCGGCGGGCGGGCCGGGCCGGCCTCCCGGCCCGGCGGGCCATCTCCGCCTGGGCCGCCTCGAGCAGCGCGTCCTCGGCGCGGCGGCGGAGCCAGGCGGCGGGCGACATCAGCCCCTCCCCGCCAGGGCCGCCACGCCCTGCTGGGCGGCGAGCGCGATCGGCTCGTTCAGGGCCCCGATGGGCGGCGAGTAGACGTTCTCCATCGTCGCCAGGTCCTCGGCCCGGGCCCGGAGCCGGATGCACATCCCGAGGAAGTCCGCCCGCTCCTTTATCCCCTCGCCCCCCACCATCTGCGCGCCGAGCAGGTGGTGCTCGTCCGGGTCGAACAGCAGCTTCACGCGGATCTTCCGCACCCCAGGGTAGTACCGGGCCCGGGAGATGCCCTCCGCCACGCCCACGACGTGGGGGATCCCTAGGGCCCGCGCGGTGGTCTCGCCGAACGAGGCGCCCCCGATCATCCAGGTCCCGGCCACCATCCCCCAGGGCACGTACACCGGCTGGTACGTCCGGTCCCCGCCCGCGAGGTTCGTCCCGGCCACCTTGCCCTGCGCGTAGGCGTGGCTGCCGGTGAGCCCGGTGAGCGGGATCCGGGCCAGCTCGTGGGGGATCTCGGCGCAGTCCCCGGCGGCCCACACCCCGGGGACGTCGGTGGCCATCCGCTCGTCGACGATGATCCCGCCGGTCGACCCCAGGGGGATCCTGGCCCGCCGGGCGAGCGCGTTGTTCGGCCGCTTGTGCGTGCAGACCACGACCACGTCGGCCGGGATCTCCCCCTCCGTGGTGCGCACGGCCCGCACCCGCCCGTCCCCGACGTAGCCCTCCACCGCGGTGTTCAGGTGGAGCTTGACGCCCATCTCGACCCAGGACTCCTCCACCGGCTGCATGATGTCGGGGTCGCCCACGTCCGCGAGGGGCCAGGGCCGCGGGTCCACCAGGTGGGTCTCGATCCCCCGGTGGGCCAGGGCCGTCACCATCTCGAGGCCGAGGGGCGTCGCCTCCTGCACGACCGCGGTCCGCGCCCCCTCGAGGACCCGGTCCCATTCCATCGCCCGCCGGATGTTCTTCACGTAGTAGAGCCCGTCGAGGTCCGCCCCGGGGAGGTCCGGCGCCTCGTAGTCGAAGCCCGAGGCGATCACGAGGCGGTCGAAGCCGACCCGCTCCCCCTCGCCGTAGACGCGCTCGAGGAGCTCCCGGTGGCGCCGGGTGTCGAACGCGAGGTCCCCGCGCGGCAGGACCGTGACCTCCCGTCGGTCGAGGTCGATGGAGGTGACGAGGGTCTCGTAGCGGATGTCGATCCCGATCTGCTCGTAGTGCTCCTTCCCCTGGAGGAAGAGCTTCTCGAAGCTCTCGATCTCCCGCCCGTGCACGTAGGGGATCCCGCACGGGCTGTACGCGGCGTCCTCGTACTCCGTGAAGACGACCACGTCGAGGTCGGGGTCGGTCTGCTTGGCGGCCCCGGCGGCCCCGATCCCGGCGGCCCCGCCTCCGATGACGACGACCCGCTCGCTCACGCCGCTCCCTCCCGCGGCTTCCGCCGCTCCGTCGCATCCACTATATTGAACGAGGCATATACCACTCTAGCCGGGCGCGCGGCCCGGGCTCAACCGGGGGTCACGGATGCAGGACGTGATCGAGGCGATCGGTCCCAAGATCCGGCAGCTCCGCCGGCAGAAGCGGCTGTCGCTCCAGCAGCTCGCCGACCGCTCCGGGGTCTCGGCCGCGGCGATCCACAAGATCGAGCGCAACGGCATGGTGCCCACGATCGCCACGCTGATGAAGCTGGCGCAGGCCCTGAACCGCCCGGTGTCGTTCTTCGTGGAGGAAGGGCCGGCCGAGCCCGCGGTGGTGATCCGTGCCGGGGAGCGGCCGGGGGTCTTCACCTCCAAGCGCGGGATCCGCCTCGAGGGCATCAGCGGCCCCTACGGGCGGTTCTTCCTCGCCGGGGCCGTGGCGACCGTGGAGCCCGGCGCCGACAGCGGCCCCCGCCCGATGGAGCACCCTGGGGAGGAGCTCGTGTTCGTCCTCGAGGGCGCGATGGAGTTCGAGGTCGAGGGCGGGCGGCACGTGCTCCGGCGGGGGGACGCGTTCCACTTCCGGACCGACCGCCCCCACCGCTGGCGGAACCCGGGGGCGCGGCCGGCGCGGCTGATCTGGCTCACGCTGCGGCAGCCGTGAGCGGCACCGTCGTCATCGCCCTCGGAGGCAACGTCCTCACCGGCGAGGGCGAGGCCGGCACCATCGAGGAGCAGCGGGCGAACGCCCGGCGGATGGCCCGGGCCGTGGCGGGCGTGATCCGCGCCGGGTGGCGGACCGTGCTCACGCACGGGAACGGCCCGCAGGTCGGGAACCTCGCGATCCAGCAGGAGGAGGGGGCGCGGATGGTCCCGCCCCTGCCGCTCCACGTCCTCGTAGCGATGACCCAGGGCCAGATCGGCCACGTGCTGGGGGGCGCGATCGCCGACGCCACGGGGGAGCCGGTGGCGGTGGTCGTGACCCACGTGGAGGTGGACCGCGACGACCCGGCGTTCGCCGCGCCCTCCAAGCCCATCGGGCCGTTCTTCGATCCGCCGACCGCCCGCCGGCTCGCGCGGCGGCGGGGGTGGGTGGTGCGCGAGGACGCCGGCCGCGGGATGCGGCGGGTCGTCCCCTCCCCCGAGCCGCGCGCGATCGTGGAGGCCGACGCCATCGCCGAGCTCGTCGACCGCGGCTTCACGGTGATCGCGGCGGGCGGCGGCGGCATCCCCGTGGTCCGCAGGGGCCGCCGGCTCGAGGGGGTGGACGCCGTGATCGACAAGGACCTCGCGGCCGAGCGCCTGGCCTCGGCGATCGGGGCCGACACGCTGCTCTTGCTCACCGGGGTCGACCACGTGGCGCTCGACTTCGGCACCCCCCGCGAGCGGCCGCTCGGCGAGGTGACGGCGGACGAGCTCCGCCGCCACCTCGACGACGGGCAGTTCCCCGCCGGGAGCATGGGCCCCAAGGTCCTGGCGGCGATCCGGTTCGTCGAGGGCGGCGGACGGCGGGCCATCATCACCTCGACCCGCCGAGCCCTGGCCGCGCTGGCCGGGACCCATGGGACGCGGGTGGTGCGCCGGGCCGCCGCCCGCGTCGCGGAGGCGCCGTGAGCGTCTCCCGGGTCCGCGTCCACCGGGACACCTACGTCGACTCGGTCCTCCTGATGTCGGTGACGCGGGCGATGGACGAGGTGATCGGCGTCTCGTTCGCCTCCGCGGTGATGGGCACGGAGGCCAACCGCGACGAGCTCGTGGAGCGGGGCGTGGAGCCCGGCGCCCTCGAGGACGTCCGGGCCAACGACCTCGTGCTGGCCGTCGTCGCGGAGGACGCCGCGGCCGCCGAGGAGGCGCTGGGGGCCGCGGAGCGCCGCCTGGCCGGGGAGCGGCGGGATCGCGCGGGGACCGCGCCCCGCGCGCCCCGGACCCTGGACGAGGCCGTCGAGGTCCTCCCCGGGGCCAACCTCGCCCTCGTCTCGGTGCCCGGGCCCTACGCGGCGATGGAGGCCCACAAGGCGCTGAGCCGCGGGCTCCACGTGCTGCTCTTCAGCGACAACGTGCCGCTCGAGGACGAGGTCGCGCTGAAGCGCCGGGCCGCCCACCTCGGGCTCCTGGTGATGGGGCCGGGCGCGGGCACCGCGTGGCTGGGCGGGGTGGGGCTGGGCTTCGCGAACGCGGTGGGGCCCGGCCCGGTCGGCATCGTGGCGGCGGCGGGGACCGGGGCGCAGGAGTGCATGGCGCTGCTCGACCGGTGGGGGGCGGGGGTGTCGGCGGTCGTCGGGGTCGGGGGGCGCGACCTGACGGCCGCGGTGGGCGGCCTCATGACCCGGGCCGGCCTCGGGGCCCTCTCGGCGGATGAGCGGACGGAGGTGCTGCTCCTCGTCTCCAAGCCGCCGGAGCCGGCGGTGGCCCGCGCCGCGCTCGAGGCGCTCGGGGGTAAGCCCGCCGTCGCCGCGCTGGTGGGGCTCGGCCCGGGCACCGAGGCCCCGCAGGGCGTCGCGCTCGCGCGGACGCTCG
>DATLZM010000463.1:0-4264 GCA_035573995.1 Actinomycetota bacterium | reverse complement strand
CGCCCGTCCTCGATGGACCCGACCACGCGGAGGGTCCGCCGGTCGTCCTCCCACCGGCCCGAGATCTCGACCCGGTAACTGGTCCCGGTGGGACCGACCGCCTCGTACGCCTCGGTGCGGTCGAGGAAGCGCTCGACGAGCTCCTCGTAGGGGAGCATCAGGAGGATCTGGAGCCTCCGCGCGAGCAGCGACCTGGCCTCGTCCTCGTTCACCGTCCGCCTCCCGGACCGCCCTCCCGGCCGCCCCGGGTTCCATCCCTCCCCGGACCCCGCCGGGCCGCCGTCCTCCCCTCCTTCCGGGGGGTGTTCCCTCCGCCCGGGGGAGGGCCAAAGATACCCCGGACGGACCGTACCTCCCGAGCTGCTCGCGGTATAGGCTCGCCTGCACACGGGGACGACTTGCGAGGGAGACCGGGAGCATGCCGAACGAGGTCGGCCGCGTCCGGGTGATCGTCGCGCACCGGCGCCCCCTCCAGCGCAGCCTGATCCGGTTCTTCCTCGACCCCGAGCGGTTCCAGGTGGTCGGGGAGGCGGCGACCCCGGCGGAGGTGCTCCGCCTGTCGGGCAGGTTCCGGCCCGACGCGGTCGTCCTGGAGGAGCGGCTCGCCACCGCCCGGGGTCAGCCGGTCGCGCGGGAGATCAAGGCCCGGGCGCCCGGGGCCAAGGTCGTGCTGCTCGGCGCCGAGCCGGGGCAGGTGCGGGCCGATGAGGTCGGGGCCGACGTCTCCCTCGAGGAGAGCGCGGGGCTCCAGGCCCTCGAGTTCGTGCTCCTGACCCTGTGCGGCCCGCCGGCGGGGGAGGCGCAGGAGACCGAGGCGCGGGAGGCCGGGCAGGCGGAGGCCCTGGCCCGGGCCGAGGCGGGGGCGGCTTCGAGCGACCGGCTGGCGCGGGCCGTGTTGCTCTCGACCTCCGAGCCCCGGCCGGTCGAGAAGTGGTACGCGCGGCTCCAGGGCGCCGCGGCCGCGAGCGTCGTGCTCCTCGCGATCCTCGTCGCCCGGACGGTGCTCGTGCCGCCCGCCCGGGTCGGGAGCGGGATGGGGTACCTGCGAGCCGCCGTCCACAGCCTGGAGGAGCTCACCCAGGCGATCCAACAGGACGCGCCGCCCGAGCAGATCATCGCCGCGCTGGGCGACCTCGCCATCCAGCGCGTGGCGGCGCAGGTGGCGGGCGTGGACGTGTCGGTGCTCGACGCGATGATCGAGCGGGAGCTCACCCCGCTGCTCCGCGAGATCCCCCCGGAGGCCGTCCCCGTCGTGGAGACGCTCCTGGGGGACGTGGTGGGAGAGGCGCTGCCGTCCCCCAGCCCGAGCCCCAGCCCGGAACCCTCGCCGGTGCCGTCGCCCGTCCCATCTCCATCCCCGGTTCCGTCTCCGGAGCCGAGCCCCGAGCCGTCGCCCGAACCGAGCCCTGAGCCGTCCCCGGCTCCTTCTCCGGAGCCGTCCCCAGAGCCATCGCCCGAGCCGAGCCCCGAGCCCTCCCCGGAGCCATCACCCGAGCCGTCGCCCACGCCCGAGCCGTCCCCCACGCCCGAGCCGTCGCCTTCCCCGGAGCCGAGTCCTTCGCCCGAACCCAGCCCGTCGCCTTCGCCCTCGCCCGAACCCAGCCCGTCGCCTTCGCCCTCGCCCGAGCCGAGCCCGTCGCCCTCGCCCTCGCCCGAGCCGAGCCCGTCGCCCTCGCCCTCGCTGACGCCTTCGCCCTCGCCCTCGCCCACCCCTTCGCCCGAACCCTCGCCGTCGACGACACCCTCGCCGAGCCCCTCGCCCACCCCGGAACCCTCGCCGTCGCCCTCGCCGGAACCGTCTCCGACGACGTCGCCCGAACCGTCGCCCTCGCCCGAGCCGAGCCCGGTGCCATCGCCCACGCCGGAACCCTCGCGGGGAGGCGCGTCGCCCGATATCGGCGGCCTGTCCGGGCTCCCGCTCCTCGCCCTGCGGCCCCGACGGAGGCCCGTGGCGGCGGGTTCCTGAGCGCCGCGGGCGACGGGGCACGGCGTAAGCTGCTCCCGGGATGCGCACGGGGACGGCCGACCTCCCGCTCCACGGCGGGCGCGCCCCGCGGTGGCTCTTCGAGCGGATGACCCTCCTGGCCCGGGAGGTCTCGCTCGCCATCGTCTCGGAGGAGGGCCCCGTCGGCCTCCTGCGGAGGATCTCGGACCCCTTCTGGTTCCAGGCGTTCGGATGCGTCCTGGGGTTCGACTGGCACTCGAGCGGACTCACCACGACCGTGTGCGGGGCGCTGAAGGAGGGCCTGCGGGGGCTCACCGGGGACGCGGGCCTCGTCGTGGCCGGCGGGAAGGGGCGAGCCTCGCGTCGGACGCCGGCCGAGATCCGGGCCGCGTGCGAGCGGCTGGGCCTCGACCCCGAGCCGCTGGTCTCGGCGAGCCGCCTCTCGGCCAAGGTGGACTCGGCCGCGGTGCAGGACGGGTTCGAGGTGTACCACCACACCTTCCTCTTCACGCCGCAGGGGACGTGGGCGGTGGTGCAGCAGGGGATGGACGAGGAGCGGGGCACGGCGCGGCGCTACCACTGGCTGACCCCGGCGCGGTTCGACTCGGACCCCCAGGCCGCGGTGGCCGGCGATCCGTCGCGGGAGGTGTTGAACCTCGTGGCCGGGGAGGCGGAGGGGAACCGCGAGATCTCGGTGCGCCTGGCCAGGGAGGAGCCGCGCGCGGTCGTCCGCGAGGTGGCGCTGATGCGCTCGCTCGAGATGCCGCACCGGCACGCGGCGCGGCTCGCGGACCTCCACCCCGACCGGCTGGAGCGGGTGCTCCTCCGCGCCTACGAGGCCCAGCCCTCGGACTACACCGCCCTCCTCGCGACGCCCGGGCTCGGGGCGAAGGCGCTCCGGGCCCTCTCGCTCGTGGCCGAGCTCACCTACGGCGAGCCCGCCTCGGTCCGGGACCCGCTCTCGTTCGCCTGGGCCCACGGCGGGAAGGACGGCACGCCCTTCCCGGTCGACCGCGCGACCTACGATTCGACGATCGAGTCGCTGCGTCGGGCCCTCGCGGAGGCCCGCGCGGGGAGGACCGAGAAGGTCGCGGCGCTCAAGCGCCTGGCGCGCCTGGAGGCCTCGGGATCCTGACCCGGCCGTCCCGAGCGCCTGGGGGTGGCCGCGCCCGCGAGCTCCGGCCCGTGCTCCCCGTGCCCGGGGTGGGATTCGAACCCACATGCCCTTGCGGGCCAGGCCTTTTAAGGGCCCTCCGTCTCGCCTGTTCCGGCACCCGGGCCCACGCAATCATACGGTGAAGGCGACCGCTCCCGCGATGTTCCTCCCTCGGTACGTCGGTGTCTGTGCATGGCAGTTCGGACAGACCAGCCGCAGGTTCTCCAGACGGTTGTCGTCGCGGCGGCCGTTGATGTGGTCCAGCTCGAGGGGGATGGGTCGGCCGTTCCAGCTCTCCGACCCGCAGATCTCGCATCTCCGCTGCTTGGCCCCCTCGGCGATGAGCCTCCGCTTGAGATGGGAGGTCTTGACGAACGTTCCCTCCGTGAGGAGCTCCGCGAGGGGACGCGCCCTCGAGGGATACGGTTGCCGGACCCCTCTCGCCCACGCTTGCCCGAGGAGGTGCGACGTGTCCACCCCGAGCGCCGCGACCCGATCCTTGAGGCGCGCCTGGTTGGCGCCGGGCGGAGGCCGAGGCGCCGCATGGCCTCGGCGAACGAACGGGACGCGCGGATGGCCTCCGCGATCTCGTCGTCGGAGCAGTCCCCGAGGCCCCGCCCGCGCCGGACGGTCCGGAGGTGCGAGGCGTCCAGGCCGAGCTCCGCGATTCGCCGGCGCACGGTCTCGTAGTTGCCCCCTCGCGGGGCGAGCCCGAGGGCGGAGAGCAGCTCGCGCACCGTGCGGCTGCGGGCGAGGGCCGCGGCGAGCTCCGCGTCCGTGTACCTCCTGCCGCGCATGGGACGGGCCGAGCCTACGCGCCCCCACTGACATGGGAGCCGCGGACCCGGGGCGGCCGCGGCTACCGCTCGCGGATCAGGACCCGTTCGAGGTACACGGCCACCCGCGGGCGCTGGGCGGAGAGGTCGCCGGCCCGCGCCGCATCGGGGTCGCGGACGGGGAGGGCGAGGATCCGCTCCGCGACGTCCATCCCCCGGACCACGCGCCCGAAGACGGTGTAGGCCGGCGTGTCGTCCAGGCGGTGCCCGCCGGGCCCGGCCACGATGAAGAACTGGCTCCCCCCAGTGTCCGGGCCCGAGTTGGCCATCGCCACCGTGCCCGGCCCGTAGCGCTCGTCGCCCGTGAGCTCGTCGGGGATCGCGTAG
>DATLZM010000462.1:0-1093 GCA_035573995.1 Actinomycetota bacterium | reverse complement strand
CCCTACAACCATCGGCCCGCGGCTCCCGTTCCTTGACGCTCCCCCGGTGCGCCGCGGTTCCGCGCGAGCCTATCACGGAAGGGGCCGGGACGGGTGTCGGTCGGGCGGACGACCGCCCATCCGGGGACGGGGCGATCCCCGCCGCTACCGGCCCGCGATCTACGCGCGCTGACCGGCCCGCTCTCCGCGGGGAGCCGCCCTCCCCCGACCGCCAGTTCGCGTGGCTCCCACCGTGTCACACCCGGGTGGTACGGTCCGTTGCGTGGAGGCGCTCACCTGGACGGCCATCGGACTCGTCGGAGCCGCGGTGCTCGGCTCGTTCGGCGCGTTCTTCTACCTCGGGACGCGGATCGATGCCCTCGGCAGCCAGGTGACCGCCCGGATGGACTCGCTGTTCGGGCAGATCGGGCCCATGCAGCGCATCATGGGGTCCCTGGACGCCCGGATGACAGGGCTCCAGGAGACCGTGGGCACCTTCCAGACCGTGGGCGCCCTGGACAGGCGGATGGGCACGCTCGAGAAGGCGGTCGGGTCCCTCGACACCCGGCTGGTCGCGATCGAGCAGCGCCTGGGCGCCGTCGACGGGGGGCTCGACGCGCTCGCCTCCAAGCTCGACGAGCACCTCCAGCGCCACGCCAGCTAGCCCCCGGGTCGGGCCGTCCGGCCCCGAGCCGGGCACCCACGGCGGAGATTACCCCGGGCCGGCCCGATCTGGAGGGCAGCTTGATACAGTGCCCACACCTCCCCGGGGGAGGGTCCGGTGGATCCCGTCCAGAGCCTGGTCAACGGGGCGATCGTGGCCGTGGCGGCCGGCGTGGTCGGCCTGCTGATCCACGGGTTCCGCCGGGAGATGCGCGAGGCGGTCGCCGGCCTCGAAGCAAGGTTCGACGCCAAGCTCGGTGAGACCCGCGACGAGCTCCGGGTGGAGATCGGGGCCCTGCGCCAGGAGCTTCGGGGGGAGATCGCCGCCCTCCGCCAGGAGATGCGGAGCGAGCTGGCCCAGGTGCGGGACGAGCTGAAGGTCCTCCGCTCCGACCTCACCTTGGTGGCCCTCGCCGTCGGCGCCAAGCCCCGCGCCCAGAACGCGTAGCCG
>DATLZM010000461.1:0-4571 GCA_035573995.1 Actinomycetota bacterium | reverse complement strand
GCACCCCTGCCGCATCGTCCCAGGCGACCCAGGCCGTGCCCTGCTCATCCACGGCGACCGAGGTGCGGGACACGTCCCCCTCGACGGGGGCCACCGTGGAGGTCCGCCAGCCGCCGCCGTCCGAGCTCGCCAGGCGCACCTCGCCGCCGGCCGCGTACGCGGCGTACAGGCCTCCCTCCGGCCCGGCGGCGAAGGAGAGCGCCGTGGCGCCGGCCCCGGCCTCGATGGCCTCCGTCCCCCACGCCCCGGCGGTCCGCTGGGCGACGGTGGGCACGCCCCCGTCGAGGAACGCCACCACCGGCTCGCCGTCCTGGACCGCCACGCCGGCGGGCCCCCCGGTCCCCGCGACGGTCGCCACGACCTCGCGGCGCCAGGCACCGCCCGTCCGGGTGGCGAGCGTGACCTCGGCGCGCGGCCCGGTGGCGTCGACGAACGCCACGAGGGGCTCCCCCGCGGCGTCCACCGCGACCGCCGGCGGTCCCAGCGCGCCGGCCTGGTCCAGGGGCGGTCGGACCCTCCGCACCTGCTCCACCGAGAACGACGTCCCGTCGCCCGCGGCGTACCAGACCCCGGTATCGGCGACCCACGCGACGTGGAGGCCGCCCTGCGCGTCCACGACGAGGTCCGTCCCGTTCACGTTCCCCGGCGCCATCGAGGCGAGCGCGTCGACGGTCTGCGGCCCGAAGGGCACGGGCACCGGCGCATCGACCGCCATCGCCACCCCGCCCCGGACCCAGGAGCCGTCCCGCCGCGCGTCGATCGCCACCGCCGGCACGGTGGGGGCGTCGAGGGGGCGGGTCTCGGGCACCTGCCCGGGCTCCGTGGGCTCTTGGAAGGCGAAGGCCACCACGACCGGCTGGCCGTCGGCGCCCACCGCGACGGAGGGGAACCGACCCACGTCGCTCACGGCGTCGACGACGATCGGCACGAAGGCCCGCCCGCGGCCGAGCTCGACCTCGGCCTCGGGGGGCCGCCCGCAGGCCGCGGCGAGCAGGCCGAGGGCGAGCGCGAGCACGGCGGGCCTCCTGGACACAGCGGGCGCGATACTAGCAAGCGAGGCCCGCCGGAGCCCCGAGGGGCCCTCAGCGGGCCGCGGCCGCCTCGAGCGGGAGCGCGCCCAGGACCTGGGCCAGGAACCGGCCGGTGTGCGAGCGCGGCTCGAGGACGATCTCCTCCGGGGGACCGGCGGCCACCACCTCGCCGCCCGCGTCCCCGCCCTCGGGGCCGAGGTCGATGATCCAGTCCGCGGTCTTGATCACGTCCAGGTTGTGCTCGATCACGACCACCGTGTTCCCCGCGTCGACGAGCCGCTGGAGCACCGCGAGCAGCTTGCGGATGTCCTCGAAGTGGAGGCCGGTGGTGGGCTCGTCGAGGACGTAGAACGTGTTCCCGGTGGCCCGCTTCTGGAGCTCGGCGGCGAGCTTGATCCGCTGGGCCTCCCCCCCGGAGAGCGTGGGCGCTGGCTGCCCCAGCTTGATGTAGCCCAGGCCCACGTCGGCCAGCGTCTGGAGGTGGCGGGCGATCACCGGGATGTTCCGGAAGAACTCCAGGGCCTCGTCCACGCTCATCTCGAGGACGTCGGCGATGCTCCGGTTCTTGTACCGGACCTCGAGCGTCTCCCGGTTGTACCGCCGGCCCTTGCAGACCTCGCAGGTGACGTAGACGTCGGGCAGGAAGTGCATCTCGATCTTGATCTGCCCGTCCCCGGCGCAGTTCTCGCACCGCCCGCCCCGGACGTTGAACGAGAACCGCCCGGGGAGGTAGCCGCGGACCCTGGCCTCGGGCACCTGGGCGAACAGCCGGCGGATGTGGTCGAAGACCCCGGTGTAGGTCGCGGGGTTCGACCGCGGCGTGCGCCCGATCGGCGACTGGTCGATGTCGATCACCTTGTCGATCTGCTCCCACCCGACCAGGCGTCGGTGCTTCCCGGGCAGGGCCTTCGACCGGTGGATCTTCTGCGTCAGGGCCCGGAGGAGGACCTCCTGGACGAGCGTCGACTTCCCCGAGCCCGAGACCCCCGTCACGCAGACGAACAGGCCGAGCGGGATCTCGACCGTGATGTCCTTGAGGTTGTGCTCCCGGGCGCCCTCCAGGCGGAGCCACCGCCCGGTCGGCGCCCGCCGCCGCTCCGGCACCGGGATCCGCCGCCGCCCCGAGAGGAACGCGCCGGTGAGCGAGCGCTCCTCCCGGAGCAGCCCCTCGAGCGGTCCCGAGTAGACGATCTCGCCGCCCTCCGCGCCGGCCCCGGGGCCGATGTCCACGACGTGGTCGGCGGCCTGGATCGTGGCCTCGTCGTGCTCCACGACGATCAGCGTGTTCCCCAGGTCCCGCAGGCGGAGGAGCGTGTCGATCAGCCGGCGGTTGTCGCGCTGGTGGAGGCCGATCGAGGGCTCGTCGAGGATGTAGAGGACCCCGACCAGGCCGCTCCCGATCTGGGTGGCGAGCCGGATCCGCTGGGCCTCGCCGCCCGCGAGCGTCGCCGACGCCCGGTCGAGCGTGAGGTAGTCGAGCCCGACGTCCACCAGGAACCCGAGGCGGGCCCGGATCTCCTTGAGGAGCCGCTCGGCGATCATCCGCTCCCGCTCGGAGAGCTCCACGGTGTCCACGAACCGAAGGCACTCCCGGATCGAGAGCGCGGTGAGCTGGGCGATGTTGAGCCCGCCCACCGTGACCGCGAGCGACTCCGGCCGCAGGCGCGCGCCGCCGCAGGCCCGGCAGGGCACCTCCCGCATGTACTGCTCGAGGCGCTCCCGCTGGGCGTCGGAGTCGGTCTCGGCGTGCCGCCGCTCGACGTTGGGGATCACGCCCTCGTAGGTGGTCCAGTAGGCCCGGACCCGCCCGTAGCGGTTCCGGTAGCGGACGTAGATCTCCTCGTCGCTCCCGTACAGCAGGACGTCCCGGGCCTCCTTCGGGAGCTCCCGCCAGGGGGTCCGGAGGTCGAACCCGTGGGCCTCGGCCACCGCCTCGAGCACCCGGTCCCAGTACTCCAGGCGCGAGCCGGCCCAGGGCGCGATCGCCCCCTCCGCCACCGAGAGGTCGGGGTCCGGCACGACCAGCTCGGGATCCACCTCGAGCCGGGTCCCCAGGCCGTCGCAGGTCTGGCAGGCGCCGTAGGGCGAGTTGAACGAGAAGTTCCGGGGCTGGAGCTCGTCGAAGGAGAGGCCGCAGTTCGTGCAGGCCAGGTCCTGGGAGAAGGTCTGGACCTCCTCCCGCCCGTCGGTCTGGACCGCCACCGCCGCGATCCCCTCGGCGAGCTGGAGGGCCTGCTCGATGGAGTCGGCGACCCGCCGCCGGATCCCGGGCTTGGCCACCAGGCGGTCCACGACGACCTCGATCGTGTGCTTGTAGTAGCGGTCCAGGCGGATCGGCTCGGACAGGTCCCGCACCTCGCCGTCGATCCGGGCCCGGACGAAGCCCTTCCGGGCGAGCTCGGCCAGGAGCCGCTCGTACTCCCCCTTCCGCCCCCGGACCACCGGCGCGAGCACCTGGAACCGGGTGCCCTCCGGGAGCTGCATCACCTGGTCGACGATCTGCTCGGGGGTCTGCCGCCCGATGGGTCGACCGCACCGCGGGCAGTGGGGGTGCCCGATCCGGGCGTAGAGGACCCGGAGGTAGTCGTAGACCTCGGTGATGGTCCCCACCGTCGAACGGGGGTTCTTCGACGCCGACTTCTGGTCGATCGAGATCGCCGGGGAGAGGCCCTCGATGAAGTCGACGTCGGGCTTCTCCATCTGCCCCAGGAACTGCCGGGCGTAGGCCGAGAGCGACTCCACGTAGCGCCGCTGGCCTTCGGCGTAGATCGTGTCGAAGGCGAGCGACGACTTCCCGGAGCCGGAGAGGCCCGTGAACACGATCAGCTTGTCACGGGGGAGCTCGAGCGTGACGTTCTTCAGGTTGTGCTCACGGGCGCCGTGGATCACGAGCCGGTCGGTGCCCACGCGGTCATTCTACGGGCGAGGTGCGACCGCCCCGCTCGGCCCGGCCCGGGAGGGCTCCGGTAGGCTCCGGGCGTGGGCGCGGAGGCGACGCCCGCCGTGCCGTTCCGGGACGCCGTTCGCTTCTGGGCGAAGCTCGGGTTCATCAACTTCGGCGGGCCGGCGGGGCAGATCGCGATCATGCACCGGGAGCTCGTGGAGCGGCGGCGCTGGATCGACGAGGGCCGCTTCCTCCACGCGCTCTCCTTCTGCATGCTGCTGCCGGGCCCCGAGGCCACCCAGCTCGCGATCTACGTCGGCTGGCTCCTCCACGGCTGGGCCGGCGGGGTCCTGGCCGGGGTCCTGTTCGTCCTCCCCGCCTCCGTCCTCCTCCTCGGGCTCTCCTGGCTCTACGCCGTGCACGGGAACCTGCCCTCGCTCCAGGCGGTGTTCGGGGGCCTGGCCGCGGCGGTGGTGGGGATCGTGGGGGCGGCGCTCGTCGCCGTGGCTCGCCGGGGGCTCGAGACCCGGGCGATGTGGGCGGTGGCGGCGGCCGCCTTCGTCTCCCTGTCCCTGCTGGGGGCGCCGTTCCCCGTCGTGGTGCTCGCCGCCCTGGCCCTGGGGGCGCTCGGCGGAGGCCGGGCCGGGCCGCACCCG
>DATLZM010000460.1:0-3399 GCA_035573995.1 Actinomycetota bacterium | reverse complement strand
TGTCCCGCCTGTGCAACCACTTCGGGCTCCAGTCGCTGCCGCCCGAGGCGCTGGAGCTCGTCGAGCGGCTGCGGCCGCACGAGGCCGCAGCGCTCGACCTCGTCTACAGCGAGCACGTGCCGATCGCGATGGCCGCCGTGGTGCGAGCGAAGGAGAGGAGGGGCTGATGGTGATCCGGATCGAGGGGACGATCGAGGCGCTCTCCCCCATCCACCACGGGGGCGACGAGAAGACGGGGTCGACCCCCGTGCTGCGGTCGATCACGCACTGGGACCCGCTCCAGCAGCGCCACGTGCGGCTGCCGTTCGTGAGCGGGAACGCGATCCGTGGCTACCTGCGCCGGCTCGTGATGCGGGACCTGGTCGCCAGGCTCGGGCTCGAGGAGGTCGCGCCGAGGCTCCACCACGCGCTGTTCTCGGGCGGGGTGCTGGAGTCCACGGACGACGTGAGCGGCATCATCGAGCTCGAGTTCCGGCGCTCGGTGCGGCGGGCGGTACCGGCGATCGGCCTGTTCGGCTGCTCGATCGCCAACCAGATGATCCCCGGCTGCCTCCGCGTCCGGCACGCGATGCCCGTCTGCGCGGAGTACCGCGCGTACCTCCCGGACTGGCTGGCTCAGGACGCCCGGGCCGAGCAGCCGGTGCGGTCGTTCACGGACGTGGCCTTCGCGACCCGTCGCGACGACCTGCGGGAGGAGCGCGCCGCCGAGGAGCCGGCGACGCAGATGAAGGTGGACTTCGAGGCCTTCGTCGGGGGCACGCTGTTCACCCATGGGTTCGCGCTGGTCCAGGCGAGCGAGCTCGAGGCGGCCTGCCTGGGGAGGGCCATCGAGCTGTGGCGGGAGGAGCCGTACATCGGCGGGAAGTCCAGCTCCGGCTACGGGGAGGTGCGGCTCGCATACGAGGGCGTCCCCGACGCCGGCCCGTACCTCGCGTACCTCGACGACCGGAGGGAGGCCGTCGCGGAGGTCCTCGGCGATCTCGGGGGCCGGCTCAGGGCATGAGGCGTCCGTACCACGTCGTCCTGAGGCTGGGCGCGCCGGTCGCCCTGAACCATCCCTGGGTCCACTTCGACTCGGTCCTGCTCCACCTCGCGGCGGCCCGCGTGCTGGGGGAGGCGATTTACGACCTGCCGACGTTCACGCCGGCGGACGTTGCGTCCCTGCCCGGCATGGAGGCCTACGCCGAGGCCGTCTACAGTCGGGCCGGCCTGAAGTTCGCCTCGGTCGCCTTCTTCGGCCCCGAGCCTCGCTACGGGACGCTCGACTACTACTCCCGCCCGGATCCGGGCCTCCCGAAGCGGCGCATCCGCTACGGGATCGGTCCCTACCGGTCGTGGCAGCTGCGGTGGGTGTACGTGGCGGCGGAGTACGCCGAGTTCTGGGCATGGGGGGACCCGGCGGTCGCCGCCGACCTCCTCGCCGACCTCGTCGGGCTCGGCAACGACGTCCGGGTGGGATGGGGGCACGTCCTCGACGTGCGCGTGGAGGAGGTCGCCGAGGACCGCTCGGTGGTCGCGGATGGTCGGGCCATGCGCCCGATCCCGGTGCGCTTCCTCGCGCGGTACAGCGAGGCCGTGCCGCTCGCGTGGCGCCCGCCGTACTGGTCCCGGGATTCGGTGGAGCTCTGCGCTCCGCCCGGCGCCGAGGTCGACTTCGGAGGCCCACCACGGCGCGTGCTCCGGGAGCGGTTCCATGGCGGCTAGCCTGGGTGTGGTGATCCCCACATATCAGCGCCCCCGCTGGCTCGAGCGCGCCCTCCGATCCGTGGCGCGACACGCAGCGGCCGCCGCCGTCGTCGTGGTCGACCAGTCCGACCCCCCTGCGGAGCTGCCGGAGGGCGTGACCGTGATCCGCATGGCACCGGGATGGCCCGGGCCACGGCGCCGGGTCGGAGCGGCGGCGCTCGAGACGGATCTGATCCTGTTCCTGGACGACGACAGCGAGCTGGTGGCGGCGTTCGCCGAGGATCGCGCGGCGCTGCTCGCGACCGCGCTGGAGGAGGAGGTCGGTCTGGTCTCGCTCCCGCTCCGGCCGGGCTGGCTCCGGGAGCCACCGGACCCCGTCGGCATGGGCGGAGGGATGCTCGTGCGCCGAGAGGTCTACTGGCGGGTGGGCGGCCACGGCTCGGACTACCTCGACGACATCGAGCTCTCGCTCCGGATCCGGTGGGGGGGATGGAGGGTCGTGCGGCACCCGCGCCCTGTGTCCGTCCATCACATCGGGGCGAAGGGTGGGCTCCGGCTGCTGCCGGGCGTGCAGCCGAAGAGGGACGCGCATCATCGGCTCAGCCGCCTCGACGAGCGGTACCCCGATCGTCTGCTCCGCAGCCGGAGCAGCTGGTGGGGCTTCCGGGAGCGGCGTGGTGGATGAGCGTTGGCGCCGGACGTTCGGCTCGTGGGCGAGGGAGCCGGGCTACCGTCGGCTGGTCGCAGAGACACTACGGGCGATCCGTCGAGAGCTCGCGGTGGCGCGGCGGCCCTTCGTGGCCTTCTCCGGCGGCAAGGACTCGACGGTCCTCGTCCACCTCGTACTCCGCTGCGACCCGGAGGTGGAGGTCCTGCACTGGGACTACGGCCCGTTCTTCGTGCCCCGACCGATCCATGAGCGGATCCTGGCCAACGCGCGCGGCCTCGGGGCCCGCCGGCTCCGCGTCGAGACGTCGCCGAGCTACCAGCGCCTGGGGCGCCGGGCTCGCAACGTGCTGGGTCGGGAGATGATCGGCGGCCTCCTCCCTCGGATGGCGGAGGAGGGGTACGACCTCGTCTTCGTCGGGCTCCGGGCGGAGGAGGCGGTGGGTCGGCGCTGCCGCATCGAGGCCGGGCGGTCGCTCTCCGTCGTCCGGGAGGCGTGGCCGCTGGCGCGCTGGCGGTGGCTGGACGTGTGGGCCTATGTGGTCGAGCACGAGATTCCCTACCTCGCCGAGATCTACGACTCGGCGGCCGAGCTCGTCGGGTGGGACCGGGCTCGGTGGACCACCCTCCAGGACCCCGAGTTCGCGCACGTGGCGGCCGCCGTCGACGGCGTCGCCCACTGGCGATGGCGCCACACCGGCCCGGGTGAGACGCCTGAAATAGAGTGACAAGACCCGTCATGGACCTTGACACGCCCCCGGTCCGTAAGCGAGAATGACACCGGGAGCCCGGAGGGTCCGGGCCCGAGGAGGTGATGGAGGTGGCGACCGAGAAGCAGGTGCGGTATGCCCTGCTGCTCCTGGGCCGGGCCGGCTACTTCACCCGGTTCATGGACGGTTCGTTCCGCCGGCTCGGGGCTTCGATGGCGCAGCGCCAGGGCCGCGTGGAGGACTGGCTGCGGAGCCTGTCCGTGGCGGAGGCCTCCGCCCTGATCGACCAGCTCCGCGCCGAGACGGAGGTGGCCTGAGGATGAAGGTGCGCGTCGGC
>DATLZM010000459.1:0-1314 GCA_035573995.1 Actinomycetota bacterium | reverse complement strand
CCCAGGTGCCGGGGTGAGCGGCCCGGGGCCGGCGGCCGCCGGAGCGCGGGCCCTCGCGCCCCGCCCCCGGACGCCGCGGTACGCTCGGGGCCGATGGCGGATCGGGAGGATCCCGTCCGGGCGGCGCTCGCCCGGGAGCTGTACTGGGCGGAGGAGGCCACGAGGCTCCGGCGGATGACCGCCGCCGAGGCCCGCGACGCGCTCCACGACCTGGCGGTGCTGCTCCGGGCCGACGAGCGGTCGCCGGTCCCGCGGGGCGAGCCGAACCTCGCCTCGATCTCGCGGTGGCGGCGACGCCTCAAGGTCCGGCTGTTCCGCCTCCTCCGGCCCATCACCCGGCGCTACGACCGGCTCCTGGGCGACCTCGCGGAGCTCACGGCGGCCCTGGCGGCCCGGGTGGCAGAGGCCGAGGCCGAGGTGGCGAGGCTCCGGGAGGCCCGGGGCGAGCGGGGAGGCGCCGGCCCTGGGGAGGAGGCGTGAGGACCCCGGGTGACCGCCGGCCCCCGGCGGGGCGCGCGGGCACCGTGGGGGGGCGCCCCGCCGGGCCCGGAGGGGGCGGCCCGTGAGGATCGCGGTCGTCCACCCCCAGACCCCGTTCGTCCGCGGCGGGGCCGAGACCCACACCGAGGCGCTCTGCCGCGCGCTCGTGGCCGCCGGGCACGAGGCCGAGATCGTCGCGGTGGCGGGGAAGTGGTACCCCGCGACCGAGCTCGTGCACCAGATGGCCGTGTGGCGGGCCCTGGACCTCTCGGAGTCGAACGGCCTCCCGATCGACGCCGTGATCGCCCTCAAGTTCCCGGCCTACCTCGTCCGCCACGAGCGGAAGATCGTGTGGCTGATCCACCAGCACCGCTCGGCCTACGAGCTCTGGGACCACCCCGAGTTCGCCGACCTCTCTCGGCAGGAGGAGGGCCCGGCGGTCCGCGACATGATCCGTCGGGCCGACCGGATGGCGCTCTCGGAGGCGAAGCGCGTGTTCACGAACTCCCGGAACGTGCAGCGCCGGCTCTGGGACTCGCTCCGGATCTCCTCGGAGCCGCTCTACCACCGCTCGCCCTTGACCGAGGCGCTCCTCGGGATGGAGCCCGAGGGCCACGGCGACCACGTCCTGTTCCCCAGCCGGCTCGAGCCGCTCAAGCGGCAGTGGCTCGCGGTGGAGGCCATGCGACACGTCCGCTCGGACGTCCGGCTGGTGCTCGTCGGGGCGGGCCCCGACGAGCCCGCGCTGCGGGAACGGGTCCGGCGGGCCGGGCTCGGCGACCGGGTGGCGCTCTCGGAGGCCAAGCGGGTGTTCACGAACTCGCGGAACGTCCA
>DATLZM010000458.1:0-4290 GCA_035573995.1 Actinomycetota bacterium | reverse complement strand
CCCCCCCGGTCGGCGCCGCGACCGGGTGCGGCGTCCCCGGGGCCCCGGCGACAGGGTCGGGCGTCCCCGGGTCCGCGCCGATCGGGTGCGGCGTCCCCGGGTCCCCGACGGGCCCCGCGGCGCCCGTCGTCCGCCGGGTGGGCGGCGGCACCTGCAGCACCTCGTCGCCCGCGACCCGCCGACCCAGCGAGACCGAGACCCGGTAGGCGAGGTACCCGGCGAGGGCGGCCACGGCGACGACGAGCAGGTACTCCACGACCCTTCCGACCGGAGCGTACCGCCGGCGGTTCCCCCGGGTGGGAGGCGGCGACCGCCGCCCGCCGTCCGTAGGATGCCGCGCGATGCGCGGGTGGATCGGTCGGCTCCGGTGGCTCCTCCCGGCGATCGCCGCGGCGGCCGCCCTGGCCTTCCTCCCGCTCCCGCTCTACGCGATCGGCCCCGGGTCCGCCGTTGAGGTGGTCCCGCTGATCCGCGTCTCCGGCCATCCCGAGCACCGCCCGGGCGGACGGCTGATCCTCACGACGATCTCGTTCCGCCGGCTCACCGCGGTGGGGGCCCTGGTGGCCTGGCTCGATCCCGCGTGGTCGGTCGTCCCCCGCGAGGAGCTCTTCGCGCCCGGGGAGACGGAGCGGGAGGAGGAGCGGCGGTCGCGCAGCGAGATGGACCAGAGCAAGGTGGACGCCGCCGCGGTCGTGCTCTCCCGGCTCGCCGGCTACCCGGAGGAGCACCGCCCCGGCGCGCTCGTGGAGCGGGTGACCCCGGGCTGCCCGGCCGCCCGGGAGCTCGCCCCGGGGGACGTGGTCGTCGAGGTGGACGGGGTCCGGATCGCGGAGCGCCGCGACGCCTCCCGCGCGATCCGGGCCGCCGCGCCGGGCGAGCCGATCCGGCTCGCGGCGCGCTCGGGCGGCGAGCTCCGTCGCTTCACGCTGGCCCGGCAGCGCTGCGTGCCGGGGGAGCCCCCGGTCATCGGGGTCGTGCTGATCGAGAACCTGCCGTTCGCGGTCCGGATGGCGAGCGGGCCGATCGGCGGGCCCTCGGCCGGGCTCGCGTGGGCCCTGGGGCTCTACGACCTTCTGACCCCGGGCGAGCTCGGCGGGGGGCGGGTGGTGGCGGCGACCGGGACCATCGACCTCGAGGGGAACGTGGGGGGCGTCGGGGGCATCGCCGAGAAGGCGCGGGCGGCGGCCCGGGCCGGGGCGGACCTCTTCCTCGTGCCCCGCGCGGACCTGGCGGAGGCCCGGACCGCCGGGGTGGAGGGGGTGCGCCTCGTGCCGGTCTCGACGTTCGACGAGGCGGTGGCGGCCCTGACGGGGGGCGCGTGAGGACGCTCGGGCGAGGGGCGGGGAGGGCCGGTGATACGCTGGCCCCAGGGGACGGCGGCCGGGCGGCGTGGACGGAGCGAGGGAGGGACCCCTGGGCATGGCACGGGTCGTGATCCCCGAGCCCCGTCGCCGGTGGCCGGTCTACGCCGCGGGGGCCGTGGTGGCCGCCCTGATCCTCCTCTCCGTCCTCTCCGGCTTCGTGATCGACCTGCTGTGGTTCCGGGAGGTCGGGTTCTCCAGCGTCTTCTGGACGATCCTCCGGACCAAGGTCGGGCTGGGGGTGGCGTTCGGCTCGCTCTTCTTCGCGCTGCTCTACGCGAACCTGCTCATCGTCCGCTGGGTCGCGCCGAGCTACCGCGTCCTCACGCGGGAGGAGGAGCTGATCGAGCGGTACCGGGTGGCGTTCGAGCCGTACCTCTGGTGGCTGCTGCCGCTGTTCGCGGGCGTCCTCGCGCTCTTCGTGGGGATCGGGGCCACGCCGCAGTGGCGCACGTTCCTCCTGTGGCGGAACGGCGGGGGCCTGGCGTTCGGCTCCCCCGTCCCGCCGGGCGATCCGATCTTCCACCGGGACCCCGCCTTCTACGTGTTCACGCTGCCCTGGCTGCGGTTCGTCCAGGGGTGGCTCTTCTCGGCGCTCGTGGGCGTGCTCGTGATCTCGGCCGTGGGGCACTACCTCTGGGGTGGGATCCGGCCCAACGCCGTCGCGGAGAAGGTGACCCCGCAGGTGAAGGCCCACCTGTCGGTGCTGCTCGGCCTGATCGTGCTGGTCAAGGCCTGGGGGTACCGCCTGGGCCAGTTCGACCTGCTCACCTCGCCCCGGGGGGTGGTGGCCGGGGCCTCCTACACCGACGTGAAGGCCCAGCTCCCGGCGCTCCGCCTGCTCGTGGTGATCGCCATCGTGTGCGCCGCGCTCTTCCTCGTGAACATCTGGCGGCGGGGGTGGGCGCTCCCGGTGGTCGGGATCGGGCTGCTCGCGATGGTCTCGATCATCGTGGGAGCCGCCATCCCCGCGGCCGTCCAGCGGTTCTCGGTGGCCCCGCAGGAGCAGCAGCGGGAGCGGCCCTACATCCGCTACAACATCGCCTTCACCCGGCGCGCGTTCGGCCTGGACCGGGTCGCGGTGCAGGAGCGGGACGTGGCGTCCTCGGTGACCCCCGAGGAGATCGATGCCAACCGGGTCACGATCGAGAACATCCGCCTGTGGCGCCCCGAGGTCCTGCGGGAGAACTTCCAGACCCTCCAGCGGATACGGCAGTACTACGAGTTCCACGACGTCGACGTGGACCGCTACGTGCTGGGCGGGGAGCGACGCGTGGTGATGGTGGCCGCCCGCGAGGTGTCGCAGGACGGGATCCCGGCGGGCGGCCAGACCTGGCAGAACCGGCACCTCGTCTACACGCACGGCTTCGGGGCCGTGGTGGCCCAGGTGAACACCGCGACCCCGGAGGGCGCGCCGCTCTTCACGCTCCGGGACATCCCCCCGGCCGGCGAGCCGACCCTCACGCAGCCCCGGGTCTACTACGGCGAGGGGCGGGACGTCCCGTTCGTCGTGGTCAGGACGGGGTCGCCCGAGCTCGACTACGAGGGCGCGCCCGGGACCGGCGAGCGGCGCTTCAGCTACGACGGGGAGGGTGGGATCGAGGTCGGGGGCTTCTTCCGGCGGCTCCTGTTCGCCTGGCGCTACCGGGACGTGAACCTCCTGATCTCGGGGCTGATCCGCCCCGACAGCCGGGTGATGATCTACCGGGACATCCGGGAGCGGGCCGCGAAGGCGGCGCCCTTCCTCCAGTTCGACGGCGACCCCTACATGGCGATCGTGGACGGGCGGATCGTCTGGATCTGGGACGCCTACACGACGACCGACGCCTTCCCGTACTCCCAACCGGTGGACATCGACGAGGTCGTCGGCAACGACCAGGCCTTCGAGCTCCACGGCACCGCGAACTACATCCGGAACTCCGTGAAGGTCGTGATCGACGCCTACGACGGCACGATGACGTACTACGTCGTGGACCCGGAGGACCCCATCGTCCAGGCGTGGCGGCGGGCCTTCCCCGACCTGTTCACCGACCTCTCGGCGGCCCCCCCGGAGCTGCGCGCCCACTTCCGGTACCCCGAGGACCTGTTCCGGGTGCAGGCGGCGCAGTTCGCGAACTACCACGTGACCGACCCCGACGAGTTCTACCGGAAGCAGGACTTCTGGGCCGTCCCGCCCGACCCCACGATCCCCGCCAACGCGCCGGAGCCGCCGCCTGGCCAGGAGCGGCCGTCCGGCCCCCTCCGCCCCTACTACGTCCTGATGCGCCTCCCCGGTGGCACGGAGGAGGAGTTCGTGCTGATCCTGCCCTTCGTCCCCGAGGGTCGCCAGAACATGGTGGCCTGGATGGCGGCGAGGTCCGACCCCGAGCGCTACGGGGAGCTCGTCGCCTACCAGTTCCCGACGGGGAGGAACGTCGACGGGCCGACCCAGGTCTTCGCCGAGATGCGCCAGGACCCCCGGTTCTCCGCCCAGCAGACCCTGCTGGGGCAGGTCGGCTCCCGGGTGCTGTTCGGGGACTTCCTCCCGATCCCCCTCGGCCGGTCGATCCTCTACGTCCAGCCGGTCTACGTGCGGTCCGAGCAGGAGGCCGCGATCCCCCAGCTCAAGTTCGTGCTGGCCGTGAGCGGGGAGGGGGTGGGGCTCGGGAGCACGTTGGAGGAGGCCGTGTCGGACGCCGTGGGCGCCGCGGTGCCGGGACCGGGCGAGGAGGGGCCGCCGCCCGAGGGGACGGTGGCGCAACGGATCGCGCAGCTGCTCGACCGGGCCGCGGCGCACTTCCAGGCCGCCGATGAGGCCCTCCGGGCGGGGGACCTCGCGACCTACCAGCGGGAGATCGAGGCCGCGCGAGCCGCGGTGGAGCAGGCGCGGGAGCTGGCGGGGCGCGGGGCGCCGGGGCCCTCGCCGACGCCCGGGCCCTGAGCGCCCGCG
>DATLZM010000457.1:0-9144 GCA_035573995.1 Actinomycetota bacterium | reverse complement strand
CGGGAGCCGCCGGCGCCGGCCGTCGCGCCTCGACCGCGGCAGCCGGCCGCCTGCGGCGCTTCCGCTGCTTGGCCACCCCGCGCCCTAGCCCTGGAGCCCCGAGAAGTCGTACGAGGAGGGGATGGGGTCGGGGAGCTCGTCGCGCGTCCCGAAGGCGACCACGATCTCCGACCCGTCCTCGAGCGGGACGTCGCGGAACCCGGTCCCGACCTCGTCGCCGTCGACGAAGACCCGGAGCCGGTCCTGGCCCGACCCGCAGTAGCCGCCCAGGCAGCGGTCGGTGAAGCGCACGCCCCACACGTCGAAGAACTCCCCGAGCGTGAACGTGCGGGCCAGGGCGGACTCGACGTGGATGACGCCGCTCGCGTCGTGGGTGTGGAGCGGTGCGTGGGTCGAGGACGTGATCCCGACGTCGGCGGGGACCGCGACGGGGGCGCCGTCCACGAACAGGTCGAGGTGCGCGTGGATGTGCATGGCGCCGCCCACGGGGGGCAGCCCCAACCGGTCCAGGCGGGCCAGGAGGTCGGCCTGGTTCGCGTCCCAGGGCGCCCTCGTGGTGAGCAGGCCCGGCAGCCCGCCCCCCGACGCCCGCCGCTGCTCGCCCGGGCGCAGCACGAGGAAGGCGCCGAGGGCGACGGCTGCCACGACCAGGGCGCCGGTGAGGATCCGCCGGTTCCGCTGGCGGCGCGCCATCGCGCGCCGCAGCCGCTCCCGCTCCAGGCGCGCCTGCTCCCTCCGCTCGGCCTTCGTGAGCCGCCGCGGCTCGGTCGCCGGGCCGCTCCGCCTCCCCTTCGCCACGGGCCCAGGATAGACGCCGCGACGGGCGTTGCCCGGGGGCCGGCCGGTGTCGTAGGGTTCCCACGCCTTCCCCGCCGGGTCCCGGCCGGCCCGCCCGGCCGATGCGAGCGCAGGGGGGTGGCACCGTGGCGACGGACGTGCGTCGGGAGCGGGCGCCGATGAGCGGCCTCGACCGGTTCTTCCACGTGAGCGAACGCGGCTCGACGATCCGCACCGAGCTCGTCGCGGGCCTCGCCACCTGGCTCACGATGGCCTACATCCTGTTCGTCAACCCGGCGATCCTGGGCTCGGTCCCCGACCCCACGGGCAGGAGCCTCCCCTTCGACCAGGTCCTCACGGTCACTGCCCTCGTGGCCGGCGTGATGACCATCCTGATGGGCGTGGTCGCGAACTACCCGTTCGCGCTCGCGGCCGGCCTGGGGCTGAACGCGTTCGTGGCGTTCACGCTCGTGGGGGGCTTCGGCCTGACCTGGCCGCAGGCGATGGGCGTGATCGTGCTGGAGGGGCTGGCCATCACCGTCCTCGTGCTCACCGGGTTCCGGGAGGCGGTGCTGAACGCGATCCCCATGGACCTCAAGCGGGCCATCGGGATCGGCATCGGCCTGTTCATCGCGTTCATCGGCCTGGTGAACGCCGGGGTCGTGATCAAGGGCGAGGGGACGCCGGTCACGCTGAACCCCGACTTCACCTCGCTCCGGATGCTCACGTTCGCCCTGGGGTTCGCGATCACCGCGGGCCTCGTCGCGCGCCGGATGCGCGGGGCGCTCCTCGTCGGGATCCTCGCCACGACGGTCCTGGCCATCGTGATCAACGAGGGGTTCGGGGGCGGGCGGCTCTGGGCGGCGGTGGGGCCCGACGTCGCCCGGATCCCGAGCCGGATCGTGGCGACGCCCGACTTCTCGCTCCTCGGGAACTTCTCGCTCACCGGCGTGTTCGACGCGGTCCCGTTCCTCACCGCCGTCGCCCTGGTCGTCTCGGTGATGCTCTCGGACTTCTTCGACACGATGGGGACCGTGATCGGGATCGGCGGGGAGGCGGGGCTCCTCGACCGGGAGGGGAAACTGCCCGGGATCAACCGGGTGCTGCTCATCGACTCGCTCGCGGCGGCCGCGGGCGGCGCGGCCTCGGCCTCCTCCAACACCACCTACATCGAGAGCGCCGCGGGGGTCTCCGAGGGCGGGCGCACCGGGCTCACCGCGGTCGTGGTGGGCGCGCTGTTCCTGCTCTCGATCGTGGTCTCGCCGCTCGCCGGCGTGATCCCGCCCGAGGCCACGGCCCCGGTCCTCGTGATCGTCGGGTACTTCATGATGACCCTGGTCCGCGAGATCGACTGGGCGGATCCCGGGATCGGGATCCCCGCGCTGCTCACGGTGGGCATGATGCCGTTCACCTACAGCATCACGAACGGCGTGGGGGCGGGCTTCATCGCCTACACCGCGATCGCCGTGCTCCGGGGGCGGTGGCGGGAGGTGCACCCCCTCCTGTACGTCGTCTCGGCCGTCTTCGTCTGGTACTTCGTGCGGGGCCTGCTCGCGTAGGCGTCAGGCGAACCGCAGGTGCTCGCCGAGGTCGAGGGGCGGGCGCGGGGGCGGCCCCCCCGGGGGCGGCGGGCCGACCGCGACGGTCCCCATCGGCTCCCATCCCTCGTCAAGGCCGAGGGCCGCCCGGGCCTCCTCCTGGCAGAACAGGGAGCTCGAGATCCAGCACGAGGCCAGGCCCTGGGCGTGGAGGGCGAGGAGGAGGTTCTGGATCGCCGCCCCCGCCGAGAGCACGAACATGTCTCGCTCGGCCCGTGTCCGCTCGGCGTCGGGGTAGGCGTGGGCGCCCCGGAGCCGGATCGCCGGGACGAGGAGCACGGGGGCGCGACCGAGGACCTCGTCGCTCCGGGCGAGGCGCCGCTCGATCGTGGCGGGTGCCACCCCGTCCCGCTCGAGGTCGCGCCGCCAGGCCCAGGCCATCGCCGCGAGGTACCGGCGGCGCGCGGCCGCCGAGGTGAGCGCGACGAACACCCAGGGCCGGGTGTGGTGGGGGGCGGGCGCGGTGCAGGCCGCGCGGACCGCCTCCTCCACCGCCCGCCGGGGGACCTCGCCCGGCCCGAAGGACCGGATCGTCCGCCGAGACGAGATGGCCTGGAGCGGGGACTCCCGGAACAGGTCCTCGCCCGGGGGCCGGACCAGGTCGGCGGCCCGGCCCGCGGGGCCCCGCCAGCGCAGCCCCCGCACGATGGCGGCCGGCACCCGGTCGGCCTTGCCGATCACGAGGCCGGAGGCCGCGGCCACCTCGTCGGCGAGGGCGACCACGGTCGCCTCGAGCACCCGGCCCTCGGCGTCGGGGGTGCCGCGGAGGTCCACCAGCGCGGGCAGGCCCGCGCAGCCGATCGCCACGTTCACGAGCCCTCGGCGCCAGGGCCGGCCGAAGGTGTCGGTGATGACCACCGCCAGGGAGGCGCCGAGCGTGCGGGCCAGGCCCTCGCGCAGCCGCTCGGCGCTCGCGTCGGGGTCCTCGGGCAGGAGCGACAGGAGCCCGTCGGGGACGTTCGAGGCGTCCACCCCGGCGTTCGCGCAGACGAAGCCGTGCCGGGTCTCCGCGATCAGGAGGTCCCCCCGCCGGGCCACGACCCGGCGGGCCTCGCGCTCGGCCCAGGCCGCGCGGCCCTCCGCCGCCGGCACCAGGCGTCCCTCGGCCTTCGAGACGGCCTTCTGGGTGACCACGCAGACGTCGCCGTCGCGGGCCCCGGCCGCCGCGAGCGGCCCCGCCAGGAGCGCCGCGAGGTCGTCCCCGGGGCGGACCTCGGGGACGCCGCGGACCGGGAGGACCTCGACGCCACCCGGCGGGTTCATGCGAGCAGCCCGAGCGCGGCGCGGGCCACGGCCTCGGCCCGCTCGTCGTCGCGCATCACGGTGTCGAGGACGGCGACCCGGACCCCGAAGAGCTCCCCGATCTTGGGCGCGAGGTCGCGGTCCACCCGGTCGATCACCCACCCCGCGAGGAGCCCCTCGTAGGCGCGGGCCGCGCCCACCGCCGAGACCTCCAGGCCCGCGGCCGGCATCAGCCGGTCGGCCATCCCGGCGAGGGGGGCGCCGCCCACGATCGGGGAGACCCCCACCACGCGGGCACGGCGCGCCGCCACCGCCTCCCGGATCCCCGGCACGGCGAGGATGGGCCCGATCGACGCCACGGGGTTCGACGGGCAGATCACCACGGCCCCGGCCCGGGCGATCGCCTCCAGCACCCCGGGCGCCGGTCGGGCGCGCTCGGCGCCCTCGTAGGCGATCCCGACGACCTCGTCCCGGGCCCCGCGGCGCACCCAGTACTCCTGGAAGTGGAGGCGCTCCTCCCCGTCCGCGGCGCGGACCGTGACCACGGTGGTCACCGGGTCGTCGCTCATCGGGAGCACCCGCGCGCGGACCCCGAACCGCGCCGCGACCCGCGCCGCGACCTCCGAGAGCGGGCGACCCTCGCGCAGGAGGCGGGTCCGGAACAGGTGGGTGGCGAGGTCCAGGTCGCCGAGGTTGAACCAGGCGGCGTCGGGGTCGAAGGCCCGGAGCTCCTCGGTGGCCCGGAACGACTCCCCCCGCCGTCCCCAGCCCCGCTCGCGGTCGGCGACGTCGGCGAGCCAGTAGGTCACGGAGTCGAGGTCCGGGGAGACGTGGAGCCCGTGCATCACGACGTCGTCGGCGGTGTTGACGATGGCGGTGACCCGCTCCTCGCCCACCGCCCGGGCCAGGCCGCGGAGGAACTTCCCGGCACCCACCCCGCCGGCCAGGGCCGCCACGTCCATGCGCGATAGCGTAGTAGGCTCGCTCGCGATGTCCGACCGGACGCCGTCCCGCCGTCCCCACCGGACCGTCCCGGGCGGGGAGCCCCCGCCCGGCCTCGTGCGGCGGGCGGTGGCGCGGGCCGAGGCCGGGAAGGCCCTCTCCGTCGACGAGGTCGCGGCCCTCCTCGCGGCGCGGGGGGATGAGCTCGAGCGGCTCCTGGCCGTGGCCCGGCGGCTGCGGACGCTCGGCCACGGCGACGTGGTCACCTACTCCCGGAAGGTCTTCATCCCCCTCACCATGCTGTGCCGCGACCGCTGCCACTACTGCACCTTCGCCAAGCCGCCCCGGCGGGTCGCGCGTCCCTACCTCACCCCCGAGGAGGCGGTGGCGATCGCCGAGGCCGGGCGGCGGCTCGGGTGCAAGGAGGCCCTGTTCACCCTCGGCGACCGGCCCGAGGACCGCTACCCGCAGGCCCGGGCCTGGCTCGAGGAGCGGGGGTTCCGCTCGACCCTCGACTACCTCCGGGCCGTGGCGATCCGGGTGATCGAGGAGACCGGGCTCCTCCCGCACCTCAACCCCGGCGTGATGCGCTACGAGGAGCTCGCCCGGCTCAAGCACGTCTCGGCCTCGATGGGCCTCATGCTGGAGTCCGCGTCCGAGCGCCTCCTGGAGCGCGG
Source organism: Actinomycetota bacterium (assembly GCA_035573995.1). Lineage (GTDB taxonomy): Bacteria > Actinomycetota > UBA4738 > UBA4738 > HRBIN12 > DATLZM01. Next base: position 3,908 of record DATLZM010000457.1, on the reverse strand, counting down.
GATGCCGCACCACGGCTCCCCCGACAAGGTCCCCGCGGTCCGCCTGCGGACGATCGAGGACGCCGGGCGCCTCGCGATCCCCTTCACCACCGGGATCCTCGTGGGGATCGGCGAGACGCTCCGGGAGCGGGCGGAGTCCCTCCTCGCGATCCGCGAGCTCCACCGCCGGTACCGCCACGTGCAGGAGGTGATCGTCCAGAACTTCGTGCCCAAGCCCGGGACCCCGATGCGCGACGCCCCGCCCCCCGGACGCGAGGAGTTCCTGGCGGCGATCGCCACCGCCCGCGTCGTCCTCGGGCCCAGGATGCACGTCCAGGCCCCGCCCAACCTCTCCGACGACGGCTTCCCCCGGCTCCTCGACGCGGGGATCGACGACTGGGGCGGGGTCTCGCCGCTCACGCCGGACCACGTGAACCCGGAGAAGCCGTGGCCGGCCCTGGACCTGTTGGAGCGGGCCACGCGGTCCCGGGGGCTCGTGCTCCGGGAGCGGCTCGCGATCTACCCGGAGTACGCGCTCCGGCCCGACCCCTTCCTCGCGGCGAAGATGCGGCGGCCGGTGGCGGCCCTCGCCGACGAGGAGGGGTTCGCCGTCCCGGGCCGGATCCCGGCGGGCGTCCCCTGGCAGGACCCCGACGTCGCCTGGAAGCCCAGGACGACGGCGCTCACGTTCGCCAAGCGGCCGGGGGCCGGCCTCCGGGCCGACGCGCACGAGGTCTACGGCAGCTTCGACGACGCGCCGGAGGCCACCCGGCGCTGGGCCGAGGAACGGGTGCGCCCCCGGCGCCTCGAGGCCGAGGTCAGGAGGGCCCTCGCCAGGGCCGAGGCGCGTCGCCCGCTCTCCGACGCGGAGGCCCTCGCGCTGTTCCGGGCCGAGGGCGAGGCGCTCGAGGCGCTCTGCCGGGTGGCGGACGGGCTCCGCCGCGACGCCGTCGGCGACGTCGTGACCTACGTCGTGAACCGGAACATCAACTTCACGAACGTGTGCTACGTGGGGTGCCGGTTCTGCGCGTTCGCCCAGCGGGAGGTGGACCCCGAGGCGTACACGCTCACGCTCGAGGAGGTGGCCGACCGGGCGGAGGAGGCCCGCCGGGCGGGCGCCACCGAGGTCTGCATGCAGGGCGGGATCCACCCGGACCTTCCCGGCACGTTCTACTTCGACCTCCTCGATGCGGTGAAGGGCCGCGTCCCCGACCTCCACGTGCACGCCTTCAGCCCGATGGAGATCCTCGCCGGGGCGACCAAGCTGGGGATCTCGTTCCGGGAGTTCCTCGAGGAGTGCCGCCGGCATGGCCTGGACACGATCCCCGGGACGGCCGCCGAGATCCTCGACGACGAGGTCCGCTGGCACCTCACGAAGGGGAAGCTCCCGGCCGACACGTGGGAGGAGATCGTCCGGACCGCCCACGGCCTGGGGATCCGCTCGACCGCGACGATCATGTACGGGCACGTGGACGCGCCGCCGCACTGGGTCGCCCACCTCCGCCGGATCGCCCGGATCCAGGCCGAGACCGGGGGGTTCACGGAGTTCGTCCCCCTCCCGTTCGTCCACCAGAACGCCCCGATCTACCTCGCGGGGAAGGCGCGCCCCGGCCCGACCCACGAGGAGAACCGTCGGATGCACGCCGTGGCGAGGATCCTCCTCGACGGCCTCATCCCGAACGTCCAGGTCTCGTGGGTGAAGATGGGCATCCCGGCCTGCCAGGAGATCCTGCAGGGCGGCGCGAACGACTTCGGCGGGACCCTGATGGAGGAGACCATCAGCCGGATGGCCGGGGCGGAGCACGGCATCCGCAAGGAGCCGGCCGAGCTGGAGCGGGCGATCCGGGAGATCGGGCGGATACCGGCCCAGCGGACCACCACCTACGAGCTCGTCGAGATACGTCAAGCAGGTTGACTTAATCGGTCAAGGTCCTTGACCGGCTCGGATCCGCGAGAAACCGGCCGCAACCTCTTGCATCCGTCCCGTCCGCCATCCACGATTCCCCACTGGGGAGACGTGGTGGAGGCGTTCGAGGAAACCTGGCTCCGGGTCTTGCCACGGAGGGAGGGAAGCCTTCAGAATCACACGCATGTGATCCTGAGGGAGAGGGAGAGCCGTGCACCACTACATCCCCTGGCAGGAACGCGCGCGGTGTCGCGAGGTCGACCCCGAGATCTTCTTCCCCGAGAAGGGAGGCTCATCGAGGGAGGCGAAGCGGATCTGCGCGGAGTGCCCCGTCCGCATCGAGTGCCTGAACTACGCGCTCCGGCGCGACGAGCGCTACGGCGTGTGGGGCGGCCTCAGCGAACGGGAGCGGAGGAGGCTCAAGCGGATCGCGTCCTGACGATGGAAAGGGGGTGAGGCATGGCCACCGCCAAGAAGGCCACGGCGAGGAAGACGGCGGCCAAGAAGACCACGGCGAAGAAGGCCGCGGCCAAGAAGACGACCGCCAGGAAGACGGCGGCCAAGAAGACCACGGCCAAGAAGGCCGCGGCGAAGCGGCCGGCGGCGAAGAGGTCGACCGCGTCGAAGCGGTCGCCCGCGAAGCGCTCGACGACGCGGAAGCGGCCGGCGGCGAAGAAGCGCTGAGGTTCCGCCGCGCGGTGGAGGGGGGCCTCCGGGCCCCCCTTCCGCGTCCCCGCGCGGGAGCGTGCTAGGCTCCGCGGCGCCCGTGCGCCGAAGGTCGCACCCCTCCATGACCCGTCCCGAACCCGCGGCCGAGGTCCCGAGCGTCCTCGTCCTGCTCGTCGTGAAGGACGGGGCGCCCTGGTTGCGCGAGTGCCTCCAGGCGCTCGCCGCGCAGACCTACCCGCGCCTCGGCGTCCTGGCCATCGACAACGGCTCGCGGGACGGCTCGCGCGAGCTCCTCGAGCAGGCCCTGGGGCCGGGCCGGGTCCTGGCGCTCGGCGAGGACCTGGGCGTGGCGGGGTCGATCCAAGCCGCCCTGGAGCGGATCCCCGCGGCCGCCGAGGTCGATTTCCTCCTGGTCCTCCACGACGACGCGGTCCTGTCGCCCGACGCGGTGGAGCGGATGGTGGAGGCCGCCACCCTCGAGGGGGTGGAGCGGATCGGCGTGGTGGGGCCGAAGGTGCTCGACTGGGACGATCCCCGCGTGCTCAGGGAGGTGGGGCGGGCCGCCGACCGCTTCGGGCACCCGGCCTCGCCGCTCCAGGACGGGGAGGTGGACCACGGGCAGTACGACCGCGTCCGGGAGGTCCTGTTCGTCTCCTCCGTCGCGATGCTGGTCTCCCGGGAGGCGTGGCGCAGGACCGGGCCCCCCGACGAGCGCCTGGCCTCGTACCACGAGGACCTGGACTTCTGCTGGCGGGCGCGGGTCGCCGGGTTCCGGGTGCTCTTCACCCCGCTCGCCACCGTTCGTCATCGCGGGGCCGCCGGGCGGGGGGAGCGGCCGGTGGCGCGCCGTCGGACCGACCGCTACTACGCGGAGCGGGCCGGGCTCGCCGCCATGCTCAAGAACTACGCGGTCCCCTCGCTCGCGTGGCTCCTGCCGCTCTCGGCGCTGTTCGCGGTGCTCCGCGTCGCCGCCCTGGCCCTGTCGCGGCGCCTGGAGGACGCGCTCGACATCGTCGCGGCCTGGATGTGGAACCTCCGCCACCTCCCCGGCACGATCCGGCGGCGGGTCCGCGCCCAGGCGGTCCGGCGGGTCCGGGACCGCGAGGTCCTCCGGTTCATGGAGCCCGCGCTCCTGCGGATGCCCCGGTGGCTCGAGGCGGCGGGGCGGATCATCGCGGAGCAGCAGGAGCTCGACGTCGGGGAGGCGGCGCCGGCCCGGGTCCACGCGGCCTCGCTCGCGCGGGCCCACCCCGTGCTCGTCGCGTCCGTCCTCGCCACCTGCGTGGGCGGCCTGGCGGTCCGCGCCTTCCTGGGGCGCGAGGTGCTGGAGGGCGGGGTCCTCCCGGCCTTCCCC
>DATLZM010000456.1:0-2253 GCA_035573995.1 Actinomycetota bacterium | reverse complement strand
CGGCGGCCGGAGCGGGAGCGACCGCCGGGGCCGCCCCGCCGGGCGCCCCGACGTCGGAGCCGGTGGCCGACGGCCAGGCGTCCGCGCCCACGGCCGACCCCGGGGGCCGGGAGGCGGTCGCGGCCGAGGCGTCCGAGGACCGGGAGATGCCATGAGCGCGACCAACATCACCGCCGAGCAGGTGAAGGCGCTCCGCGACGCCACGGGCGCGGGGATGATGGACTGCAAGCGCGCCCTGGAGGAGGCGGGGGGCGACGTCCAGCGCGCCACCGAGATCCTGCGGGAGCGCGGCCTCGCGTCGGCGAGGAAGCGGGCGGGCCGGACCGCCACCCAGGGGAGGATCGAGGCCTACGTGCACCACAACGCCACGGTGGGCGTGCTGGTGGAGGTGAACTGCGAGACCGACTTCGTCGCCAACACCGACGAGTTCCGGGAGCTCGCGCGGAACGTCGCGCTCCACATCGCGAGCGCCTCGCCGTCCTGGGTGACGCGCGAGGACGTCCCCGAGGAGGTCCTCGCGGCGGAGCGGCGGATCTACGAGGCCCAGGCCAGGGAGATGGGCAAGCCGGAGGACGTCGTGCCCAGGATCGTGGAGGGCAAGCTCGCCGCGTTCTTCCGCGACCACGTCCTGGTCGACCAGCCCTTCGTGAAGGACCCCGAGGGGCGGAAGACCGTGGGCGAGCTCCTGGACGAGGTGTCGGCGGTCGTCGGCGAGAAGGTTGCCGTGCGTCGGTTCGTCCGGTACAAGCTTGGCGAGGAGCTCGGGTAGGCTGGGCGGGCGGGTCCCGGGCGTCGGCGGGTGGGCGCGGCCGGGGATCGGGAGGACGCGGGGGAGATGCGAGACGGAGCGACCGAGCGGCGTCCGATCTACCGGCGGGTCCTCCTGAAGCTCTCGGGCGACGCCTTCGCCCCGCCCGAGCGCGACTTCGGGATCTCGACGGCGTCCACGGCACTCCTGGCCCGCGAGCTCCGCGACGTCGTGGACCTCGGCGTGCAGACCGCGGTCGTCGTGGGCGGGGGGAACATCTTCCGCGGCCGCGACGCGCCGGGGATGGACCGGGCCAGGGCCGACTACATGGGGATGCTGGCCACCGTGATGAACGCGCTGGCCCTCCAGGACGCGCTCGAGAAGCTCCACGTCACGACCAGGGTGCAGACCGCGATCCACATGGCGCAGGTGGCCGAGCCGTACATCCCGCTCCGGGCCATCCGCCACCTCGAGAAGGGGCGGATCGTGATCTTCGCCGCCGGGATGGGGGCGCCGTTCTTCTCCACGGACACGACCGCCGCCCAGCGAGCCCTCGAGATCCGGGCCGAGGCGATCCTCAAGGGGACCAAGGTGGACGGCGTCTACACCGCCGACCCCCACCTCGATCCCACCGCCCGTCGGTTCGAGGAGATCGAGTACCTCGAGGTGCTCCGCCAGGGCTACCAGGTGATGGACGCCACCGCGATCTCGCTCTGCATGGAGAACAAGCTGCCGATCATCGTGTTCGACTTCCGGAAGGAGGGGAACATCCGCCGGGCCATCGCCGGCGAGCCGATCGGGACGCTGGTCCACGGAGGGTGAGGTGACGACGCCGAGCACCGTCGACGAAGCGCTGGCCGAGGCCTCGACGAAGATGGCCAAGGCGGTGGCGGTCTTCAAGGAGGACCTGGCCGCGATCCGGACCGGGCGGGCGTCGCCCGGCCTGGTGCAGAAGCTCGAGGTGGACTACTACGGGGCCGAGGTGCCGCTCAACCAGCTCGCGTCGTTCTCGGTCCCCGAGCCGCGCCTCCTCGTGATCCAGCCGTTCGACCGGAACGCGATCCCCGCGATCGAGAAGGCGATCCTCGGGAGCGACCTCGGCATCACGCCCTCCAACGACGGGCAGGTGATCCGGCTCGCGTTCCCCCCGCTCACCGAGGAACGTCGGAAGGAGCTGATCAAGCTCGTCCACCACCGGGCGGAGGAGGCGCGGGTCGCGGTGCGGAACGTTCGACGCCACGACAAGGAGGCCCTGGAGCGGCTTGAGCGCGAGGGCGCCATCTCCGAAGATGAGCTGCGCCGGGCGGAGCGGGAGCTCCAGAAGCTCACGGACCAGCACGTGGCCGAGATCGACGAGATCCAGCGTCACAAGGAGCAGGAGCTCAGGGAGATCGGGTGAGGAAGGGCCGGGGCCGGTGACCGAGGAGCGCGAGAGGGAGAAGGAGGACCTCTTCGAGGACCTCGACCGGTTCTTCGCGCCCATCCGCGACGTGGACTGGCCGGAG
>DATLZM010000455.1:0-1281 GCA_035573995.1 Actinomycetota bacterium | reverse complement strand
GCGGCCTCCATCCGGTATCCCTGCGCCCTCCGGCGGCTCCGGATGCCGCCGGTCGAGGTCCTCCACCACGGGGTGGACCCCCACCACCTCGAGCGGTGGTCGAACCCCGACGGCGTGCTCGCCGACCTGGGGATCCCGGACGGGGTGCCGGTGGTCGCGACCGTCGCGAACTTCAAGATCCACAAGGGCCATCGGCACCTCCTGGAGGCGGCGTCGATCGTGCGGCGGTCGCTCCCCGAGGCGCGGTTCGTGCTGGCGGGCGTGGGGCCGACCGAGCCGCGGGTCCGCGAGCAGGCCGCGGCCCTCGGGCTCGATGGGAGCGTCGTCTTCGCGGGCCTCCGGGACGACGCCCCCCGGATCGCCGCGGCCTCCGACCTCTTCGTCCTCCCCTCGGAGCGGGAGGGGCTCCCCATCGCGCTCCTGGAGGCGATGGCCCTCGGTCGGGCGGTGGTGGCGACGCGGATCGGCGGGATCCCGGAGGTCGTCGAGGAGGGGCGCCAGGGCATCCTCGTCCCGCCCCGCGACCCCGCCGCGCTCGCCGAGGCCATCCTGGCGCTCCTCGGTGATCCGGGCCGGCGTGCGCGGATGGGGGAGGAGGCCCGCCGGCGCGCGGCCGACTTCGACCTGCGGCGCGCGGTCCGCAGGATCGAGGACGTGTACGAGGAGCTGCTCGGGTGACGACAGCTCAGCTGGCGCTCGCCACCCGCCCCTTCCGAGACGAGGACGAGGAGCAGGTGCTCGCGCTCCTGCTGGCCTCGCTCGGCCCGGGGCCCGCGGGCGAGCGATCCCCGGCGTTCTTCCGCTGGAAGCACCTGGCGAACCCGTTCGGGACTTCGTTCCTCCTCGTGGCGGAGGCCGGGGGGAGGATCATCGGGCTCCGCGCGTTCCTCCGCTGGCGGTTCGAGCTCGACGGGCGGGAGGTCCGCGCGGTCCGGGCCGTGGACACCGCGACCCACCCCGACCACCAGGGCCGGGGGATCTTCCGGCGGCTCACGCTCGAGGCCCTCGACGCCCTCCGGGGGGAGGCCGACCTCGTGTTCAACACCCCCAACGGGAAGAGCCTCCCGGGCTACCTCAAGATGGGCTGGCGGGTGGTCGGTCGGGTCCCGGTGTCCTTGCGCGTGCGCCGGCCGCTCCGCCTCCTCCGCGGGAGCGTCGGCCGCCGGGAGGCGGGGGATCCGGGCCCGCCGCCCGCTGTGACAGCGCCTGCCGTGGGCGACGTGCTCGCGCGGCTCCGCGCCCCGTGGCGAGCGGGCCCCCCAGATGCATCCGGAGGTGCTT
>DATLZM010000454.1:0-2631 GCA_035573995.1 Actinomycetota bacterium | reverse complement strand
GGCGCGGTGCGGCCGGTCCCCGGGCCGGAGGCCCGGCTGGCGGCGGCCCGCGCCGCCGGGTGCCGGACGGTGTTCGCGCCGGGGGGCACGGAGGGCGTCGCCGGGATCCGCCTGGTCCGGGTCCGCCACGTCCGGGAGGTGATGGCGGCCCTGGACCGACCCCGCGCCGGCGGGGCCCGGGCGGGCCGGGAGGGGGATCACCGACCGGGAAGTGGCCCGTGACCAGCGCTTTTGGTTTGCTGCGGGAGGGGGTCGCGTGCTATCTTCGGGGGGCATCCCGAGGGACAGCAGGCGTTCGAGGGGGTCACGTGTTCCGCAAGGGCGATACGGTAGTGCATCCGGAACACGGCGCCGCAGTGATCGAAGAGCTCCGGGTGCGGGAGTTCTTCGGGGAGAAGCGGAAGTACTTCGTGCTGCGCGTCGCCTACGGAGACCTGACGCTCTTGGTCCCGGTGGACAGCACCGAGGAGGTCGGGCTCCGCCAGTGCGTGAGCAAGAGCGAGATCAAGAAGATCCTCGCGGTCCTCAGGGAGGACGAGACCAAGATGGCGGCCAACTGGAGCCGCCGGTTCAAGAACAACATGGAGAAGCTCCACTCCGGCGACCCCTACCAGGTCGCCGAGGTCCTGAGGAACCTCTCGATCCGCGAACGGGAGAAGGGCCTCTCGGCGGGCGAGAAGCGGATGGTCCTCAAGGCCCGCCAGATCCTGATCTCGGAGTTCACCTACGCGGCCGGCGTCTCCGAGGAGGAGGCCGAGGCCATGATCGACCGGGTCCTCGAGGAGGCCCACGGCCCCCGGGTGGCGGCCGACGCCTGAGCACGGCGACCGCGCCTCGGGTCCTTGCGCGGCGGGGGCCGAAGGGGCAGCGTAGGAACATGGCCGATCCGGCACGGACCGGGGGTCCCACGCCCGGGGGTCCCCTGGTGGAGGGCGTGCGGCTCGTGTTTGTCGCGCTCCTGGGCACGGCCGGCTACCAGGTGGGTTCCCAGGTGGCGGGCCAGACCCCCGGGCGGACCCTGCTGTTCGTGTTCCTCGGCTCGGCCGTGGGGTTCGTGGCGGGCGGCGTCATGGGCCGCCTCACCGCCCGGACCGTGTCGGGGATGGAGCGGGAGCTCCGCCGGACCCCTGCGGCGGAGATCGTGGCCGGGACCGGCGGGCTCGTCGCCGGCCTCGTGCTCGCCACCCTCGTCTCGCTGCCGCTCCTGTTCGTGCGGCTCCCGGCGGTCGCGGCCTGGCCGGTCGTGGTCTTCATCTACCTCACCTTGTCCGCCCTCGGCTTCCGGATCGCGCGGGCCCGTCACGAGGAGCTCCTCGCGCTCTTCGGCCTGAAGCCTCGGGCGGCGGGGGCCGCGCGCGGCGAGGTCAACGTGATCGACACGAGCGCCCTGATCGACGGGAGGATCGCTGACCTGGTCGCCACCGGGTTCCTCTCGGGCACCGTCCTCGTCCACGAGGGAGTGATCCGCGAGCTCCAGCGGATCGCCGATTCCTCGGACGACCGACGACGCGCGCGGGGGCGCCGCGGCCTCGACGTCCTGGCCGAGCTGCGACGGGCCCCCACCGTGGACGTGGTCGTGGTCGAGGAGCCGGGGACGGGGGATGTCGATGCGGCCCTCGTGCGCCTGGCGCGGGAGCGCGGGGCGTCGATCGTCACGGTGGACGCGAACCTCGCGAAGGTGGCCGAGGCGGTGTCCGTGCCGGTCCGACAGGTCCACGCGCTCGCGTCGGCGTTCCGCATCCCCTTCGCCCCCGGCGACGAGGTCTCGGTCCGGCTGGTGAAGGAGGGGAAGGAGCACGGCCAGGGGGTCGGCTACCTCGAGGACGGGACGATGGTGGTGGTCGAGGAGGCCCGGGACCGGATCGGCGAGGACGTCTCGGTGCGGGTGAGGAACGTGATTCAGACGCCCACGGGCCGGATGGTGTTCGCCTCCCTGGCCGACGGGCGATGAGGGTCGTCGCCGTCGTCCTGGCGGCCGGTGCCGGGGAGCGCCTCGGGCTGGATCTCCCCAAGGCCTTCGCCCCGGTCGGGGGGCGGACGATGCTGGAGCTCGCGGCCGCCGCGGCCGCCGGTGCCGCCGAGCGGCTGGTGGTGGCGGTGCCGCCGGGGGAGGAGGGACGGGCCCGGGATCTCCTGGCGCGGGTGGGGCGCCCGGCGGAGGTGATCGCGGGCGGCGAGACGCGGCAGGCGTCGGTCCGCGCGGCGCTCGCCCTGGCGCCGCCCGATGCCGAGGCGGTGCTCTGCCACGACGCGGCCCGGCCCTTCGCGTCGCCGGGGCTCTTCCGGGCGGTCCTCGAGGCCCTCTCCGGGGCCGACGGCGCGGTGCCCGTCGTCCCGATCCCCGACACCGTGAAGGTCGTGGAGGGCGGCTGGGTCGTGGAGACGCTCCCCAGGGAGCGGCTCGGGGCGGCCCAGACCCCGCAGGCGTTCCGGGCCGGGCCGCTGCGGGAGGCGCACGCCCGGGCCCTCGCCGCCGGGCGCGCGTTCACCGACGACGCGGCCGTCCTCGAGTGGGCCGGGTTCCGGGTGCGCGCGGTCCCCGGCGAGCCCGGCAACTTCAAGGTGACGACCGTGGAGGACCTCCGGCGCGCGGAGGCCGTCGCGGCGGGGGCCGGCCGTGGCTGAGCCGCG
>DATLZM010000453.1:0-10263 GCA_035573995.1 Actinomycetota bacterium | reverse complement strand
GACCTCGATCGGCGCGAGGAGCTCGTCCAGCAGGGCTCGCACCGCCGCGCCCCCGAGACGGCGATGGACCAGGGCGGCGGCTTCGACCACGACGTAGTTGTGGGTGATCAGGGATCCGCGCCGGCGGAGCCCAGGGAAGGCGGCGGCCGCGGGCCGGTGGTTCTCGTCCGTCCTGCTGAGCAGCGCGTACAGGGCCGACGTGTCGACGAACACGCTCACCGGTCGAGCGCGTCCTCGAGGTACCGATCGTGCTCACGGGCCACGTCCGGCTCGCGGTCGGCGAAGCGTCCGACGGCGGCCACGGCTCGGCGCCAGCGGGCATCCTCCTCGCCGCCTCGGAGCGCGGCGTCCACCGCCTGGCGCACGACCGCGGCCATCGACACCCCCCGGCGTCGGGCCTCCCGCCTGAGGGCCTCCGCTTGCTCCTCCGTGAACTGCACCTGCATCCGGAGCATGCCATCATGCTACCGAGATCCGCCGCTTTGATGGCAGACGACGGTGGGAAGGCTCCCCCCTCCCGACCTCCCCCCGCGACGGCCCCGTCACGCGTCTCGCTGGCCGACGGGCGGGGCGGGGACCGGGAACGCCGCCGCGAGCTCCCGGACCTCCTCCTTGATGCGGTCCAGGACGGCCTCGTCCCCGCGCCTCGCCGCCTCGACCCCCCGGGCGATCCAGTCGGCGATGAGCTCCATCTCGGGCTCGGCCATTCCCCGCGTCGTCACTGCCGGCGTGCCGAGCCGCAGGCCCGAGGGGTCGGAGGGCGGCCGCGGGTCGAGCGGCACCGCGTTCGCGTTGGTCGTGATCCCGGCCCGGTCCAGGGCCCGGGCCGCCGCCTTCCCGGGGACCCCCGCGGGGGTGAGGTCGACGAGGACCAGGTGGGTGTCCGTGCCCCCGGAGACCAGGTCGAACCCGCGCTCCAGGAGCGCGCGGGCCAGGGCCTGCGCGTTGGCCACCACCTGGCGCGCGTAGCCCGCGAACCCGGGCTCGAGCGCCTCCTTGAGGGCCACCGCGATGGCCGCCGTGACGTTGTCGTGGGGCCCGCCCTGGAGGCCGGGGAAGACGGCGCGGTCGATCGTCGCCGCGTGCTCCCCCCGGCACATGAGCAGGGCTCCCCGGGGCCCACGGAGCGTCTTGTGCGTCGTCGTGGAGACCACGTCGGCGCAGCCCACCGGCGAGGGGTGCACGCCCCCCGCCACGAGCCCCGCGACGTGGGCGATGTCCGCCACGAGGACCGCCCCCACCTCCCGGGCGATCTCCGCGAAGCCCTCGAAGTCGATCCTCCGGGGGACCGCGGTCCCGCCGCAGAAGATGAGCTTCGGCCGCTCGCGGCGCGCCAGGTCGCGCACCTCGTCCAGGTCCACACGCCCGGTGTCCCGGCGCATCCCGTACCGGACCGGCCGGAACCACCGCCCGGTCACCGACGCCCCCCACCCGTGCGTGAGGTGGCCCCCCATGGGGAGCGCCATCCCCATCACCGCGTCCCCGGGCCTCGCGAACGCGACGTACAGGGCCAGGTTCGCCGGGGACCCGGAGTAGGGCTGGACGTTCACGTGGTCCGCGCCGAACAGCCGCTTCGCCCGCTGGACGGCGAGGCGCTCCAGCCGGTCCACGACCTGCTGCCCCTCGTAGTAGCGCGCTCCGGGGTAGCCCTCGGAGTACTTGTTCGTGAACACGCTGCCCAGGGCTTCGAGGACCGCCGGGGAGGCGTGGTTCTCCGACGCGATCAGCGTGATGGTCTCGGACTGCCGGCGGGCCTCGGCCTCGACCAGCCCGCCGACCTCGGGATCGGCCTCGTGGAGGGCCGTCCCGGCGGCCATCCCCCTCATCAGGACCCGTGCGCCCATCGACACCTCCCCAGCTCGTCCGGTGCCCAGGCGCGCGGCTCCCTGCGGCTGCCGCTCCCCGGTGGTGCTCCACCTCGAAACGCGCCAGTCACGGCAGCGGCCCGAGTGTAGCGCGCTCCCCGCCGAGGGTGGGGGAGGCGGATCCCACGGACCGGTCGGGGATCGATGCGGGCCGCCGGCCCCGTCCGGACCGCCGCGTCTCGCGTAAGCTTGCTCCGCCGGTGGACACGCAGACCACGTTCCTCGTGGCCCTGGGCCTGCTCGCCGCGGCCTCCCTGGCCGTCGCCGCGGCGGGCTTCACGCTGTACGCCCGGGATCGGCGCGCCCACCGGGCACGCCTCACCACCCACCACCCGGGAGCCATCGAGGAGCGGTAGATGCTCGAGCTCCTCGACCTCCGGGACCGGAGGGAGCGGCTCGAGCCCCGGCGCCTCGAGCCCGACCCCGCCGTCGAAGCCGCGGTCCGCGACATCTTCCGCCGCGTGCGGGACGAGGGCGACGACGCCCTCCTCGAGCTCACCCTCCGCTTCGACGGCGCCGACCTCCGCGGGCGCGGGCTCCTCGCGGCCCCCGACGAGTTCGCCGCCGCGGAGCGAGAGGTGGCGCCGGAGCTGCGCGCGGCCCTCGACGCCCTCGTCGAGCGGCTCCGCGACCTCCACGCCCGCCAGCTCCCCGGGGCGTGGAGCGACGAGCGGGACGGCGTCCGCTTCGGCGAGGTGGTCCGCCCGATCCGCGCCGTCGGGTGCTACGTGCCAGGCGGCCGGGCCGTCTACCCCTCCTCGGTGGCGATGACGGTGGTCCCCGCGACGGTGGCCGGGGTCCCCGAGATCGTCGTGACGACCCCGCCCCGCCCGGACGGGACCCTCCACCCGGCCGTCCTGTACGCGGCCCGGCGGGCCGGGGCGACCCGCGTGGCGAAGGTCGGGGGCGCCCAGGCCATCGCCGCCCTCGCCTTCGGCACCGCCTCGGTCCCCGCCGTGGACCGGATCGTGGGGCCCGGGAACGTCTACGTGACCGAGGCGAAGCGGCAGGTGTCCGGCCTCGTGGGGATCGACGGGCTCGCCGGGCCCACCGAGCTCGTGGTCGTGGCCGACGCCTCGGCCGACCCCAGCCTCCTCGCCTGCGACCTCGTGGCCCAGGCCGAGCACGACCCCGGGGCCACCGCGGTCGTGGTCACCACGGACCCGGGCCTGCCCGCCCGCCTGGCGGACGCGCTCGCCAGGGAGCTCGCGCGGGCCGGGCGGCGGGACATCCTCGACGCCTCCCTGGCCCGGACCCGCGCCGTGCTCGTCGCCGACCTGGCCGGGGCCGCCGAGGTCGTGGACGACCTCGCCCCCGAGCACCTCCAGGTGCTCCTCGCCGACCCCCGGGCGTTCCTGGAGCGCGTCCGGAACGCCGGCGCCATCTTCCTCGGCCCCTGGAGCGCGGTCCCCTTCGGCGACTACGGCGTGGCCTCCAACCACGTGCTCCCCACCGCCGGGACCGCCCGGTTCTCCTCGGGCCTGCGGGCCTCGGACTACGTGACGGTCCGGCCCTGGGTGGAGCTCGCCGCCGACGCCGCCGCCCGGCTCGCGCCCGAGGTCGCGACGATCGCGCGCGCCGAGGGGCTCGTGGGGCACGCCCGGGCCGTCGAGGTCCGGGCCGAGCGGGCAGCGGGGGAGGAGCGGTGAGGGCCCCCGCGCGCCGAGACGCGCCGGCCGCCCGGCCCCCGCGGGCGGGGGGATCGCGGTGAGCCCCGCGCCCCGGCCCGGCCTCCGGGAGCTCGAGCCCTACCAGGCCCCGCAGCTCGAGGTCCGGGCCCGCCTCAACACCAACGAGTGCCCCTACCCCCTCCCCGAGGGCTTCGCGGAGGACCTGGCCCGGGCGGTCCGGGACCTCCCGCTCAACCGCTACCCCGACCGGGAGGCGACCCGCCTGCGCGAGGAGCTCGCCCGGGCCTGCGGCCACACCCCCGAGGGGACGTGGGTCGCGAACGGCTCCAACGAGGTGCTCCTCCAGCTCCTGCTCGCCTACGGCGGCCCGGGGCGGACCGCGGTCGTGTTCCCCCCCACCTACGTCCTCCACGAGCGGATCGCCTGGACGGCGCACGCCGAGGTCGCGCGGGTGCCCCTCGGGCCCGGCTTCCTCCTCGGCCCGGACCAGGTCGAGCGGGCGCTCGAGCTCGCGCCCCAGGTCGCGGTGGTCTGCTCGCCGAACAACCCGACGGGCAACGCCCAGCCGCTCCGGGAGGTCGAGCGGCTCGCCGACCGGCTCGACGGGCTCGTGATCGTGGACGAGGCCTACGTCGAGTTCGGCGGGGAGAGCGCCCTCCCCCTCCTCGCCCGCCACCCGAACCTGGTCGTCGTGCGGACGTTCTCCAAAGCCTTCGCGCTCGCGGGCGCCAGGATCGGGTACTGCCTGGCCGCGCCCGAGGTCGTGGACGACCTCCGCCGGGTCCGCCTGCCCTACCACGTCTCCGCGCTCACCCAGGCGGCGGGCCTCGCCGGCCTGCGCCACCGCGTGGAGGCCGAGGCGATCCTCGGGGCCGTCCGCGCCGAGCGCGACCGGATCCTCGCGGCCCTCCGGGCGATGCCCGGGGTGGAGGCCTTCCCCTCCGACGCGAACTTCGTGCTGTTCCGACCGCCCCGGCCCGCGGGGGACGTGTTCCGCGGCCTGCTCGAGCGCGGCGTGCTGGTCCGCGACCTCTCCGACGTGGTCGAGGGGTGCCTGCGCGTCGCGGCCGGGACGCCGGACGAGGTGGATCTGTTCCTGGAGGCCCTGGAGGAGGTGCTCGCGACGTGACCGACCCCCGCGAGGCGACGGTGGAGCGCCGGACGAAGGAGACGGAGGTCCGGATCGAGCTCCGGCTCGACGGCTCGGGGCGCGCCGAGGCCGACACCGGCCTGCCGTTCTTCGACCACATGCTCGAGCAGCTCGGGACCCACGCCGGCTTCGACCTCCGCGTGGAGGCCAAGGGCGACCTCGAGGTCGACGGCCACCACACCGTGGAGGACGTGGGGATCGCCCTCGGCCAGGCCCTGGCCCGGGCCCTCGGCGAGAAGCGCGGGATCCGGCGGTTCGCCTCGATCGTGGTCCCCCTCGACGAGGCCGCCGTGGAGGTGGCGCTCGACCTCTCCGGCCGCCCGCACGTCGTCTACGAGGTGGACGTCCCGGCGGAGACGATCGGCACGTTCGACACGGGGCTCGTGGAGGACTTCGTCCGGGCCTTCGCCACCGAGGCCCGGCTCACGCTGCACGCACGGCTGCGCTCCGGCCGCTCCCCGCACCACGTCGTCGAGGCCCTCTTCAAAGCGCTGGCCCGGGCCCTCGGCGACGCCGTGGCCACCACCGGGCGGGCCGCCCCGCCCTCGACGAAGGGGGCGCTCTGAGTGGTCCGGATCGCGGTCCTCGACCACGGGATGGGGAACCTCCGCTCGGTGGCCCGGGCCCTGGAGCGCGTGGGGGCGGCGGTCGAGGTCACCGCCGATGCGGAGGTCCTGTCCCGGGCCGACGGCCTCGTCGTCCCCGGCGTCGGCGCCTTCGGCGCGTGCATGCGGAACCTCTCGGGCCGGGGGCTCGAGCCCGCCCTCCGGGCCTTCCTCGCGAGCGGTCGCCCGGTGTTCGGCGTCTGCCTCGGCATGCAGATCCTCTTCGAGGAGAGCGAGGAGGACCCCGAGCCCGGCCTCGGGGCCCTGCCCGGGACGTGCCGGAGGCTGCCCTCGAGCGTCAAGGTCCCCCACATGGGCTGGAACGAGGTCCGGTGGGTCCGCCACCATCCGTACGTGGACGGGATCCCCCAGGGGACCCGCTTCTACTTCGTCCACTCCTACGCCGCCGACGTCCTCGAGGGCGCGACGGTCGGGGTGACCGAGCACGGACGGGCGTTCTCCGCGGCGGTCTCCACCGGCAACGTCTTCGCGACCCAGTTCCACCCGGAGCGCTCGGGCCAGCCCGGCCTCGCGCTCTACGAGGCCTTCGTGCGGGGGGCCGGGACGTGAGGCGCGCGCCGTGGTGGTGATCCCCGCCATCGACCTCCGCCGAGGGCGCGTGGTGCGCCTCCGCCGGGGGGACCCGGAGGCCGAGACCGTCTACGGCGACGACCCCGTGGCCGTGGCCCGCCGGTTCGAGGAGGCCGGCGCCCGTCGGCTCCACGTGGTCGACCTCGACGCGGCCCTGGGGGAGGGTGGGAACCGGGAGGCCGTCGCCGCGATCTGCCGGGCCGTCCACGCCCGCGTCCAGGTCGGGGGCGGGATCCGCTCGGTCGGGACGGCGAAGGAGCTGCTCGCCGCCGGGGCGGCGCGCGTCGTCCTGGGGACCCGGGCCGTCCTGGACCCCGCCTTCGTCCGGGAGGCGGTGGCCGCCGCGGGGGACCGCGTGATCGTGGCCCTCGACGTCGGTGCCGGCCGGATCCGCGTGGAAGGGTGGCGCGAGGAGGGCCCGCCGCTCGAGGAGGCGCTGGCCGCGCTGGAGGCGGCCGGTGCGCCGCGGTTCCTCCTCACCGCGACCGAGGCCGACGGGACCCTGGGCGGGCCCGACCTCGAGCTGTACCGGCGCGTGGTCGCCCGCACCGACCGACCGGTCATCGCGAGCGGGGGCGTGCGCGACGCGGCGGACGTCCGCGCGCTGGCCGAGCTCGGCGTGGAGGGCGTCGTCGTGGGGCGCGCGCTCTACGAGGGGACCCTCCGGCTCGAGGAGGTGGCGGGGTGAGGGGCCCGGAGGAGGAGGACGCGGCGTGACCCTCGCCAGGCGGGTGATCCCCTGCCTCGACGTGGACGCCGGACGGGTGGTGAAGGGGACCCGGTTCCTCGACCTCCGCGACGCCGGGGACCCGGTGGAGCTCGCCCGCCGCTACGACGCCGAGGGGGCGGACGAGCTCGTCTTCCTCGACATCACCGCCACCGTGGAGGGCCGCCGGGCCACGCTCGACGTGATCGGGCGGACCGCGGAGCAGGTCTTCATCCCCCTCACGGTGGGCGGCGGCGTGCGGGACGAGGAGGACGTGCGCGCGCTCCTCCGTGCCGGCGCCGACAAGGTGGCGGTGAACACGGCGGCGGTCCGCGACCCCGGCATGCTCGCCCGGTGCGCGGAGCGGTTCGGGACCCAGTGCATGGTGATCGCGATCGACGCCCGCCGCCGGGACGGCTCCTGGGAGGTCGTGGTCGAGGCCGGCCACACCCCCACGGGCCTGGACGCCGTCGCGTGGGCGGTGGAGGCGACGACCCGCCTCGGCGCCGGCGAGGTCCTCCTCACCTCGATGGACCGGGACGGGACGAAGGACGGCTACGACGTCGAGCTCACCCGGGCGGTGGCCGACGCCGTCCCCGTCCCGGTCGTCGCGAGCGGCGGCGCGGGACGGCCGGAGCACTTCGCCCAGGCGATCCTGGAGGGCCACGCCGACGCGGTGCTCGCCGCGTCGCTGTTCCACTTCCGGGAGCTCACGATCGCCGAGGTCAAGGAGCACCTCGCGTCGCGCGGGATCCCGGTGCGGAGGTGAGGCGCGTGGAGCGGGTGCCCATCGACGAGCTCCGCTTCGACGACCGCGGGCTCCTCCCCGCCGTCGTCCAGGACGCCCGCTCGGGCGAGGTGCTGATGGTGGCCTGGATGAACCGCGAGGCGCTCGAGGCCACGCTCCGGGAGGGGCGGACCGTCTTCTGGTCGCGCTCGCGGGGGGAGCTCTGGCGGAAGGGCGAGACCTCCGGCAACGTGCAGCACGTCGAGGAGGTGCGCGTGGACTGCGACGGGGACGTCGTGCTGGTCCGCGTCCACCAGGTCGGGGCCGCGTGCCACACCGGGGCGCGCTCCTGCTTCTTCCGCGGGATCGAGGCCTGAGCGCGCGGACCGATGCCCTCGTAGACTGCGGGCGTGCTCCGGCTGGTCCTGCCCAAGGGCTCCCTCGAGGAGCAGACCCTCCGCCTGTTCGAGGCGGCCGACCTCCGCGTCCGCCGGGGCTCGCCCCGCGACTACCACGGGCGGATCGAGGACGAGCGGATCGAGCGGGTCTCGCTCCTCCGTCCCCAGGAGATCCCGAGCTACGTCCAGGACGGCTTCTTCGACCTCGGGATCACCGGCCGCGACTGGGTCGTGGAGACCGGGGCCGACGTCGAGGTGATCGCGTCGCTCGAGTACGCGAAGAGCGGGGCCGGGAGGGTCCGCATCGTCCTCGCGGTCCCCGTCGACCACCCGGCGGGATCGGCCCGGGACCTGCCGCCCGGGTCCCGGATCTCGACCGAGTACCCGAACCTCACCGCGAAGTTCTTCGCCGACCTCGGCGTCCCGGTGAAGGTGGTGTGGTCCTACGGCGCGACCGAGGCCAAGGTCCCCGAGATCGTCGACGCGATCGTCGACGTCACCGAGACCGGGAGCACGCTCCGGGCCCACGGGATGAAGGTGATCGACACCCTCCTCGAGTCCGAGACCCTCCTGATCGCCAACCGCGCCTCCGCCGTCGACCCCGAGCGGCGGCGGGCCATCGACGACGTCGCCCTCCTCCTCCTCGGGGCGATCCGGGCCCAGGGCAAGGTCCTCATCAAGCTGAACGTGGACGAGGAGCGGCTCCGGCCGGTGCTCGACGTGCTCCCCGCGATGAAGGCGCCCACGGTCTCCCCTCTCGCCGAGGGCGGCTACGCCATCGAGACCGTGGTGGAGAAGGCCACCGTGAACACGCTGATCCCCCTCCTCAAGGCCACCGGGGCCACCGACATCCTCGAGCTCCCGATCTCCAAGATCGTCCCCTGAGCCGCCCCACCGCCGCCCGTGGTCCCCGGGGGCGGGCGTGTGCGACCATCCGGGCCGTGCCCGAGCGGTTCGACGACGCCGGCGTGGAGGTCCTCGCCCCCGTCGAGGGGCGGGGTCGGGAGGTCCTCACCCCCGAGGCCCTGGGGTTCGTGGCCGAGCTGCACCGCCGGTTCGACGGCCGCCGCCGGGAGCTGCTCGAGCGGCGGCGGGAGCGCCAGCGGGAGCTCGACCGCGGCGTCCTCCCCGGCTTCCTCCCCGGGACCCGGCACGTCCGGGAGGGGGACTGGCGGGTGCCCCCCGCGCCCCCCGACCTGGCGGACCGCCGGGTCGAGATCACCGGGCCCGTGGACCGGAAGATGATGATCAACGCCCTGAACTCCGGGGCCCGGGTGTTCATGGCCGACTTCGAGGACGCCAACTCCCCGACCTGGGCGAACTGCGTCCAGGGCCAGGTGAACCTGGTGGACGCGGTGCGGCGGACGATCTCGCTCGAGACCCCCGAGCGCCGCTACGCGCTCGCGCCCCGCACCGCGACCCTCGTGGTCCGGCCCCGCGGCTGGCACCTCCCGGAGAAGCACGTCCGGGTGGACGGGGAGGTGGCCTCGGCCTCCCTCTTCGACTTCGGCGTGTGGTTCTTCCACAACGCCCGCGAGCTCCTCGAGCGCGGGACCGGGCCCTACCTCTACCTCCCCAAGCTCGAGTCCCACGAGGAGGCCGCGCTCTGGCACGACGTGTTCGCCTTCGCCGAGGACGCCCTGGGGGTCCCCCGGGGCGCCGTCCGGGCCACGGTGCTGATCGAGACGATCCTCGCCGCCTTCGAGATGGAGGAGATCCTCCACGCCCTCGGTCCCCACGCCACGGGGCTCAACGCCGGGCGCTGGGACTACATCTTCAGCGTGATCAAGAAGCTCGGGCGCCACGAGCGCTTCGTCCTCCCCGACCGGGCCCGGGTCACGATGACGGTCCCGTTCATGCGGGCCTACACCGAGCTCCTGGTGCGCACCTGCCACCGCCGGGGCGCCCACGCGATCGGGGGGATGGCGGCGTTCATCCCCTCCCGCCGCGACCCCGCGGTGAACGAGGTGGCGCTGGCCAAGGTCCGGGAGGACAAGGAGCGGGAGTCGGCGGACGGGTTCGACGGGACCTGGGTCGCGCACCCCGACCTCGTGCCGGTGGCCACCGAGGTCTTCGACCGGGTCCTGGGGGAGCGCCCGAACCAGCTCGAGCGGCTCCGGGAGGACGTCGCGGTGACGGCCGACGACCTCCTCGACGTCCGCGTCCCTGGGGGCGAGATCACCTGGGAGGGCCTGCGGACCGACGTGGACGTCGGGATCCGCTACCTCGCGTCGTGGCTGGGCGGCGTGGGCGCCGCCGCGATCCACGACCTCATGGAGGACGCGGCCACCGCCGAGATCTGCCGCTCCCAGGTCTGGCAGTGGCTCCACCACGGCGTGCGCCTCGCCGACGGGCGGCGGGTCGACCGGGCCCTCGTGGAGGCGACCGTCGAGGAGCAGGTGGCGGCGATCCGGGCCGGGGGCGGCGCCGCGACCCTCGACGCAGCGCAGGAGCTGTTCCTCGAGGTCGCGACGGCCGAACCGTTCGTCGAGTTCCTCACGCTCCCGGCCTACGAGCGGCTCCCGTGAGCAAGCCCCGAGGCCGGCGGTTGACAGGGCTCCCGCGTCTCCGGCACCATCCGGCCACCATG
>DATLZM010000452.1:0-12061 GCA_035573995.1 Actinomycetota bacterium | reverse complement strand
GCAGCTCACCCTCGCGTAGCCGGGGCCGCGCACCCTCGCCCGGCCTCGCCCTCGCGTGGCCGCGGTCGCCATCGGCTACCCTTCGCACGATGCGGGGCCTGGACCGGCTCCTCGAGCTCCAGGAACTCGACCTCGAGGTCGACCGGCTCGAGGCGCGCCGGCGCGAGCTCGCATCGGGGGCGGAGATGGTG
Source organism: Actinomycetota bacterium (assembly GCA_035573995.1). GTDB lineage: Bacteria > Actinomycetota > UBA4738 > UBA4738 > HRBIN12 > DATLZM01. Next base: position 11,870 of record DATLZM010000452.1, on the reverse strand, counting down.
GCGGCGCGGGAGGAGGCGGAGGCCGCGGAGGGGCGGCTGGGGGAGCTGCGCCTGGCCCTGGACGCCGTCTCCCGGGAGATCCAGCGCCTGGAGCACGAGTCGTCGACGCTCGAGGCGAAGCAGCGGGCCGAGGAGCGGCGCCTCTACGACGGGACGGTCGCGAACCCCAAGGAGCTCGAGGCCCTCCAGCACGAGGTCGAGGCGCTCCGCGCACGTCGCTCCCGGCTCGAGGACGAGCTGCTCGAGCTGATGGTCCGCCGCGAGGACCTCGAGGCGAAGGTGGCGGAGGCGGAGCGGGGGGCGGCCGAGGCCCGGGCGCGCCTCGAGGCGGTGGGGGGCGAGTCCGCCCGGGAGCTCGAGCGGATCGAGGCCGAGCTGGCGGCCAAGCGCCCGGCCCGGGAGGCCGTGGCGGCGGCCCTCGACCCCGAGCTCCTCTCGCTCTACGAGGAGATCCGCCGGCAGAAGAAGGGCGTCGGGGCGGCGGCGCTGGTGGACGGGGTGTGCCAGGGGTGCCACCAACAGCTCTCCGCGATGGAGCTCGACCGCCTCCGGCACGCCGAGGGCGTCGCGAGGTGCGAGTACTGCCGCAGGATCCTGGTCCGCGCGTGATCGTCGCCTGCGACGGCGCCGCCCGTGGCAACCCGGGCCCGGCCGGGATCGGCGTGGTCCTGTCGACCCCCGAGGGGCGGGTCGTCGACCGCGTGGCCCGGGGGATCGGCGTGGCGACGAACAACGTGGCGGAGTACGCGGCGTGCATCGAGGGCCTCCGCCGGGCCGCCGAGCTCGGGGCCCGGGAGGTGGTGGTGCGGTCGGACTCGCACCTGCTCGTCGAGCAGCTCTCGGGGCGCTACCGGGTGCGGAACGCCCGCCTGCGGGAGCTCCACCGGCGGGCCCTCGAGCTCGCGGGGCGGTTCGAGCGGGTCCGCTACGAGCACGTGCCGCGGGAGCTGAACCGCGAGGCGGACCGCCTGGCGAACCGCGGGGTCGACGCGATGCTCCGCCGACTCAGCCCGGGGAGGGGCTCGGCGACGGATCCCCCGACAGCCTGAGCAGCCGGCCGAGGGGGAACTCGAACCGGACCTCCCGGCCCCCGCCGAGCCGGACGGGCAGGACCAGGGTCCGGCCCCGGACCGACCCCAGGGCGGGGAACGTGACGATGGCGGCCATCCGCCGGGTGCCGGCCGGTATCCTCCGCAGGTTCGGGGTGCCCGCGAGCCCGTCCACCCGCCCGCCGGCCCGGTCCACGATCGCCGCGTCCGGCGGGAAGAGCGCGAGCCGCCGGCGGGTGCCGTTGGAGATCACCAGGTTCACGCTCCACTCGGGCGCGAACGTGAAGACCGAGTCCAGCTCCACGGAGACGCCCCGAGCGGAGGCCCGCTGATCCACCAGGTGGATCTCGTCGTCCATCGAGAGGCCGTCCCGGATCGCGTTCAGCACCCCCCAGTCCGCGAGGTCCCGGCGGAACAGGGCGACCGGGCCCCGGAAGACCCTGACCCGACGGGCGGGCTCCCCTTCCTCCGGGACGAACGTGAGGGAGACCGTGGCGTCGAGGTCGACGTGGGCCCCGAGCGCGTCGGCCGCCGGGATCCGGAGGAACCCGACGAACGCCACGCGCTCCACGTCCGCCCGGCCGATGATCTCCCCGGGGAACTGCTCGGCCTGCACCCCGACCCACTCGGCCCAGCGGAGCATCTTGGGGGTGCCCGCGAACGTGCGCAGGGCCGCGGCGCCGTCCTCGTCCGCCCTGGCGTAGGCCTCGACGAAGGAGATCGCCGCCTGCCGGGCCGCGGCGACGTCGAGCCCGAGGGTGGGGGAGATCTGCTCGAGGGCGTTGGGCCGGACCTCGGCCGCGTGCGGCGCGCAGGCCGCCAGGGACAGGGCGGAGAGCAGGAGGGCGGCGAGGCGGCGCACCGTGGCGCCTATCATATGGGCGGAGGAGCCGGCCGGGCGGCCGCGGGGCCGCGCGTGCGCGGCCTCGAGGAAAGTCGGGGCTCCACAGGGCAGGGTGCTGGGTAACGCCCAGGCGGGGTGACCCGCGGAAAGCGCCACAGAAACAGACCGCCCCCGCGAGGGGGCAAGGGTGCAACGGTGAGGTAAGAGCTCACCAGCGCGCCGGGCGACCGGCGCGGCTCGGCAAGCCCCACCCGGAGCAAGGCCAAGCAGGGAGCGCTCGAGGGTGGCCCGCCCGATGCTCCCGGGTAGGCCGCACGAGGTCGGAAGACCCGGGGTCCCGCCGCGAGGCGGGGCTCAGACAGATGGCCGCCCCCGGCCCGCGAGGGCCGGGACAGAACCCCGCTTACAGGCCGGCTCCTCCACCCTCACCCGACGTCGACCCGCCCTCACCCGGCGCCGACGCCGGCCGCCATCGCGCGTCGGAGCTGGGCCCCCGCGTGGTAGCTGGAGCGCACCAGGGGGCCGGCCTCCACGTGGGGGATCCCCGCGGCCCTGGCCGCCTCGGCGTGCGCCGCGAACTCCTCGGGCGTCACCCAGCGGTCGACGGGGAGGTGGTAGCGGGTCGGCTGCAGGTACTGCCCCATCGTGAGGATGTCGACGCCCGCCGCCGCCAGGTCGGCGAGGGCCTCCCGCACCTCCTCGGGGCGCTCGCCCATCCCGAGGATCAGGTTCGACTTCGTGATCTGCCCGGGGCGCAGGCGCTTGGCCGTCCGCAGCACCCCGAGGGAGCGGTCGTAGCCGAAGGCCGGCCGGATCCGGGGGTGGAGGCGGCGGACGGTCTCGAGGTTGTGGGCGAAGACGTCCGGGCCGGCCTCGAGGACGGTCGCGATGTCCCGCTCGCCCCCCTTGAAGTCGGAGGGCAGGACCTCCACGGTGCAGCCCGGCACCGCCTCCCGGATGGCCCGCACCGTGGCCGCCCAGATCTGGGCCCCGCCGTCGGGGAGGTCGTCGCGGGCGACGCCGGTGACGACGACGTGGCGCAGGCCCATCGCCCGGACGGCCTCCGCGACCCGCCGCGGCTCCCCCTCGTCGACGGGGAGCGGCTTGGCCGTCATCACGTCGCAGAAGCCGCACCGCCGGGTGCAGCGGTCGCCCAGGATCAGGAACGTCGCCTCCCGGTCCTCCCAGCACTCGTAGATGTTGGGGCAGCCCGCCTCCTCGCAGACCGTGTGGAGGTCGAGGCCCCGCATGAGCCCCTTCAGCTCCGCGTAGTTGGGGCCGATCCGGGCCTTGACCTTGAGCCAGGGGGGGCGGGGGGCTGGGCGGGCCACCTGGGCGCAGCCCACCGAGTGCGCGACGTGGGTGTCGGCGGCGGCCCCGAGGATCGGGAGGTACAGGCGGCGCCGGTGGGGGTTGTGGTCGGCCCTGGCCATCCCCCCGAGTCTATCGGGCGGGCGCACCGCGGCGTCGGTCCCGCGGGGGCGCTCCGGCCGGGCTAGAAGCGGGCCAGCTCCCGCATCCGCTCGTACAGCCGGTCGGGGTCGGGGAGGAACGCGTGCTCGAGGGAGGCCGCGAACCCCATGGCCGGGACGTCGGGCCCCCCGACCCGGACCGGGGGGGCGTCGAGGTCGAACATCGCCTCCTCGGCGATGAGCGCGACGATCTCCGCCCCCGCCCCGTAGGTCCGGTTGTCCTCGTACACGACCATGGCCTTCCCGGTCTTGCGGACCGAGGCGAGGATCGTCTCGCGGTCGAGGGGCGAGATGGTCCGGACGTCCACCACCTCCGCCGACGCCCCCTCCTCCCGCTCGAGGCGCTCCGCGGCCTCCAGGCAGTGGTGGAGCATGAGGCCGTAGGCGATCACCGTGAGGTGCTCGCCCCGCCGCTTGACCTCGGCCACGCCGATCGGGACCTCGTAGGGCTCGTCGGGGACCTCCCCGGTGATCAGCCGGTACGTCTTCTTGTGCTCGAGGAACAGGACCGGGTCGGGGTCCCGGATCGCCGCCCGCAGGAGCCCCTTCGCGTCGTAGGGGGTCGCGGGCGCCACGACCTTGAGGCCGGGCACGTGCCCGTAGAAGGCCTCGATCGACTGGGAGTGGTACAGGGCGCCGTGCACCCCGCCGCCGTAGGGCGCCCTGATCACGAGCGGCACGCCGAAGTCCCCGTTCGACCGGTAGCGGATCCGGGCCGCCTCCGAGACGATCTGGTCGAACGCGGGGTGGATGAAGTCCGCGAACTGGATCTCGGCCACCGGGAGCAGGCCGTGGAGGGCCATCCCGATCGCGACCCCCACGATCGCCGACTCGGCGAGGGGCGTGTCGATCACCCGCCGCTCGCCGAACTCCTCGAGGAAGCCCTGGGTCACGCGGAACACGCCCCCCCGGGCCCCCACGTCCTCCCCGAGGACGACGACCCGCTCGTCGGCCCGCATCTCCTCCGCGAGCGCGTCGTGGATCGCGGTGACGACGTTCACCTCGCTCACCGCGGCCCCCCTCCCTCGGCGAAGACGTGGCGGAGCAGGCTCCCGGGGTCGGGGTCGGGCGCGTTCCACGCCCGGTCCACGGCCTGCTCGACCTCGGAGCCCACCTCGGCCCGGAGCCGCTCGTCGGCCTCGTCGTCGAGGAGCCCCTGCTCCCGCAGGTAGGCGCCGAAGCGCAGGAGCGGGTCCTGGTGGCGGGCGGCCTCGACCTCCTCCCGGCTGCGGTAGGTCCGGTCGTCGTCGTCCGAGGTGTGCGAGTAGAAGCGGTAGGTCTTGCACTCGATCAGCGTGGGCCCCCCGCCGGCGCGCGCCCGCTCGACCGCCTCCTTGGCCGCCCGGTAGCAGGCCAGGACGTCGTTCCCGTCCACCACGACGCCGGGGAACCCGTAGCCCTCGGCGCGGACCGCCACGTCCTCCACCGCCATCTGCTTCGACTGGGGCACCGAGATCGCGTAGCGGTTGTTCTCGCAGACGAACACGACCGGGAGCCGGTGGATCCCCGCGAAGTTCAGCCCCTCGTGCCAGTCCCCCTCGGAGGTCGCGCCGTCGCCGAACCAGCAGCCGACCACGGCGTCCTCGCCCCGGTACTTCACCGCGTAGGCGATCCCCGCCGCGTGGGGGATCTGGGTCGCGATGGGCGAGGAGCCGGTGATGATCCCGAGCCGCCGGCTCCCCCAGTGGGCCGGCATCTGCCGACCGCCCGAGCAGGGGTCCTCGGCCTTGGCGAAGACCCCGAGGAACACCTCGTAGGGCGTGAGCCCGGCCACGAGGACGACGGCGAGGTCGCGGTAGTAGGGGAGCCAGATGTCCTGGCCGGCGCGGAACGCCCACGCCGTCCCGACCTGGCAGCCCTCGTGCCCGGAGACCGGGATCACGAACGGGGCCTTCCCCTGGCGGTTCAGGCGGAAGGCGGCCTCGTCGCACAGCCGCGCCGTGAGCATCGTCCGGTACATGCGGAGGAGGTCGTCGGGGGAGAGCCCGAGCTCCTCGTGGGCGGCCGGTGTCACGCGGGTGGACATGCGGGGACCCCCTGGGAGGAACGGAACGGCCGCCGGGGTGTCCCGACGGCCGGCGAGCGGACTCGCGCTGGTGGAGCTACGAGGATGGCCCGGAGCGCCATCACGATGAGTCTACCCCAGGGCCCTCCCCGCACGCCCGAGCGCGACCCCGGGGCCCGGTCGGCCTCGGCTCCGCCTGGTATCCTTCGTCGTGGTACCCACCCCGGGTGGGGTGGGAGAGGAGGGCGCGCGATGCGGCCGGAGGACAAGGCGGCGATCCTGGCTCGCCTGAAGACGGTGCGGGGCCACCTGGACGGGATCGTCCGGATGGTCGAGGAGGAGGCGTACTGCGTGGACGTCATGAAGCAGATCTCGGCGGTCCAGGCGTCGCTCGAGCGGGCCAACCGGCTGGTGCTGCGACACCACCTCGAGACCTGCTTCACGGACGCCGTCCGGGCCGGCCGGGGCGAGGCGGCGGTCTCCGAGCTGGTGGACGCCGTGAAGTTCACCCCCGTCCTGACCGGGCCCGGCGCCGCGGTCGAGGGCCGGGCCACCGGGGAGGCGGACGAGGGATGAGCGAGCTCGTCGTGACGGTGGCGGGGGCGGCCGCGGGCGCGTGGCTCCTCTGGTTCTTCTTCGGCCCCAAGGAGGCCGGGCGGGCCGAGCTGCGCGGCCGGGTCCAGGAGGTCCGGGTGGCGGTCAAGGGCGGGTACTCGCCCGCCGTGATCAGGGTGCGCCAGGGGGTCCCCCTGCGCATCACGTTCGATCGGCAGGAGGCGGGGGAGTGCACCTCCGAGGTGGTGTTCCCGGACTTCCGGGTCCGGCGGACGCTGCCGGCCTACGCGCGGACCACCGTGGAGCTCCTCCCGGCGCGGCCCGGCGAGTTCCGCTTCTCGTGCGGGATGAACATGGTGCACGGCCTGCTGGTCGTGGAGCCGGCGGGGGAGGGGCCGGCCGGGGACGGCGGCGCCCCGGCCGTCCTCGAGCCGGCCGCGGAGGGGGCGGCCTCCGGGGACGGGGACGCCCGCCGCGGGGCCGGCGTCCTCGGGGGGGAGGCCCACACGCACGGGGAGCCGCTCCCGGTCCGCCTCGAGCCCACGGGGCCCGAGCGGGTCCGCCTCCGGCTGCCGGGCGCGTCCTGTCCCACCTGCCTGCGGACGGTCTCGTCGGCCCTGGAACCCCTCCCCGGCGTCCGCCACGTCCAGCGCGACGTCGCCCGCGACCTCGCGCTCGTGGAGCTCGACCGGACGCTCGTCTCCGTCGAGGACCTCGAGCGGGCGGTGGCCGCGGCGGGGTACCGGGTCGAGGTGGAGCCGGGGTGGGAGGACGAGGAGACGGCGGAGCGGCGCCGGGAGATCCGGGATCTCGCGCGCCGGGTGGCGGCCGGCGCGGTCCTCACGGCGCCGGTGGCCCTGGCGGTGATGGCGGCCGAGGTCCTCGGGCTCCGGGTGCCCGAGCTCCTCATGGACCGGTACGTCCAGCTGCTGCTCGTGACCCCCGTCTACCTCTACACCGGCTGGCCGATCCACACCGTCGGGTGGCGGGCGCTCCGCCACCGCTCGGCGGAGATGAACGCGCTGATCACGGTGGGGACCACCGCCGCGTTCGCCTACAGCCTCCTCGCGACCCTCGCGCCGGGGGTGCTGCCGGCGGGGGAGCGGGACGTGTACTTCGAGGCGGTGGGGGTGATCCTCACCCTGATCCTCCTGGGCCGGCTCCTCGAGGCGCGGGCCAAGCAGGGCACGGGCGAGGCGATCCGCACGCTCCTCGGGCTGCGGCCGCGCACGGCCCGGGTGGTCCGCGACGGGGCCGAGGTCGAGGTCCCCGTCGATGAGGTGCGCGTGGGGGACGAGGTCGTGGTCCGACCCGGGGAGCGGCTGCCCGTGGACGGGGAGATCGTGGCCGGCACCTCCACGATCGACGAGTCGATGGTGACGGGGGAGTCGATCCCCGTGGACAAGGGGCCGGGGGACGCCGTCGTGGGCGGCACCGTGAACCAGACGGGGTCGTTCCGCTACCGCGCGACGGCCGTCGGCGCCGAGACGGTCCTCGCCCAGATCGTCCGCCTGGTGCGGGAGGCCCAGGCGTCGAAGGCCCCGATCGAGCGGCTCGCCGACCGGGTCGCGGGGGTCTTCGTGCCGGTCGTGATGCTCGTGGCGATCGCCGCGTTCGTCGCCTGGTACGACCTCGGGCCCGAGCCGGCGCTCACGACCGCCCTGGTGCGGGCGGTCTCGGTCCTCATCATCGCGTGCCCCTGCGCCCTCGGCCTCGCGACGCCGCTCTCGATCATGGTGGGGACGGGGAAGGGGGCCGAGCACGGCGTGCTGATCCGGTCCGCCGAGGCCCTCGAGACCGCGCACCGGGTGCGGACCGTGGTCCTCGACAAGACCGGGACCATCACCACGGGGCGCCCGGCGCTCGCGGACGTGGTGCCCGCCGAGGGGTTCGACGCCGACGCCGTGCTGCGGCTCGCCGCCTCGGCCGAGCGGGCCTCCGAGCACCCGCTGGCCCGGGCCGTGGTCGAGGGGGCCGCGGAACGGGGGCTCCAGCTCGTGGAGCCCGCGGGCTTCCGCTCGGCGACCGGGATGGGGGTGCGGGCCGAGGTGGAGGGCCGCGCCGTGGTCGTGGGCCGCCGCTCCCTCCTCGTCGAGGAGGGCGTGGACCCCGGGCCGCTCGAGGAGGCCGCCGCCCGCCTCGAGCTCGAGGGGAAGACGGCGGTCCTGGTCGGGGTCGACGGGCGTCCGGCCGGGGTGCTCGCGGTGGCCGACTCGCCCAAGCCCGAGGCGCCGCGGGCCGTGGCGGGGCTCCGCCGGCGCGGCCTCGAGGTGGTCATGATCACCGGCGACAACCGACGGACGGCGGAGGCGGTCGCGCGGCGGGTCGGGATCGGGCGGGCCCTCGCGGAGGTCCTGCCCCAGGACAAGGCCCGCGAGGTCCGCAGGCTGCGCTCCGAGGGCCGCGTGGTCGCCATGGTGGGGGACGGGATCAACGACGCGCCGGCCCTGGCCGAGGCCGACGTCGGGGTCGCCATCGGCACGGGGACCGACGTGGCGATCGAGGCGGCGGACGTCACGCTGATCTCGGGCGACCTGCGGGGGGTGGTGACCGCGTTCGACCTCTCCAGGGCGACGATGCGGAACGTCAAGCAGAACCTGTTCTTCGCGTTCGTGTACAACGTGGTGGGGATCCCGGTCGCGGCGGGCGTGCTCGTCCCCGCGCTCGGGATCGCCCTGGACCCGATCATCGCGGCCGCGGCGATGGCCCTGTCCTCGCTCTCCGTGGTCTCGAACGCGAACCGGCTCCGCCGGTTCCGGCCGGGGCCGCTGCCGGGGGCCGGGGAGCCGGTGGCCGAGGTGGTCGTGGACGTACGGGAGGAGGCGGCGATGGCGACGACGGTGCGCGACCCGGTGTGCGGGATGGACGTGGACCCGGCCCAGGCGGCCGGGAGCGAGCGCTACGGGGACGAGACCTACTACTTCTGCTCGACCTCGTGCCTGGAGCGCTTCCGGGAGGACCCGGCGAGGTACGTGGGGCGGGAGGCGACGTGAGCGAGCGGGGGACCTACGTCATCGACGTCACCGACGCGGACTTCGAGGAGCGGGTGGTCCGGGCCTCGAAGGAGCGCCCGGTGGTGGTCGACCTGTGGGCCGCGTGGTGCGCGCCCTGCCGGACCCTCGGCCCGATCCTCGAGAAGGTGGCGGAGGAGAAGGGCGGGGCCTTCGTCCTGGCCAAGCTCGACGTGGACGCCAACCCGGCGACGGCCGCGGCCTTCGGGGTCCGGAGCATCCCCACGGTGATCGCCTTCGTCGACGGCCAGCCGGTCGACGGGTTCGTGGGGGCCTACCCCGAGCCGTTCGTGCGGGACTTCGTGGAGCGGCTCCTCCCCTCCCCGGGGGACGTCGCCGCCCGCGAGGCGGCCGAGGCGGCCGATCCGGCGGAGGCCGAGCGACGGTTCCGGGAGGTCCTCGCCTCCGAGCCCGGGAACCGCGAGGCGCGGCTGGGGCTCGGGCGCCTGCTCCTCGACCGGGGGGATGCGGCGGGGGCGAGGGAGGTCCTCGCCCCGCTCCTGCCCGACGCCGAGGCGGAGCGGCTCCTGGCCCGGGCCGCGGTGATGGAGTGGGCGGGGGCGGGGGACGGCGATCCCCTCGCCGGGCCCAAGCGTCTCGCGGCCGAGGGAAGGTTCCGGGAGGCGCTGGACGGGTTCCTGGGAGCCGTCGTGCACGCGCCCGACCTCCGGGACGCGGCGCGGGCCGCGATGCTGGAGGTCTTCCGGGTCCTCGGCGAGGAGGATCCGCTCACCGCCGAGTACCGCCGGAAGCTCGCGAGCGCGCTTTTCTGACCCGGTGGACCTCCACGAGCGCATCCGGGCGTTCTGGGACGAGGACGCCGGGACCTACGACCGCTCGCCGGCCCACGCGGCCTCGGACCCCGGGGAGGCGATGGCCTGGCGGGCGGTCCTAGCCCGGCACCTCCCGCCTCCGCCCGCTCGCGTCCTCGACGTGGGCGCGGGGACCGGGGCCATGAGCCTCCTCGCCGCGGAGCTCGGCCACGAGGTCACCGCGCTCGACCTCTCGCCGGCGATGCTGGAGCGGGCCCGGGCGAAGGCCGCCGCCCTCGGACGGCCCCTCACCGTCGTGGTTGGCCGCTCGGAGGAGCCCCCGCCCGGCCCGTTCGACGCGGTGATCGAGCGCCACGTGCTGTGGACGCTCCCCGACCCGGCCGGGGCCCTGGAGGCCTGGCGACGGGCGGTCCGCCCCGGCGGGCGGCTCGTCCTGCTCGAGGCGCTCCGGCCCGGGGGCGGGCGCGAGGCGCTGGCGCGGGTGGCCCGCCGCCTCCTCCGGACCCCGCCCGACCACCACGCCCCCTACCCGGAGGAGGTGCTCGCCGTCCTGCCGCTCGCCGGCGCGCGCTCGCTCCGCCCGATCCTCCAGGCGGTGGCCGGTGCGGGGTGGCGGCGGATCCGCGTGGAGCGGCTGCGCGAGGTGGAGCGGGCGCGGCGACGGGCCGCGGGCCCGCTCCTCGGGCCGCTCGAGCAGGCCCCCCGCTACGCGGTCACGGCCTCCGCCTGAGGCGCCGCGCCGACGAACCGCGCGACCTCCTCGGGGGGCGCGGGGGAGAAGCGCAGGTCGAAGGCCTCCTCGAAGCGGCGGGCGACGAGGGGGACCATCTCCTCCACCGCGACCTCCCGGCCCGCGAGCCCGGAGAGGGAGCCGACGCCGTGCTCGTCCAGCCCGCAGGGGACGATCGCCCGGTACCAGGAGAGGTCGGTGGTGCAGTTCAGCGCGAAGCCGTGGAGCGTGACCCGCCCCCGCATGATCCGCACGCCGATCGCGCAGACCTTCCGGTCGCCCGCCCACACCCCGGTCTGGACGTCGGTCCGCCGCTCGAGCGCGATCCCGGCGTCGGCCGCGGCCCGGATCACCACCTCCTCGAGCCGCCGCACGTAGGCGAGGGCGTCGGGGCTCCCGAGGTCGAGGATGGGGTAGCCGACCAGCTGGCCGGGCCCGTGGAACGTGAGCGAGCCGCCGCGGTCGATGAAGTGCAGCTCGGCGCCGGCCCGGCGGATCAGGTCCTCGGACCAGCGGAGGTGCTCGGGCCGCCACCGGCGCCCGGCCGTGTAGACCGGGGGGTGCTCGAGCAGGACGAGCGCGTCGGGGACCTCCCCCGCGAGGCGGCGCTCGGCGAGGCGGTGCATCGCCTCGTTGGCCGGTCCGTAGGGGACGGGCCCGGGCGGCCGGATGAGCCAGGCCGTCCGCGCCACCGCTACCGCCTGAGGTCCTCGGCGAAGTCCCAGGTCTCCAGGTTCTCCTTGACCCGGGCCAGGAACCTCGTGGCCTCGGCGCCGTCGATCACCCGGTGGTCCCAGGACATCGAGAGGTAGACCATCGGCCTGATCGCGATCGCGTCGTCCACCACGACCGGCCGTCGCTGGACCGAGTCGAGCGACAGGATCCCGGTCTGGGGCAGCGGGATGATCGGGACCGACATGAGCGACCCGAAGGGCCCGGGGTTCGTGATCGTGAACGTGCCCCCGTGGACCTCGTCGGGGTGGAGGCGGTGCTCCCGGGCCCGGGTCGCCACGTCGTTGATGGCCCGGGCCAGGCCCACCAGGTTCATCCCGTCGGCCCCCTTCACGACCGGGACGATGAGCCCCTCGTCGTAGGAGACCGCGATGCCCAGGTTCACGTAGCGCTTGAGCACGATCTCCTCGCCCCGGAGCTCGGCGTTCACCATGGGGAAGGCGAGGAGCGCGTCCACCACCGCCCGGGCCACGAACGGCAGGTAGGTGAGCTTGAAGCCCTCGCGGGCCTCGAAGTCGGCCCTGGCCGCCTCCCGGGCCCGGACCACCCGTTCCATGTTGACCTCGACGAGCGTCCAGGCGCGGGCCGTGGTCTGGAGGCTCTGGGTCATGTGCCGAGCGATGGCCTTCCTGACCACCGACATCGGCACGACCTCCTCCCGCGGCCCGGCGGCGGCCGGCCGGGGGGCGGCGACGGGCG
>DATLZM010000451.1:0-1049 GCA_035573995.1 Actinomycetota bacterium | reverse complement strand
CCACGATCCCTTCGACCGCGCCAAGGACCGCGCGCACAGCCTCCGCCGGCACCTCCGCTCGCTCCCGGGCTGGCCGGCGCGGTGGGGCCCCATCGGCTACGCGGTCTGGTTCCCCGACGCCGTCTGCCGCTCCCTGCCCCTCCCCCACATGGGGCCGGTGCTCCTCGACGCCCGCCACCTCGGGGAGCGGCTCGAGGCCCGCCTGATCGAGGTCGCCCGCACCTTCGCCGGGCGGCGCGACCGGGCGGGCCCGGCCGGGGTCGAGGCCATCGTCCGGGCCCTCGCGCACGACGTCGAGATCCGCCACCCCCTCGCGCTCGACGTGGCCGAGGCCGACCGGGAGATCCTCCGCCTGTCCGAGGAGCAGTTCCGCCTCCTCGACATGTTGGCCGGGAACCGGCGGGTGGCGGTGGCCGGGCCGGCGGGCTCGGGCAAGACGCTCCTCGCCGCGGAGAAGGCCCGCCGCCTCGCCGCCCAGGGCTTCCGAGTGCTCTTCACCTGCTACAACCGCCCGCTCGCGGAGTACCTCCGGAAGGCCCTGGCCGACGCGCCGGGGGTCGACGTGGAGACGTTCCACGGGCTCGCCCTGAAGCTCGCGGAGGAGGCGGGGGTGGAGGTCCACGGCGACCGGAAGGATCCGGGGTTCTGGGACCGGGGGGTCCCCCAGGCGTTCGAGCGGGCCGTGGAGCGGCTCGGCCCCCGCTACGACGCGCTCGTCGTGGACGAGGCCCAGGACTTCGCGGGCGACTGGTGGACGCCGCTCATGCTCCTCCTCCACGACCCTGACCGCGGCGTCCTGTACACGTTCTCCGACGACAACCAGGCGATCTACCGGCGACCGGAGCTCCCCGAGGGGCTCGCGACGTTCCGCCTCTCCGAGGTGTGGCGGAACACCGAGCAGATCTTCACCGCGATGAACGGCTTCTACCAGGGCGAGGAGATCGTGTGCATGGGCCCCGAGGGCCCCCAGGTGGAGTGCCGCGGGGTGGCGCCCGAGGCGCTCCGCGACGAGCTCTCCCGGACGCTCCACCGGCTGGTCGTGAAGGGCG
>DATLZM010000450.1:0-6050 GCA_035573995.1 Actinomycetota bacterium | reverse complement strand
CCCGGGGGTCCCGCCCCGCCAGCGTGGGCCCGCTCGCGAGGGCGGAGAGGTCGCCGAGCTCAGCGGGGCGAACGGTCCCGGCCCCCGGCGCGCCGCGGGGCGGGCCCAGGGCCGCCGCCCCCGTGAGCAGCGCGGCCGCGAGCGTCCACGCGGCCAGCCCCTTCGCGAGCTTCATCCGTCCCTCCAGCTCCGGCGGACGGGGACCGGGGGCGGCGCCGCCCCCGGTCCCTTCCCCGTCTCAGTGCGGGCTCGCGTCCGAGCCCGCGTGGGGCAGCGCGACGTAGGGGAACGCGCCCCGGAACGGCACGTCGTTCGCGTCCACCCCGTCGCCGAGGTCGTTCGGGCTCCCGACGAGCTCGCCCTCCACGACCTGCAGCGCGATGTCGATCACGTCGTCGGTGAGGCGGCGTCCGTTCGGGAAGCCGGCCAGGTCGCCGCCGATCACCCCGAGCCTCGAGCATCCTGAGGCGCAGGGCGGTATCGACATGTTCAGCCGGAGCATCTCGGCGGGGGTCACGCCCTCCGGCTGGTTCAGCCCCTCGATCCCGGTGAGGAAGACCGCCACGAGGTCGTCCCGGGGGGTCGCCGGCGCCGGGATGCCGTAGATCGCCTCGATCAGCTTCGGCACCTCGGGGTCCGTGACGAAGGACAGGAACCGCCCGTCGTCGGCCGGCCGGGAGGCGTTGAAGCGGTCCTTCATCCCGGCGGGGATCACCACCTCGTTCACGAGCGGCATCCCGAGGCGGGAGACCTGCACGTACCGCCCGCGCTGCGCCTGGTCACCGTCCCCGAGGAGCACCCGGGTGGCCCGGCGCGAGGTCGTGCTCCAGATCCCGACGATCGGGTTCGCCTCCGGATCGCCGCCCGCCGCCAGGTCCTCCTTGGGGACCCGCAGCGCGATCGTGTTCACGTTGAACCCGGCGAGGGTGTCGTCGCCCACCTCGGAGAGGTCCGCCCCGTAGAGGAGGTCGAACACGCGCAGGTCGAGGAAGAACGGGTCGTCGGACTGCCCGACCCAGGTCTCGCCGCCGCCGCGCAGCGGCTCGACCCCGGCCTCGAACAGCGCCTCGTAGTCGGGCATCGACGCCGCCCCGACGTAGCTCGGGACGGCGACCGCGTCGTCCACGAGGAGCCTGGTGCGGCCCCCGACGTCGATCCGCCTCAGGTCGTAGGTCTGGAAGAAGTTGAGATCGGGATCGTCGAGGGACGTGACCGGCCCGGTGTTGAAGAGGAACGTTCCGGGCTCGCGCCGGTGGTCCCGGAACGTCCACCGGTAGATGACGTCCGCCCGCGCGTCCCCGTCGTTGTCGATCCGGAAGTCGTAGGCGGCGTGGGTCGCCCAGGGGTAGAAGTTGGGCCCGCCCGCGGGCTCCTCGAACGGGATCCAGCTCCCGATGAGCGTCACCGTGTCCGGTTCGTCGGGGCTCACGAACGCGTAGACGTCGGTGTTGTCCGCCTGCGGGTCCGCCGCGATGAGCGGGGCCTCCCGGTGGGAGGAGGCCCTCCCGGCGACCGGCGCGAGTCCGGCGAACAGGCCGGCCGCGAGCGCCGCCGCGAGGAACGCCGCCGCGGCCCGACGGTTGGGGGTCGTGACGAGCACCACGATCTCCACCTCCTGTCCCTTCATCTCCCCGCGGTCCCGCCCGGCCGCAGCGGTCCCGCCCGGCGCGGAACCGTTCCGCGCCGACCCTCGGTTCGCGGCGGCCCGCGGTTCGGATCACCGGCGGCGGGCGGATCGGGCGAACGGCCGGGCGCGGAGGGGTCCGGGGGCGGGCGGTCGCGACGTCCGGCCGTCCAGGGGCCGACCCCGCCCGAGCGGTGATCCGGCGGGCCGGCGGCCGCGCATAGGGGTGCGGGAACGGTCGAAGGAGGCTGCGATGTCGGATGCCTACGGACGGTTCGGGCTCGCGCGGACCTACGCCATGATCTTCGGCGTCGCGTACCTGGGCGTGGCGCTGACGGAGGTCCTCACGCGGGACGCGCTGGCCCCGGTGCTCGAGTTCACGGTCGCGCAGAACGCGATCCACTGGGCGGTCGGAGCGCTCGTGCTCGGTTCGTTCTTCGCGGGCGAGGGAGCGGCCCGGCTCGTCGCGCGGATCGTGGGGGTGGTCTTCGTCCTGGTCACGGCGCTCGGGGTCCTGGCCCCGCGGGCCCTCGGCGACCTCCTCGGGTACCCGGGGGGCATCCCCGTCTCCTACAACGTCGTCCACGCGCTCACGGCGATCGCGGCCCTGTACGCGGGGCTCGCGACCCGGCCCGCCCGCTCGGCCGCCTAGCCGTGCGCCGCGCGATGGGCTCGGCGGTCGCGGTCGCGGGCCTGGCCACGCTCGGCGAGGCGGGGCACGTCCTCCTGGAGCGGCTGGGCTGGCGCGCCGCGCACCACGTCTTCCACCTCGCGTACCTCGGCGGCGCGGTGGCCGCCTTCGCCTGGCTCGTCCTCCGCGACCTCCGGCGCCACGGACGGCCGCGCCTCTCGTGGTCGCTGGGGCCCCGGCGCGTCGGCGGGGACGGTCGAGCCGGGGCCCGTCCCTCAATCCCCGGTATCGTCGGGGCGTGGACCGGGCGGACGCCCTCCTCGCCGAGGTGAGCCGGGCCTACCGGGAGCACCCGGGGCTGCGGGGGAAGTCGGCGCTCGCCCTCGTCGGGGAGGTGCTCGGGGGCCCCGACCCCGTCCGAGGCCCGGGGGACGACGCCGCGGCGCTGCCCGACGGGGACGGCTTCCTCCTGCTCGCGGGGGAGGCGATCTGGCCGCCGTTCGTCGAGGGGGACCCCCGCGGCGCCGGGGTGGCCGCGGTCGTCGCCAACGCGAACGACGTGGCCGCGATGGGCGGACGTCCCCTCGCCCTCGTCGATGCCGTGGTCGCCCCGCCCGCCCACGCGCGCCGGATCCTCGAGGGGATCCGCGAGGCGGCCGACCTCTACCGGATCCCGGTCGTGGGGGGCCACCTGACGGCCCGGGGCGGCCCCCCGGCGCTCTCCGCGTTCGTCCTGGGGCGGGCGCGCGCGCTCCTGCCCGCGACCGCCGTCCGCCCCGGGCAGGCGGTGCTCTTCGCCGGCTGCCTCGAGGGTCGCCTCATCCCCGGGATACCGGCCTTCACCTCCGTCGCCCAGCGGGGGGCAGAGCTCCGGGAGGACCTCGAGCTGCTGCCGCGCCTCGCCGAGGAGGGGCGGGTCGCCGCGGCCAAGGACGTGAGCATGGCCGGCCTGCTGGGCTCCCTCGCGATGCTGCTCGAGCCCACCGGCGCGGGGGCCGTGGTCCTCCTGGACCGGGTCCCGACCCCGCGGGACGTCCCGGCCCCGACGTGGGTCGTGACCTTCCCGACGTTCGGCTTCCTGCTCACGGCGGAGCCGGGGCAGGTCAGCGCCGTCCGGCGGGCGTTCCGGGACCGGGGGCTCGCCTGCGAGCGGATCGGGGACACGGACGAGAGCGGCCGCCTCCGGGTGCGCCTGGGCGACGGCGAGGTCGACCTGGGGCCGGTGCGGGGCGTGACGGGGCTCGCCGGGGAGCCCTAGCCCTCGGCGAACGGCCGGAGGTCGATCGCCATCAGCTGGTGGGGGCGGCCCACGTACTCGGCGGGCTCCCCCACCCGCTCCCACCCGAGGTGCTCGAAGAAGCGGACGTTGGGCGGCTGGATGTGCGCGATCATCCGCTCGCCGCCCCGGGCGGCCGCGGTCCTCACGGCGAACCGGACGAGCGGCGCGCCCAGGCCGCGTCGGCGGAAGGCCGGCAGGACCGCCAGGCGGTCCCCCTTCCAGAGCCCCGGCTCGCCGAGCGGGTAGATCCGGACGGCGCCGCCCGCCACCGGCCCGTAGAGCCCCAGGATGTGGACCGTGGCGGGGTCGGCGTCGTGCTCGTCCCGGTCGGTCCCCTCGAAGAACCGCTGCTCGAGCACGAAGACCCGCCGCCGGATCTCGTGGTGGATCGCGAGCTCCTCGGGGGCGGTCGCGATCACGCAGGCGACCTCGAGGTCGCGGGCGAGCGCCGCCTCGGCCTCAGCGGGCCTCGAGAATGGGGAGACGACGGCGACCCGGGACATCCGGCGGCTCCTCGAACCGCGCGATCGCGGAGCAGGCCTGGCACCGGGCGCAGCCGGCGCCCGTGCCGTGGGCGCCGAGGCCGCGGAGCGCGAGGTACGGGGCGACCTTCCGGTACACGGTCTCCACGTAGTCCGGGGGCGGCGGCAGGACGTCCCCGAGCGGCGTCCCGGGGATGGGGCGGAGCGGCACCACGAACGGGTACACGCCGAGGTCGGCGGCCCGGCGGCAGCCCTCGACCGTGAGGTCGGGGTCCTCGCCCATCCCGAGGATCACGTAGGTCGAGACGCGTCCCCGCCCGAAGAGCTCCACCGCCCGCTCCCAGGCGCGGAAGTAGCCGTCGATCCCCGTGCGGGCCTTGGCCGGCGCCACCCGCGCCAGCACCTCGGGGTCGAACGACTCCACGTGCATCCCCACCGCGTCCGCGCCGGACGCCCGCACCTCCTCGAGGACCCCGAGGTCCTCGGGCGGCTCGAACTGCACCTCCACCGGCAGGTCGACGGCGGCCTTGATGGCCTCGGTGCAGCGCGCCAGGTACCGGGCCCCCTTGTCCGGGCCGCGCACGGTGCCGGTGGTGAGCGTGACGTCCACCGCCCCGTCCAGCTCCTTCGCCGCCAGGGCCACCTCGGCCAGCTGGTCGGGCCGCTTCACCGGGATGGTCCGACCGGCCTGGAGCGACAGCTCGATCCCGCAGAACGCGCACTGGTCGGGCGTGTCCCAGTACACGCAGGTCTGGATCACGGTGCTCGCGAGGGAGTCGAGGTGGAGGAGGGCGATCTTCCAGTAGGGGATGCCGTCGGCCGTCGCGAGGTCGTAGAAGCGCGGCCGCGGGGGCACCCGCGCGGCGGCCAGGCGCCGCTCCCCGCGGTAGAGCGCCCACCCCTCGCCCTCGGGCCGGAGCACGAACGGGGAGCGGGCTACGTAGTCGGCGGCGAAGGGGAACGTGATCGGGACCCCCTCCACCCAGATCATCCCCGCGTCCGACGGACCGGCGCCGCCCCGCCGTCCCTCGACCGGGCCGTCCTCGACCCGGACGCCCAGGCTCTGGAGCTCGACGATCAGCCGGCCGAGCTCGGGATCGGGGCGTCCCGTCCCCTGCGTCGTCGCTGCGCTCACGGGCGCGCCCTCACGCCCCGTAGAGCTCCTCGAAGTTCCGGTACAGGATCCGTTCCTTGAGCTCCTGGCTCACGCCGCGGGCGCCCGCGATCTTGTGGTACTCCCCCCAGAAGTCGCTCCAGGGCTCGTCGGAGGCGAACAGCACGCGGTCGTGGCCGACCCCGCGGCGCTCGATCTCGGTCATCAGCCACCGCGGCCCGAACCCCACCGACCAGGTCGTGTCGGTGTAGACCTTGTACCCCTGCTCCACCCAGTCGAGGAACTTCGGGACCAGCTTGATGTGCCCGCTCACCCCGCCGCCGAAGTGGACCAGGTGGATCTTCACCCGCTTGCCGTAGCGCTCGACCATCGGGATGTAGTTGTTGATGTCCGAGCTCCCGCCGGGGCTCGTGTGGAAGTGGAACACGAGGTCGTGCTCCTCGGCGGCCCTGAAGCAGGCCTCGGCGATCTCGGTCGTCGCCTCGTCCCACTCGTTCGGGTTGGGGGTGCCGCCCAGGAGGAACGTGGTCTTGAGCGCCACGATGCCCCGCTCGCCGGCGTGCTTCAGCGCCTCCATCGTGCGGTCCCGGTTCTCGGGGAGGAACGAGACCCACAGCCCGCCGACGATCCGGTCGCTCGACGTGCACGCCTCGAGGACCAGGGGGTTCAGGCTGAACGGCTGCTCCTGCTTGGGGATCCCGTAGTTCGCGAGGACCAGGCCCCGCTCGAGGCCGTAGCGGTCCAGGTGCTCCTTGAGGTAGTCCTGGGGGGTCGGGAACTCGTAGACGGTGGGGTTCACCGGCTCCGGGAGGTTGTAGTAGCGCCAGGGCTCCATGAACCCGATGTGGCTGTGACCGTCGATGACCCTCCCGGCTACCCGCTCCTGCGCCATCGTCGCCTCCCCGCGCGCTCCGAGGCAC
>DATLZM010000449.1:0-5202 GCA_035573995.1 Actinomycetota bacterium | reverse complement strand
CCCGCGGGCAGGGGAGCGCGCCGACGTCGGCTCAACGGCACTCCTCACAACACGAGCGCGGCCGGCAGCTCGACGAAGTCCTTCAGCCGGTTCTGACCCACCAGCTCCTCCAGCACCCGTTGCTGCTCCTCGGTGCCGGCGACGCGCGTGGCCGCCTGGAGCTCTTCGAGCGCCGCGTGATAGACGGCGTCGACCTCCCCCGTCCCCCGTGCGATGGCGGCGATCCGTGAGGGGAGGGGCTCGACGGTCACCGTAACGATGTGCGGCTGGCGCCCGCGCCGGTGGCGCGTCAGGATGACGCCCTCGTGGCGGATGTTCTGGACCCGGTCGGACCGGATCGTCCACTTGCAGGAGATCGCCGCGTGAAGGATCGGGGGCCGGTCGGGATCCACCACGACGCCGACGGTGACGTCGGGGCGGATCAGGTAGTCGCGACCGATCTCCACCGCCAGCGTCCCCGTCGGGTCCTTGCGTATCAGCCGGTCGAGGCTGGCCAGGTGCCGGTACTGCTCGAAGTCGGCGATCAGCCGCCGCCGCTCGACCTGCCACGTCCTATCCGGGTCTCGGGCGGGGAGCTCGACGGCGAGGTAGTCCCTGACCCCGTTCTCGAGGGCCGTCCCGGGGTCGCCGGCCCCGGCCGGACGGGCCGCGCCGAGCAGGCGCAGCATCTCCCCCGCGATCCTCTTCGACGTCTCGCTGTCGACGTCGGCGTTGTTGGGAACCCCCTTGCGCAGGCCGAGGATCGCCCCGACGAAGGCCGGCGCGCTCACCCGGAGTCGACCAGGACCTCGCGGACGGCGCGGGCCACCGCCTCGGCCAGCAGCGGCGGAACGGCGTTGCCGATCTGCCTGGCGATCTCGATCTTGGAGCCCTCGAAGACGAAGTCGTCGGGGAACGTCTGGAGGCGGGCCGCCTCGCGGTGGGTGATCGGTCGGTGCGCCTCCGGGTGCAGGTACCGACCCTTCTCCGGCTTGAAGAACTCCGTCCTGATGGTGTAGGCGGGGCGGTCCCACCACAGGCGACCGAACACGTCGGTCGTCCCCGACGACTTGTTCCTCCAGCAGGCCGGGGTCAGGTCGGGGCGGTTCCTCGCGAGGTCGAAGCGGTTCCCGCCCTCCGGCACCGCCTTGTACCGCTCGATCGACGTCGGCCTTGGGTTCCTGCCGAAGTGCAGGTCGCGGCCGGTCGGCTCGAGGGGGAGGTCGCCGATGGCCTCACGCACGGTGGCGTACGGCCGCCCGCTCGCCGATCCCGGTCCGTGCGTCGGAGCCGGCCACCGCGGAGCCCCGACCCGCGAACCGATCACGAACCCGCGCCGCCTCCGCTGCGGGACGCCGTAGTCGACGGCGTTGAGCACGGCCGACTCGATGCGGTAGTCGCGGAGGGCCGGGTCGCGGCGGAAGGTCTCCCGGAAGGCGGCGAACTGCTCCGACCTGAGGAACTCCGGCACGTTCTCCACGACGAAGACGGCCGGTCGCACCGCCCGAACCGCCCGGACGTACTCCCGCCACAGGGAGTTCAGCGACGCCCTCGAGTGGGGATCGCGATCGCGGCCGAGCGGGCTGAACCCCTGGCACGGCGGCCCGCCGATGACCACGTCGGCGGGGGGGAACTCCTCGACCTCCTCGATCGGACCGGCGAAGACGTACGCCGATCCGAAGTTGGCGGCGTACGTCTTGGCGGCCGCCGGGTCGATCTCGACGGCGAACACGGACCGGAACCCGGCCAGGTGGAAGCCGAGCGTCATGCCTCCGGCCCCGGCGAACAGGTCGATCAGGTCGAAGGACGCGCCCGCCCCGGCCCCGCCGCGTCGTCTCCGTCCCGCCGGCATCACATCGGTGTCATTCTAGGCATCACATCGGTGTAATTCTAGCCCGCATCCGACGGCGTGCGCGCGAAGGTGCATTCCGAACCCAGGGGGCAGAGGGGGCAGAGGGGCCGCGGCTTACAGACTGCGGCGGCCAGGTCGAGCGTGGCGAGCCAGACCTCCCGGGCCCTTCCCGCGCGGACGAGCTCCGCCGCGAGGCTCCAGAGCTCTCGGTCGGCGTTCGGACGCCGCCCGCCGGGAAGACCGAAGTACCTGCGGAGGACCCGCGCGATGACCCAGTCGACGAGCGGCAGCCGTCGGCCGTCGGCGAAGACGGCGACGGCGTGGGCGACGTACGGACCGACCCCGGGAAGGGCCGCGAGCTCCTCGGGATCCCCGGGGACGCCCCCGCGCCGAGAGAGCTCGCGGCCGAGGCGCACGAGGAAGTCCGCCCTCTTCGCGAGTCCCAGGCGCCCGACGACCGCGGCGACGGAGCTCGGCCTCGCGCGGGCGAGGTGCTCGTACGTCGGCCACCTGCGGAGGAAGGTCTCGTACGCGCCGGCGACGGCCTCCCCCCGGGTACGCTGCAAGAGGATCTCGCCGACGAGCACGGCGTAGCGATCCCGGCGCTCCCTCCACGGGAACGTGCGCCCGTTCCGCCGGAACCACCGGAGGAGCTTGCGGCGATACGAGGAGACCGACGGTCTCCGCTCGCCCGTCCGGCCCCCGCTCTCTCCGGCCACCCGGGTCTGCGGCACCCGGTCCTCACTCGCCGGTCGGCGGGGAACCGTTCGCTCCCCGCGCCTTCCTCACCGCCCGCCGCGCGGCGTCGATCGCCTCGGCGGACCCGGGCGGCGGATACGGCTCCGAGCCCGTCGGTGCGAGCAGTCGCTCCAGCGCTTCCAGCAACTCCGGCGCCGCCGAGATCAGACGAGCGTTGGCGGCCATGTTCTTGCTCGGCCAACGGACCTCGGCCACGCGCTCGCCGCGCCCGTCCCGCCCGGCCACGATGAGGAAGCCCACGACGACTCCCCTCCGCTTCTCCGGCTGCACGTACCACGGTCCCGGCGTGTGCGTAACTCCCCACCTCCGCAAGTGACGGACCGCCCTCTCTCCGGGCCGTCGATCCTCCTCGAGGGGCTTGCCCCGCCCCCGGCACCGAAGATAGCTTCCCCCGCATGCCGTGCCCGTGCTGCCTGGCGGCCGTGGGGCCGCCGCCCGTGACCGCGAGGACGGGCGACCTGTGGTGCGCTCGGTGCAAGTGGCTCTTCGCCGCCGAGCTCCTCGGGGAGGAGCGCGACCCGCTCAGGCTGGAGCGCTGGCTCCGCTGCCCGACCCACCGGCGGCCCGCCGAGCCCACTCAGCGCCAGCCGTGAGCTCCTCCTCGTCGGCCCGGTCCCAGGAGCGCCCGACGACCCGGGACATCGCCTCATCCCACCCCCGGACGTCGTCCCGGCCCAGGGTCACACGCGCTCATGACGCTCACCCCGCGCCTCGCGCTCGGCGATGCGCTCCATGAGCCGCCAGATCCTCCCCAGGTGCGCCCGGACCGTCGCCGGCGAGACCTCCAGGGCCCGTGCGAGCTCCTCGTAGCTCCTGCCCTTCGCCTCCCGGAGGGCCCGGACGACCTCGGCCTGCGCCGGGCTCAGCGCGTCCACGGGGATCTCCTCGAGCCACTCGGCCACCTGGTCGATCAGCCGCGGCCGGCCGGCGCGGCGGGGCCAGCTGTCCACGAAGCGCCGGAGCTGCGAGCCGCGCCACACGGGCCCCGAGGCGAGCTCGGCGACGGGAGCGGGGAAGTCAGGCCTCGAGCGGAGCTCGGAGACCCGCTGCTTCGAGACGCCGAGCAGGCGGGCGACCTCCGAGACCCCGAGGTAGGTGTCCTGCGGCTGCTCCAGGTCGCGCCGGAGCCGCTCATCGGTCACCGCCTCGACGTACTCCACCTCGCGGAGCGCGAGACCGACCCTCCACGCCGCGTCCCGGAAGATCGACAGCGCGACGGGGACGGCCTTCTCGGGCTCGTCGGCCTCGACGTGGAACCGAGCCCCGACGACCTCCGGCATCCTCCCGTGGACGATCGCGCCCAAGGCCCCCAGCCGCGGGAGCTCCTCGAGGAGCGCCTCGAGGGTGTCGGCCTCGTCGCGGCCCTCGGGCCAGCGCTCGACGCGTGCCTCGATGTCGACGCTGTACTCCCTCATCCCTTCCTCCCCCTGGGGGGCCAGACGAGCCCCGCCCACCGGAGGTCGGCGATCAGGTTGTCGATGGCCCGCCGGTCGCCCGGTGTCCCGGAGTGATACACGGGGTTCTTCGTCGTGTCCGGCGAGTAGAACACCCAGTGACCCTTCCTCGTGCGTTCCACCCGGAAGCCCTGTTCCTCCGCCGCCTTGACGATGTCTCTGATGTCCTTGGCCATCTTCTCACTACCCCTGTTCTTCGTCAAGGCTAATGATACCTTCGGGTTGGGACGATGTCAAGGGTTTTGCGATGCCACGGGACCGAAGGCCTCGGCGTGCCCTAGCTCAGGCGGAGCCTCGGTGCTTCCGCTGACGCTCCGCGTCCCACACCCGGCGCGCCGAGACCTCCGCGCGGACGTGCGCCACGCCGTGGGCGAGCGCCCGCAGGTGGCAGGGCCGGCACAGCCCGGTCGAGGCCACCTCCGGGGGCCTGGAGGCACACGCCGGGCAGAGGTCGGCGCCGAGGAGCACGGCGGCGCCCCGGGCCTCGACCTCGGCGGGGTCGAGCTCGCCGGAGAGGACCTGCTCGCGGAGGCGGCGGAGCTCGCCTTCGGTCCGCACGCCCCGGGGCTGGCCGAGGACGAGGCCTCGGCGCTCGCCGGGCCGGCGCAGGCTGATCCGGTGGCGCCAGGCCGCCGCCCTCACAGCCGGGACGGACCGACGCAGCACAGCGGCGGCCCCGACCGCCCCGAGGTGGGCCAGGCGCCGGAGCTCCTCGAGCTCGCGCAGGGTCCACGGTCTTTGTCTCACGGCTTTTGTTGCGGAGATTGGGACGGCCGTCACGCCGGCACCCACCTCCCCTCGCGGATCCAGCCGTGGACGCCGCAGGACGTGCAGACGATCGAGGGCGAGAGGGTGAGCGGCCCGTCCCGCTCGATCGACCAGGCCGCCCCGCGGTGGGGGTCGAGGTTCACCGCCCCCTCGCAGGGCTCGCCACCGGGCCGATCGTGGCGCAGGAGCAGCGAGGCAGGCGCGCCCCGGGCGAACAGGATCGCCGCCGAGACGCCGGACCCGAGATCGGCGTAGGGGAGCCAGTCCTCGTCCCGCTCGATGCGAGCACCGGGGAACCACCGGGCGTAGAGCGGATGGGGTCCCGCCGTCACGCCACGGCCCCCTTCCCGGTGCGGACGTCGAGCACGGCCACCACGTCCTCGTCGAGCG
>DATLZM010000448.1:0-11411 GCA_035573995.1 Actinomycetota bacterium | reverse complement strand
TCGCGGTCCAGGAGAGGTGGCGGGCCATCGCGGCACGGGCCCGGGCCGCCATCGCCCGGACCGGGTGGGGGGACTGCCCGGCGCAGCCCACGACCACGGGCGCCCGGCCGGCGGCGGCCTCGACGACCCGCCGGATCACGGCGTCGCGCTCGTCGGGGTCGAGCGCGGCCGCCTCCCCGGTCACCCCGAGCGCGACGAGCCCGTCGGCGCCCCAGGAGAGCACGGCCTCGACGAGCCGCCCCTGCGAGGCGAGGTCGAGCTCGCCGCCGGGCGCGAAGGCGGTCGGGAGCACGTACCAGGTCCCCGCGAGCTCCACCTCAGCGCCTCCTCCCGCTGGCGGCCGTGATGTTCGCGGTCCAGGAGAGGTGGCGGGCCATCGCGGCTCTCGCCCGGGAGGGGGACCTCGCGGCGATCGCCTCGTAGATCCGCCGGTGCTCGCGGGCCGAACGACGGACCCCCTCGGGCCTGGTGCTCACGCTGACCCGGCGGGCGGCGAGGAGCGTCGGCTGCACCAGGCGGAGGAGCTGCAGGAGCGGACGGTTCCGGCTCGCGGCCAGGATCCGGTCGTGGAACGCGACGTCGAGCTCGGCGAAGGCGTCGAGGTCCTCACCGACGCGCTCCATCGCGTCGAGGTGGGCGGCCATGGCCCGCAGATCCTCCTGGCCGGCCCGCTCGGCCGCGAGGGCCGCCGCCTCCACCTCCACGATCCGGCGCATCTCGAGCAGCTCGAGCAGGAGCTCGTCGCCGAGGTTCAGCTCGCGGCGGGCCTCGAGGATCTCGGGCGCGAACTCGTTCCACTCGTCCCGGGGCAGGACCACGGTCCCCCGTCCCTGCCGGCTCTGCACCATGCCCAGGGCCGCGACGGTCCGGATCGCCTCGCGGAGGACCGAGCGGCTGACGCCGAAGTCCCGGCAGAGCGCCTCCTCGGTGGGCAACTGGTCGCCCGGGGAGAAGTGCCCCAGCAGGATGCTCCGCACGAGCTCCCGCGCGACCCGGCTGGCGAGCGTGTCGGCCTCGAGGGCCGTGAAGCGGAAGCTCACGGCGCCTCCATCGCGCGGCGGAGGCGCTCGAGGAGTCCGGGGTCGTCGGGGAGCAGGCGGGAACGGGCCAGGCGGTCGAGCATGCCGGCCCAGCGGCCGTCGACCGCGGCCGCCCGGCGGAGGTAGGGGAGCGCCTCGTCCAGGCGCCCGGCCCCCGCCAGCGCGACCCCCGCCCAGAAGGGAGCCTCCCCGCCCGTCGCCCCGTCGGGGACGAGTCCGGTGGCCCGGGCGTACGCGGCCGATGCGCCATCCACGTCCCCCGCCGCGATCAGCGCGTCGCCCCGGTTCAGCTCGTGGTAGGCGCGGCCCAGGAGCACGAGGCGGCGCAGCTCGCCCACCGGGTCGGGGTGGTCCTCGACCCGCAGGTCGAGGTCCGGGCCGTCCGACCCCGGCGCCGGCCGCACCACGATCGCCGCGGACTGCCGCCCCCGGACGTCCCCGCCCTCCGCCTCGGCGGCCTCCAGGGCCCTGAGGAGGCGCTCGGCGAGGTCGCCCCCCGTCCCCTCGAAGGCCCGGAGCATGGCCGGCCACACCGTGGGCCGCTCCATCAGGTTGGCCTGGACGGTCACGCCGTCCCCGGTCTCGTGCCCGGCCTCGGCGATGCAGAGCTCGCCGGTGTGGGCCGCGGCCCGCCCGGAGGCGTCGACGATCCCGATCTGTCGGTAGGCGGCCTGGGGGTCCTCCCCGATGAGCCGGGCGAGCACGTCCGCCGGGGCGAGCCCCTCCCGGAGCAGCGCGAGCGCGCGGGGGCCATGGCTGGGGTCGGGGATCGACTGCACCGCCACCGCCCCCACGCCGGCCTCGACCCAGGGGACGACGGCCCCCACGTTGAACCAGTGGGACTGCACGGCGACCCCGAGGGCGCCCGATCCGTCGCGCGCGACGATCGAGTACGTCGCCACGGGCCGGGGGGTCGACGGGGACCGTCGCCGGCGGTCCGCATCCCACCGGCCCCCCGCGTGCGCCCGCCCGCGTCCACCGTCCCTCGCCACCCGCGGACCTCCTTCCACCTCCACGAACGGGCAGTCTTGACGTATTGTAGGGTAATCAGACAAATTTCCTCCTGAACCATCGCACCATCGGATCGGCGTCGTCGTGAGGGACCGGAGGGGGTATCCGATGCGAGCCCGCAGGACCCTGCGTCAGTGGCTGTTCCCGGTCGTCGTCTCGCTCGCGCTCGTGGGGGTCGCCTGCGAGGGCGGGGGCGGTGCCCCTGCGCCCGGCGGCGAGCTCGAGGAGGTGACGTGGGCCCTCCCCGACATCCCCGACGTGCTCCTCGTGCCGCACGACTGGACGACGTACTCCGGCGCGGTGATGTCGCTCGTGGAGGAGGGGCTGCTCGCGTTCGGCGACGACCTGGGTCTGATCCCCGCCCTGGCCGAGTCGTGGGAGCAGGTGGATCCGACCACCTACGTGTTCACGCTGCGCGACGGCGTGACGTTCCACGACGGGAAGCCCCTCACCCCCGAGGACGTCGTCTACAGCCTGACCTGGCACCTCGACCCCGACAACGCGTCCCAGCTCGCTGCGTTCTTCGCCTCGGTGGACTCGGTCGAGGCGACGGGGGAGAACGAGGTCACCGTGCGCCTCAAGCACCCCGACGCCCAGTTCCTCTACAGCACGGCCCACATGGCCGGCTTCATCATGGAGAAGGACCAGCTGCAGGCCAACCCCGAGACGTTCGGCACCCCCGACGTCCTCCCCGTGGGGACCGGTCCGTACCGCTTGGTGGAGTTCGTGCCCGACGAGCGGATCGTGCTCGAGCGCTACGACGGCTACTGGGGCGATCAGGGCCCGGCCCGCCGGATCGTGATCCGGCCGATCCCCGATCAGCAGACCCGGCTGCTCGCGATGCAGAACGGGGACATCGACGGGACCTTCGACGTCCCCATCTCCGAGGTCGATCAGTGGGAGCGGCTGGAGGACGTCCGGGTGATCACGGCGCCCTCGCTCGGCGTCTACCTCTTCACGCTGGACCAGGAGACGCCGCCCTTCGACGACATCCACGTCCGCCGGGCGATCGCGTACGCCGTGGACCGCGAGGGCCTCGTCCAGGCGGTCCTCAAGGGCAAGGGGGAGCCCGCGGTCGCGATCAACCCACCGGGGATGTGGGCGGGCGTGATGCCCGAGGACGAGGTCCGGGCGTTCTACGACACGCTCGAGCCCTACGCGTTCGACCTGGAGAAGGCGAGGCAGGAGCTCGCCCGGTCGTCGGTCCCGGCCGGGTTCGAGACGACCGTGAACGTCCCGAACACCGACCCGCTCATGATCAACGCCGCGCTGAACCTCTCCGAGAACCTCAAGCAGATCGGGGTCACGCTGGACGTCCGCCAGGTCGACCCCGGGGAGTGGCTCGACGTGTACTTCGCCCACGAGGACCTCGGGATCCAGATGATGGCCTACTTCCCGGACTTCGCCGACCCCGTGAACTACCCCTACCTCTTCCTCTACAGCGGGAACGCGGTCCGGGACGGGCTGAACGGGTCGAACTACCGCAACCCCGAGGTCGACGCCGCGATCGAGACCGCCTTGCGGAGCTCGGACCCGGCGGAGCGGGCCGCGGCGCTCCAGGAGGCGATCCGGATCTCCCAGGAGGAGGTCGCGGTGGTCCCGGTGTTCTGGCCGGACTCGGCGATGGCGATCAGCGCGGACCTGCGCCTCGATGGGTACAACGCCTTCTGGTACAACATCCCGTGGGCGATCCGGGGGTTCGGGCCGGCGTGACCCGGGCGGACGATCGGCGGTGAGCGCCTCCCGGGGGAGCGGCGCGTGATCGACCTCGCGCGGGCCGAACGCGTCGCGGCGCTGCTGGGCCGTCTCCGGCACCCCGTCGACCTCTCCTTCCACCGCGGCGGGCGGCGGGTGGCGGTGGCGGTCTCCCCGGCCCTGCGCGAGGCGGGGGCCCCCTCCGAGAGCCGCATCTGGGACGTGCCCCTGGACGGCGGCGAGCCGATGCTCCTGACGGGTGGGCCGGGGACCGAGGCCCTCCCGCGGTGGTCGCCCACGGACGACCGCCTCGCCTTCGCCGCGAGCCGCCCGGTCCCCGGGCGGATGGACCCCTTCGTCCTCGAGCCGGGCTCGGAGCCCCGGCGGATCGGCGGGATCGAGGGGTCGGTCCAGGACCTCCGCTGGCTGCCCGACGGCCGAGGCCTGCTCGTCCTCGCGGTCGAGGAGGGCGGGTTCGGGGCGGCCACGGAGGGCGCGGTCCGGCTCCGCTGGACCGAGCCGCCCGCGGACCCGGAGGTGTTCCGCCCCGAGCAGGGTCGGCGGCGCCTGTTCCTCGCCGACCCCGGGACCGGGGAGGTGCGCGAGGTCGGTCCGGAGGGCTGGTCGGTCTGGGAGTTCGACCTCGTGGATCCCCGCCACGCGGTGGCGGTGGCGTCCGAGGACCCCTCGGAGTCCGGCTGGTACCACGCCTGCCTCGTCCTCTGCGACCTCGGGGAGCGGAAGGCCCAGGTGCTCCACCGGCCGGAGCAGCAGATCCAGGGCCCGGCGGTCGACCCCACGGGCCGGCGGGCGGCCTTCCTCGAGGGGTGGTCGAGCGACCGGGGGCTCCTCGCCGGCGACCTGCGCGTCCTCGACCTCGGACGCGGCGAGCTCCTCCCGACGGCCGGCGCACGCTCCGACCTCTCCTGGGTCGCCTGGCGGGACGACGGGTCGCTGTGGTTCGCGGGGTGGGAGGGGTTCGGCTCCGCCTTCGGCGTGATCGGCGCGGACGGGGAGGTCCGGTGGGTGGCGCGGGATCCGGGCATCGTTGGGCCCTCGAGCTTCCACGCGCGCCTCGAACCCTCGCCCGACGGCCGTCGGCTGGTCGCGGTGCGGGAGACGCTCCGCGCGCCCACGGAGGTGGTGGCCCGCGCCGCCGAACCCGAGGGCGAGTGGAGCCCGCTCACGGCCTTCAACCGGAGGGTCGCCGTGGCGCTCGAGGCCTACCCCGAGGTCAGGGAGCTCGAGTGGCCGGGCGCGGGTGGGCTCGGCATCCAGGGGCTCCTGCTCGTCCCGGACCGCGGGGAGCCGCCCTACCCGACCGTCGTGGTGATCCACGGGGGGCCGACCTGGGCCTGGAAGCGGGCCTTCGACCCCGGCGGGGCGCTGCCCCTGTGGGCGGCGGGGTTCGCCGTGTTCCTCCCGAATTACCGCGGGAGCACGGGTCGGGGCCAGACCTTCACCCGACTGAACCTGCGGGACCCCGCCGGGGCGGAGTTCGAGGACATCCTGCTCGGCGTCGACCACCTGGTCGGGCTGGGCCTCGCCGACCCCGGGCGGCTCGGGGTCACCGGGGGGAGCTACGGCGGATACCTGACCGCGTGGGCGGCGGTCACGACCGACCGGTTCCGGGCCGCGGTGATGGTGTCGGGGATCACGGACATGCTGAGTTGCCACCTCACCTGCAACCACGCCTTCTCCGAGGTGATGTTCGGGGGCGACCAGCGCGACCCCGCGGCGCTCCGCCTGTTCCACGAACGCTCGCCGATCACCCACGTGGCACGGGCACGGACGCCCACCCTGATCCTCCACGGGGCCGAGGACCGGTGCACCCCGCTCGGCCAGGCCGAGGAGCTGTACAAGGCGCTCGTCCTGAACGGGGTGGAGACCGAGCTCGTGGTCTACCCCCGCGAAGGCCACGGGTTCCGGGAGCGGGAGCACGCGCTCGACGCCGAGCGGCGGACCGCGGCGTGGTTCGCGCGGCACCTGGCCGGGGGGACGCCGTGAGCGGCGAGCGGCTCTGGGGCTACGTGGGCCGTCGGCTCCTCGTCGCGATCCCCCTGCTCCTCGTGGTCTCGCTCGGCGTGTTCGGGCTCGTCCACCTCGCGCCGGGGGACCCGGCGCGCGCGCTCGTCGGGTCCCGACAGGCGACCCCGGAGACGCTCGCCGCGATCCGGGCCCGCTACCACCTGGACGACCCCTTCGTCGTGCAGTACCTCCGGTGGCTCGGGCAGGTGGTGCGGGGGGACCTGGGCCGCTCGATCCAGGGGAGCCAGCTCGTCACGAGCATGATCGGGGAGCGGGTGGGCCTCACGGTGTTCCTCGGCCTCTACGGCAGCCTCGTCGCCCTCGGCCTCGGGATCCCGCTCGGCGTCCTCGCGGCGTTCCGCCGGGGCAGCGAGCTGGACCGAGCGGTGGTCGCGCTCGGGGTGTTCGGCGTGAGCGCGCCGGCCTTCGCCACGGGCCTCTTCCTCCTCTACGTCTTCGGCGTGACGCTCGACTGGTTCCCCACCTTCGGGCCCGGGGAGGGGTTCCTGGACCGGGCGTGGCACCTGACGCTCCCGGCCCTGGCCCTGGGGGTCTCGGTGATGGGGCTCGTGCTCAAGATCACCCGGGCCTCCACGGTGGAGCAGCTGGCCCAGGACCACGTGGCGTTCGCGCGGGCCCGCGGGCTCTCCCGGCGGCGCATCACCTTCGCCTACCTCCTCCGCAACGCCCTCGTGCCGGTCGTGACCGCCGGGGGGCTGGTCGTGGTGGGCCTCGTGACGGGGGCGGTGCTGGTCGAGGTGACGTTCGGGCTCCCCGGACTCGGGTCGCTCCTCGTGGCGGCCGTCCAGCAGCGCGACATCCCGGTGATCCAGGGGGTCGTGCTGGTGGTGGCGGTCTTCGTCGTGCTGGCCCACGTCGCGATCGACGTCCTGTACACGCTGATCGATCCCCGGATCCGGTTCGGCAGGGTGGAGGGGTGAGGCTCGAGGAGGCGCCGGTCCCGGGGGCGATCGCGCCGCCCGTCGCCCCGGCGGCGAGGCGCCGCGTGCCGCCGAGCGTCCTCGCAGCCTTCGCCGTGGTGGGGGTGGTGCTCGCCTGCGCGCTGTTCGGTCGGTGGATCGCCCCCTACCCGCCGAACGAACAGCACCTCCTGGTCGGGGACGCGCCGCCCAGCGGGCGGTTCCTCGCGGGCACCGACCTCCTGGGGCGGGACGTGCTCTCCCGCACGATCGCGGGCGCGCGGACGGCGCTCGTGGGCCCGATCGTGATCGCGGTCGGCGCCTTCGCCCTCGCCACGGTGCTCGGGCTCCTGGCCGGGTACCTCGGGGGAGGCGTCGACTCGGTCGTGATGCGCTGGGTGGACTTCATGTTCGCCCTCCCCGGCCCGCTCATCGCGATCGTCGTGGTGGGCGTGACGGGCGGGGGGTTCTGGACCGCGGTGCTCGTCCTCCTCGTGCTGTTCACCGCGCCCGACACCCGCATCGTCCGGAGCGCGGTCCTCGAGCAGCGCCCGCGGCCGTACGTGGAGGCGGCGCGGACCCTCGGCGTGTCGCCGCTGCGGATCATGTTCCTGCACGTCCTGCCGAACATCCTCCCCATCCTCTCCGCCTACGTGTTCCTGGACTTCGCCTTCGGGCTGGTGAGCCTGGCGGGGCTCTCGTTCCTCGGGCTCGGGGTCCCGCCGGGCACGCCCGACTGGGGCCGGATGGTCTTCGAGAACCGGAGCATCCTCTTCACCAACCCGGTCGGGCTCCTCCTCCCGGCCTTCGCCATCGTGGTCACCGCAGGGAGCATGAACGTGATCGGCGACTGGATCTACGAGCGGATCTCGGGTCGATGACGGGCGACGCGGGGTCCGCGCTCCTCTCGGTCCAGGGCCTTCGGATCTGGGCGGAGGCCGAGGGGCGCCGCCGGACGATCGTCGCGGGCCTCGACCTCGAGGTGGGCGCGGGGGAGACCGTGGGACTGGTCGGGGAGTCGGGGTCGGGGAAGTCGCTCACCGCCCGCGCCATCGTCCGGCTGCTCCCGGAGGGGGTCCGGAGCGAGGGACGGGTCGTGTTCGACGGCACGGACCTCTCGGCCCTCCCCGAGGGGGAGATGCGCTCGCTCCGGGGGCGGCGTCTCTCGCTCATGTTCCAGGACCCGTTCACGATGCTGAACCCCCTCCTGCGCTGCGGGGAGCACGTGGCCGAGATGCTGGCCGAGAACGGGGCGCGCGTGGGGCGGGAGGGGATCCGCGCCGAGACCGCCCGGCGGCTGCGGGAGGTGGGGCTGGACCCCGAGGCCGTGGCGCACCGCTACCCGTTCCAGCTCTCCGGCGGGATGCGCCAGCGGGTGGCGCTCGCCGCGGCCCTGGCGCGGGACCCGGACCTCCTGATCGCCGACGAGCCCTCCACGGCGCTCGACGTGACGACGCAGGCGGAGATCCTCGACCTGCTCCGGCGGATCCAGCGGGCCCGGCGGATGGGCCTCGTCCTCATCACCCACGACCTGCGGGTGGCGTTCTCGATCTGCGACCGGATCTCCGTGCTCTACGCCGGCAACCTCCTCGAGGTCGGGGCCTCCCGCGACCTCGAGGCCACCCCACTCCACCCCTACACGCTGGGGTTGCTCCTCTCGGAGCCCCCGGTGGACCGCAAGCTCCGCGAGCTCGTCCCGATCCCCGGGTCGGTCCCCGCGCCCGACGAGGTGGCCGACCGGTGCGCCTTCGCCCCCCGGTGCCGGTGGGCGGCTCCGGCCTGCCTCGAGGGGCGTCCTCCCCTGGTTGAGGTGGCCCCGGGGCGGTGGTCGGCCTGCGTCCGCGTCGGGGAGATCGCGACGAAGATGGCGGCCCTCCGGGAGCGGAGCCTCGCGCCGGCGATCCCGAGCCCGGCGCCTCACCGCCCCCTCCTCGCGGTGGAAGGGCTGCGGAAGACCTTCCTGCCCGGGCGGGGCCGACGGGTGGAGGCGCTCCGCGGTGTCTCGCTCGTGGTCGAGGAGGGAGAGAGCGTGGGGCTCGTGGGGGAGTCCGGCTCGGGGAAGACGACCCTCGGGCGCTGCCTGGTCGGGCTCGAGGAGCCCGACGCCGGGAGGATCGAGATCGGGGGACTCGACGCCTCGAGGATCGGCCGCCTCTCGCGGTCGGAGCGGACCACGCTCCGCCGGACCGTGCAGATGATCTTCCAGGACCCCTACTCGACCCTGAACCCCCGCCACTCGGTCGGGTGGACCCTGGGGGAGGCGCTCCGCACCGTCGAGCCCGCGCTGCGCGGCGCGGCGCTGCGGCGGGCCGTGGCCGAGCTGCTCGATCGGGTGGGCCTGCCCGCCGCCTACGCGGCCCGGCGCCCGGCGGCGCTCTCGGGCGGCGAACGCCAGCGGGTCGCGATCGCGCGGGCCCTGGCGGTGCGCCCCAGGCTCCTCGTCTGCGACGAGCCCGTGTCGGCGCTCGACGTCTCGGTACAGGCCCAGATCCTGAACCTCTTCCGGCGCCTGCAGGAGGAGACGGGGATCGCGTACCTGTTCATCACCCACGACCTCGCGGTGGTCCGCCAGGTGGCGGATCGCCTGTACGTGCTCTACCGCGGGGAGGTCGTGGAGGAGGGCCCGGCCGACGTCGTCCTGTCGCGGCCGCAGCACCCCTACACCAGGCGCCTGATCGCTTCGGTGCCCGGGCCGGGGGCCGCGGCGGCCGTCGCCGGGTCCGGTGCGGAGGCCGAGGCGTGACGAGGGTCGAGGTCGCGGTGGTGGGGGGCGGCGTGATCGGGCTCTCGGTCGCCCGGGAGCTCGCGAGGGCGGGCGTCGCCGACGTCGTGGTCCTGGAGCGTGAGGCGGCGGTCGGGCAGGGCTCCTCCGCCCGGGCCAACGGCGGGGTCCGGGCCCAGTTCACGACCGAGCCCAACGTCGCGTTCTCCCTCCGCTCCATCGAGGAGTTCGAGCGGCTCGAGCGGGAGACCGGCCTCCTCGGGTTCCACCAGACCGGCTACCTCCTGTTCACCGGCACCCCCGAGGGGGAGCGGGGGCTGCGGGCCGCCTGCGAGCTCCAGCGGCGGCTCGGGGTGCCGACCGA
Source organism: Actinomycetota bacterium (assembly GCA_035573995.1). Lineage (GTDB taxonomy): Bacteria > Actinomycetota > UBA4738 > UBA4738 > HRBIN12 > DATLZM01. The sequence goes on along the minus strand of DATLZM010000448.1, from coordinate 1,631 downwards.
GTGGCTCGGGCCCGAGGAGGTGCTCGCCCGGGCCCCGTTCCTCCGCCCCGACGGGCTCCGGGCCGGCACCTTCCACGCCCGGGACGGCTTCCTCGACCCCCACGGGGTGGTCCAGGCCTACGCCGCGGAGCTCCGCCGCCTGGGGGTCGAGGTCCGGACCGGGGCGCCGGTGACCGCGATCGAGCGGGGCGGCGGGCGGTTCCGGCTCGCCACGCCGCACGGCCCGGTCGAGGCGACCTGGGTCGTGGACGCCGCCGGGGCCGACGCGGCCGAGGTGGCGGCCATGGTCGGGGTCCGGGTGCCCGTGGAGCCGGTCCGCCGCAACCTGGCGTTCGTGCGGGACGAACCCGGCCCGCTCACCCCGATGTGCGTGGACCTCGACACCGGGGTGCTCGTCCGCCGCGAGGTCTCGGGGGGGTGGGTGCTGGCCTACTCCGACCCCGCCGACCCCCCCGGCCGCGACACCTCCCTCGACCCCACGTTCCTCCCCAAGCTCGCGGAGCGGGTGGGGAACCGATTCCCCCACCTCCAGGGCCGCCCGATCGACCCCCGCCAGTGCTGGGCCGGGCTCTACCCCGAGACCCCCGACCACCACGCGGTGATCGGGGAGGCGCCGGGCGTCCCGGGGTTCGTGCTCTGCGCGGGGTTCGGCGGCCACGGGGTGATGCACTCGCCCGCCGCCGGGATCGCCGTGGCCGAGCTCGTGGCCCGGGGAGGGTGCACCTCCTTCGACCTCCACTCCCTCCGCCCGTCGAGGTTCGAGGAGGGCGACCTCGTGGTGGAGGCCGCGGTCTTCTGATGCCGGCCCGCGCCGGCGGGGGCTCGGCCGCGCGGACGTAGGCTTGCTCCGTGCGGGCGGTGGTGGTCGGCGCGGGCGCGATCGGCGTCGCCTGCGTCCACTTCCTCCTCGAGGAGGGGTTCGAGGTCGCGCTCCTCGACCGGGGCGAGGTCGGCCATGGCTGCTCCTACGCGAACGCCGGCCTGATCTGCCCCGCCCACTCCCAGGCCCTCCCCGGCCCCGGGATCGTGGCCGAGGGGCTGCGCGCGCTCCTCCGCCGCGACGGTCCCTTCACGGTCCGACCGCGGGCCGGGGCGTCGGTGGTGCCGTGGCTCCTGCGGTTCCTCCGGGCCTCGTCGGCGGAGGCGTACCGCCGCGCGACCGAGGCGCTCGTCGGGCTCTCCCGCCTCTCCCAGGAGCTCCACGAGGAGCTCGTCCGCTCGGGCGCGGCGTCCTTCGGCTACCGGCGCGGGCCCCTGCTCGTGGTCTCGCGCTCGCCGGGGTGGCGGGCGAGGGCGGAGGCCGCGGTCCGGGAGGCGGCGTCCCTCGGGTTCGAGGCCCGGGTCCTCGAGCGCGACGAGCTGCTCGCGGCGGAGCCGCCCGTCGCCCCGGACCTCCGGGGCGGGTACGTCCTCGAGGGGCAGGGCTCGGGCGACTCGTACCTCTTCGTGCGCTCGCTCGCGGACCACGCGCGCTCGCGGGGGGCGGCGGTGCTCGAGCGGACCCCGGTCCACCGGGTGCTCGTGCGCGCCGGCCGGGCGGTGGGCGTCCTCGCAGGGGAGCCCGCCCGGGAGGTCCCCGCCGACCTCGTCGTGATCGCGGCGGGCGCCTGGTCGGGCCGGCTCGCCCGGGG
>DATLZM010000447.1:0-7440 GCA_035573995.1 Actinomycetota bacterium | reverse complement strand
TCCCGGCGAGGTAGACGGCCTCACGCAATCCGTTCAGCTCGGGCAGCGGCGTGAAGTCGTAGAACACCGCCCCGGCTGCGTTCGTGGATCTGCACGACGGGATGTTCGCCAGGAGCGACGCCTTCCAGTCGGCGTACTCCGCCTGGTGGGGACCATGTCCGAACCGGAAACGCGCGGCTAGTCCGTTCTGGTTCGATGAGAGCGATCCGTCTCCCATCAATGCACCGAGGATCACCTCCCATTGGAACTGGCTCAGGCGGTGAACGACCGCGTGCAAGACCCGATCGCCCACCTTGAGGGCACCTGCCTCCCGCCAGCCCCCAGGCGTCCTGATCTTGTGGTTCGGAGTACAGGCGAACTGAGACCTCCCGGCGGGTCCAGGGCGAGCGACCGTGAACTGCAGGAATCCTTCCGTAGGCCCGTTGTCGAACCAACCGACGACCTTCTTGGGTACCACGCGTCCCGCCTCGGCATCGTACGAGAGCACCTCGACCGGCAGTCGCTGATGGACGATCTTCCCGATCCGCTCCTGAGAGCCGTCCGCCAGGGTCACGAGGGTGTCCCACGAGAAACAGCCGAACATCACGCCGATCTTCTCCCGGAGCTGGTTGATGAAGATCGCCGTGGTCTCGAACCGGGAGAGGGAGCCCGCGAGCTTCCGCATCGCCTGGGACATGAGCCGGGCCTGGAGGCCGACGTGGGAGTCGCCCATCTCCCCCTCGATCTCGGCCCGCGGCACGAGCGCGGCGACCGAGTCCACGACGATGAGGTCGAGCGCCCCCGAACGCACGAGGAGGTCGGCGATCTCGAGGGCCTGCTCGCCGGAGTCGGGCTGGGAGACGAGCAGCTCGTCGATGTTCACGCCCAGGGCCCGGGCGTAGGTGGGGTCGAGCGCGTGCTCGGCGTCGATGAACGCGGCGATCCCCCCGCGCTTCTGGGCCTCCGCGATGATGTGGAGGCAGACCGTCGTCTTGCCCGAGCCCTCCGGCCCGAACACCTCGACGATCCGCCCCCGGGGGATCCCCCCGACCCCGAGCGCCAGGTCGAGCGCGAGCGATCCCGTGGGGATCACCGAGACGCCCTGGCCGGCGGGGTGCTCCCCCAGGCGCATCACCGCGCCCTTCCCGTACTGCTTCTCGATCTGCGAGAGCGCCACCTCGAGCATCTTGTCCCGGTCCATCGACCACGCCTCCGTCCTCATCCGCGCCCGGGCCTCCGCGGGCACCCACGCGACCCTACCCCGGGGCTCCGACACGGATCACACCCGTGTCACCTATCGAATCACACCACTGTCATCCGCGCGCCGCAACCCAAGCTAGTCGAACAGGCGTTCGGAGTCAACGACCCCGGGTCAGCCCCGGAGCGGGAACGTCCCGACCGGCTCGTACCGCGGCGCCGGGCGCTGGAGGTGGCTCCGGTACAGCACCAGCGCGCGCACCTCGAACGGCTCGCTCCGGAGCTCGGTCCGCGCGAAGTCCTCGGGGAGGGCGAGCGGCGGCTCGGACCTCGCCACCGTGAGGTGCGCCGTGAAGTCCCGCCGCTCCGGCGGGAACTCCCGCTCCAGGGCCGCGTCCAGCCCCCGCGCCAGCGACCGGAGCCCTCCCTCGGGGTCGTCGAGGCCGACCCACAGCACCCGGGCCCGCCTGGCGGAGGGGAACGCGCCCACGCCGGAGGCGCGGATCTGGAAGGGGCGGTGGTCGGCGGCCACCGCCCGGACCCGATCCTCCACCCAGGCGAGCAGCCGCGGCCAGGTCCGGCCCAGGAACTTCACGGTGACGTGCCAGTTCTCGGGCGGCACCCAGCGCGCGGCGGGGAACGCCTCGCGCCAGGGGGCGAGGGTCCCGGCCACGAGCTCGCGGACGCGACCCGGCACGTCGACCGCGACGAACAGCCGGAGCGGGCGAGCCTCGGCGCGCGCCTCGCGGTCCCGCCCCACCCCCGGCTCGGCCCCCGGGTCACGCGGTGGACGCGGAGACCACGAACGTGCCCACCCCGTCCCCCACCAGGATCTCCAACGCGAGGTGACGGCCCGGCTGGATCAGCTCCACGCCCTGGATCTCGGGTGGGATCGCGTAGAAGCCCTGGCCCCCGCCGTCCAGGGCGACGACCACGCCGTCGCGGTCACCCGTGAGGGCGACCACCCTCCCTGTGACTTCGAACTGCTTGGGGAGCGGGGGTGGCCTCGTGAACATCCACGTCAGGCCGCTCGCGACGAGCGCACCCGAGAGCCCGGCCACCACGACCGAACGAGCGCACCGACCGTATTTGGCTCCCCAGCGTACCCAGCCCACCCTGCGGCAGTTTACCCAGTCGCCCACTCGCAGGTGTGGTTGCCGCCGGACGCCCAGTTCCAGCAGATCTGGGGGTGGCGGTCGCCGCGATGGTCGACCGCCTCGTGCACCACGCAGAGGTGATCGCCCTCCAGGGGGAGAGCTACCGCCTGAAGGGACGGACGAAGGAGGTGATGGCCACCGAGCGAGCCTCGTAGGTGTCAAGGATTCGACCGGCGGAAATCGTCAAGGATTCGGCCGGCGTTGACAGCATCTGCCTGCTGGGGTCCGTCGTCCTGTAGGTATCCAAGGGCTCCCAGCGGTGAAGGTCATGTTCGGCTTCGCGAGCCGGTTCCGCTGCACGACGTCGTCGAGGTAGTGGGCGAGGTTCCCCCCGTGTCCCGACCCGGTGTCGTACCTGATGCGGTAGTCGTAGTTGGGGTCGCTCTCCCCGGCGGTGAGCTTGTAGAGCTTGAACGACACCGCTGCGAAGGCAGCCCCGTCCGTGTTGCTGTTGTCGGTGTTGCTCGAGACGGGCAACGCCGCCCGCGAGATGAGCGTGAGTCCCGATGTCGAGAGACGGGGCTGCCGCCAGGAGGACGGCGCGGCTCGAAGCTGTCCCCCGACAGTCGGAAGGGTCGTGAGGATCCCGACGGGGAGGGAGGGGTCGAAGCCGTCCACGCCCGGCTGGTTGAGGGACGTGGAGAACCGCGGGAAGCACACCGGAGCGGAGCGCGGTCCGAAGGCTCGACCGTCCTTCCAGGTGTCCAGGCCACCGAGGCGAACGTGGTCGCGACCACCAGGGTGAGCACCGAGGGGCGGCGCATCAGTCACCTCCCTTCGCGGTGAGCCGAGCCCTAGCTCGTGACCACGGGGGGTCAAGCGCGGAGGGCTCGCGCGCTGGCCGGTGTGGTCGTCGCCCGACCCGGACGCCAGGGAACCGGGCGGTGGTCGGGGATCCTTGAGGCCGGGACGACGCAATCCGAGGTCCCGGCGTCGCGGCCCGCGAGCCGACCGCGAGGGATCAGGTCGCCGGGTCGCTCCCCGGGAGCGGCCGGCCCTCCAGGTGGCGTCGGACCAGGTCCATGGCGGCCTGCTCGGCCCACCTGCGGACCTGCGCCCGGTCGCCCGGGGCCCGGAACCCCCGAGCGTGCGCCACGCCCTCCCCCGCGAGCGCCACCCACACCGCCCCGGGCTCCGCGCCGGCGTGGGGCTCGGGCCCGGCCGCGCCGGTGAGCCCGACCCCCAGGTCCGCCCCGAACAGCCGTCGAGCGCCCTCGGCCATCTCGAGGGCGCAGGGCCCGCTCACCGGCCCGTGGGCCTCGAGGGTCCCGGGCGACACCCCCAGCACGTCCCGCTTGGCCTCGACCGTGTAGCAGACCGCGGAGCCCCGGAAGTAGTCCGAGGACCCCGGGACCGAGGTGATCCGGGCCCCGAGCTCCCCGCCGGTGAGGGACTCGGCGCAGGCGAGGGTCCGCCCCGCCGCCCGGAGCAGGCGCCCCACGGCCTCCTCGAGCGCCTCGTCGGCCGCGGAGAACACCACGTCGCCGAGGCGGCCGAGCGCCTCCTGGGCCACCGGCTCGATCAGCGCCTCCGCCTCCTCCCGGCTCGCCGCCTTCGCCGTGATCCGGACCTTGACCTCCCCCGAGGCCGCGAGGAACGCCACGCTGGGGTTGGCCCGGCCCCGGAACAGGTCGTCCAGGACCTCGGCCACCCGCGACTCCCCGATCCCCGTGCATCGCAGCACCCGCGACACGATCGTGGCCCCGGTGCGCGCGGCGAGCTCGGGGAGGACCGTCCCCTCCATCATCTCCCGCATCTCCGCGGGCACGCCGGGCAGCGCGTAGACCACCACGTCGCCCGAGGCGGCCACGATCCCGGGCGCCGTGCCCCGCTCGGGCCGGATGGCGCGGGCCCCGGCCGGGACCAGGGCCTGGAGGAGGTTGGAGGCCGGCATCTCCCGCCCGAGGGCGGCGAACTTCCCGCGGATCAGCTCCTCGAGCTCGGGGTGGCGCACGAGCTCCACGCCGAGGGCGAGGGCCAGGCCGTCGCGGGTGATGTCGTCCTGCGTGGGGCCGAGGCCGCCGGTCGAGATCACCACGTCGGCCCGGGACATCGCGAGCCGGAACGCCTCCGAGATCCGCTCCAGGTTGTCCCCGACGGCCTGGTGGTGGAGCACGTCGACCCCGATCCCGGCCAGGCCCTCGGAGATCCAGCGGGCGTTCTCGTTGCAGATCTGCCCCAGGAGGAGCTCGGTCCCGATCCCGATGACCTCGGCGCGCATCAGGCGCCGACGGGGCCCGGGGGCGGGGGCGTCCCCACGCCCTCCGGACCGTAGCTGAAGGTCCGTCGCCAGGGGTGGCCGTCGCGCCCGGGCACGCCGAGCTCGCGGCCCGCCACCGTGAGCTCGACGGCGCCGCCGTCCGCCACCCGGAGCCGGAGCGTGAGCTCGGCCTCGAAGCTCCGCGCCTCGCCGGGGCGGAGCACGAAGGTCTCGGCGGGCCCCGCGTCGGCGACCACCGTGACCTGGACGTCGCGGAGCGCGGTGAGCGCCACGACGATCCGTCGGTCGGGCGCGGCCCGGACCGTCGGCTCGATCGGCATCACCGCCGGCTCCGGGGCCGAGTTCGACCTGGAGAGGAAGCCCAGGGCGGCGGCCGTCCCCAGGGCCGCGAGCACGGCGAGGACGGCGAAGACGTGGTCCCGACGGCGGGCCCCCGCCCGCACGACCTCCTCGACCTGCGCCGGCGGGGGCGGGGAGGGCGCCTCCCGATCCAGGGCCGTCGCGTAGGCGTCGACCACCTTCTCGGGATCGAGGCCGAGGTAGGACGCGTAGGAGCGGAGGGCCCCCCGCACGTACACCTCCCCCGGCAGGTCCTCGAACCGCTCCCGCTCCAGGGCCTCCAGCAGCTCGGCGCGGATCCGCGTGTCGCGGCTCGCCTCCGGGAGCGTGAGCCCCCGCAGGAGCCGGGCCTTGCGGAGCGCGGAGCCCACGCCGATCAGCGTTCCCTGCACGCACCCCCCTCGGACGCAGCTCGCGATCCCGGCGATTATAGGGGCGTGGAGGAGGAGGCCGGGACCGTCACCGTCGTCGTGGAGATCCCCAAGGGGTCCAGGAACAAGTACGAGCTCGACCCCGCCACCGGCCACATCGTGCTCGAGCGGATGCTCTTCAGCTCCACGGTCTACCCCGCCGACTACGGGTTCATCGAGGGGACCCTCGGCGGGGACGGCGACACGCTCGACGCGCTCGTGTTCGTGGGCGAGCCGACGTTCCCCGGCTGCCGGATACGGGCCCGCCCGGTGGGCCTGTTCCGGATGCGGGACGAGAAGGGACCCGACGAGAAGATCCTCTGCGTGCCGCTGCGGGACCCGATGTGGTCCCACGTCCGGGACCTCTCTGATCTCAACCCGAACCTGCTCAACGAGATCGAGCACTTCTTCGCCGTCTACAAGGACCTCGAGGGCACGGAGGTGGCGACCGAGGGGTTCGGCGGGCGGGAGGAGGCGCTCGCAGTGATCGCCGAGGCCCGCGAGCGCGCCCGTTGAGGCGGGCGGCCCGCCCTCCGCCGGGCGCCCCTACCCGCTCCGGGCGGAGCGGGACTCCTCCCACTCCTCCCAGGTCACGAGGACGTCGCGAGCCTTCGAGCCCTGGGAGGGCCCCACGATCCCCCGCTGCTCGAGGAGGTCCATGAGCCTCCCGGCCCGGGCGAAGCCCACCTTGAGCTTCCGCTGCAGCATCGAGGTCGACCCGAGCTGGGAGCGGATCACGAGCTCCGCGGCCTGCTCCAGGAGCTCGTCGTCGTCGCCGAGCTCGTCCTCGCCCTCGACGGGCGGCCTCCCGAGCCCCTCCACGGTGGCCTCGTACTCCGCCCGCCGCTGGGCCCGGACCCACTCGGTGACCGCCGCGATCTCCTTCTCGGTCACGTAGGCGGCCTGTATCCGCACGGGCTTCGAGACGTTGGCCGGCGCGAACAGCATGTCGCCGTGGCCGACGAGCTTCTCCGCGCCGTTCTGGTCGAGGATCACCCGGGAGTCGGCCTGGGAGGAGGTCATGAACGCGATCCGGGAGGGGATGTTGGCCTTGATCAGCCCGGTCACGACGTCCACCGAGGGGCGCTGCGTCGCCACCACGAGGTGGATCCCCACCGCCCGCGCCATCTGGGCGATCCGGCAGATCGCGTCCTCCACGTCCCGGGGCGCCACCATCATGAGGTCGGCCAGCTCGTCGATCACGACCAGGAGGTAGGGGAGGTCTCGGAACCGCTCCTCCTGCCCCGGCGGTATCCGGAGCGTCCCCTCCGCGAGGCCCCGCCGGTACCCGTCGAGGTCGCGGACCCCGACCGCGGCGAGGACCTCGTAGCGCTCCTCCATCTCCCGCACCACCCACGCCAGGGCCTCGGCGGCGCGCTTTGGGTGCACGATCACCGGCGAGAGCAGGTGCGGAAGGTCGGCGAAGTGGGAGAGCTCCACCCGCTTGGGGTCGATCAGCACGAGCTTCACCTGATCGGGCGTGGTCCGCACGAGGAGCGAGGTCACGAACGAGTTGATCAGCGAGGACTTCCCCGCCCCGGTGGCCCCCGCGATCAGGAGGTGGGGCATCTCCGCGAGGTTCACCATCACCGCCCGGCCGTGGACGTCCTTCCCCAGGCCGACGGCGAGGGGGTGCCTCGCCTCCCTGGCGGCCCTGGACCGGAGCACGTCGCCCAGCGTCACGAACTCCCGGACCTTGTTCGGCACCTCCACCCCGATGGCCGACCGCCCCGGGATCGGCGCGATGATCCGGACGTCGGGGGTGGCGAGGGCGTAGGCGATGTCGTCGGCGAGCGAGAGCACCCGGTTCACCTTCGTCCCCGGCTCCACCTCGACCTCGTACAGCGTGACGGTGGGGCCCCGGTGGGCCGCGGGCACCCGGGCCGGCACGCCGAAGGTCCGGAACGTCCGCTCGAGCGCCTCCATCGTGTGCTCCTCGTCGCGCCCGTCGGCCCGGGAGGCCGGCGCGGTCCGGAGGAGGTCGAGCGGGGGGAGGCGGTAGGGCCCCCGGGCGGGGGGCGCCGCGGGGAGCCGGGCCCGCGCCCTGGCGGCGGCCTCGGCCTCGTCGTCTGGGGGGACCTCGGGGGGGACGGACGCGACCGGGGCCGGCGGGGGGAGGGGCGCCGCCTCCGGCTCC
>DATLZM010000446.1:0-2265 GCA_035573995.1 Actinomycetota bacterium | reverse complement strand
TGCTGGGCGACGCCGCGGGCGATGTAGCCGACGTGGAGGCCCCGGACCTCGACCCGGATGGCGTTCGGGTCGTGAGGGTTCCGGCGCTCGCGCACGAGGCAGGCCTCCACCGGCACGAGCCATCCGTTCTCGCGCGGCGGCCCCGCCAGGGCCTGGAGCTCGCGCTGGCGGTAGGCCTCCCCGGTCACGACGTTGAGCGGGGGATCCCAGTCCCTCCAGGCGCCCGAGGCCCAGTCCGCCGGGGTATCCGGCGGGCGGAGCTCGACCCTGGCCCGGCGCCGGAACAGCACGGGCCCGATCATGCACCAGCCCGAGCCGGCCTGTCGAGCGCGCGAGGCAGCCCGGCGTGGAGCCAGGCGTCGTCGATCACCTGGGCCCAACGGGCGGCGTCGCCGCCGAAGAGGCCGACGTAGGCGCTCGTGGTCGCCAGGCTCTCGTGGCCCAGCATCTGCTGGATCACCCCGGTCGGGGCGCCGGCCTGGTCGAGCCAGGTCGCGAACGTGCTCCGGAGCGTGTGCGAACGGTGCTTCCTCCCCGGGGGCAGCCCGGCGTCGCGCGCGGCCTGCTTCACCCAGGCACCGAACGTGCTCGGCCTGACCCCGCCGATGATCGTCCCGTTCCACCACGGGCGGAGCTGCTCGATGGCCAGCCGGGCGAGCGGCGACAGCGGCACGTCCCGGGGACGATCTCCCTTCGTCCGCCGCAGGTGCACGACGCCGCGGATCCAGTCGATGTCGGCGGGCGAGATCGCCGCGAACTCGGACCTCCTCGTCCCGAGGGCGAAGCACGCGAGGATGGCCCAGGCCCTCCGCGGGTCCCGGGACTTGGCCGCGTCGACGAGCCGGCGGAGCTCCTCGGGGTGGTAGGGCTCCGGCCTCGTCCTCCGCGGCTTCCTCGCCCGGTCCAGGATCGCCGTGGGGTCGCGCGCCAGGTAGCCCCGCCGGTGCGCCCAGCCGTAGAACGACCGCAGCGCCTTCCGGTGCTGCGCCTTGGAGTGGGCCTTCGGCTTGAAGGACGCGAGGAAGAGAACGAGCTCCCCCTCGCTGAGCTCGAGCAGGCACCGGCCGACGAAGGTCCGGCGGCTCACGGGATCGCGGAAGCACAGGAGCTTGAGCAGGCTGTAGCGGTAGAGCTCCTGGGTCCTGTCGCTGAGGCCCTGGGCCTCCATCCAGTCGCTCCACTCGGCCAGAAGCGAGGCGTTCTCCGGCTTCCCCATTCGACCGTGGCCATTGAACGACGGGGGTTGCGCCCGGCGCCATCGGGCCCTAGGGGGATTCGGCGCCGTGCCCGGGGGCCGCATCGCGTCAGGGGAGGGCGGCGGCCCGGGGGAGGCCGAAGGTCCCCGCCGGCGTCCTCCCCAGCGCCGAACTGATCTTCCTGGCCGTAGGTGAGTCGCCGGAGTCGATCCTCGGCACGAGGACCGTCCCCTTCACCAGCCACTCTACCGACACCTCGTAGAGGTCGCCCAACCGCATGAGCACGTCGCTCGGGACCGGCCGCCCGGCCTCGTACCCGATGAGCCGCTTCCGGGAGATCCCCGCTCGAGCAGCCGCCTCGGTCTGGCTGAGCCGGGCCCATCGCCGGGCGAGGACGAGCCGGTCGGCGAGACTGAGGTCCTCCATCCGGGGCGCTTGTGGCCGCATGGGGGGAAATCTTCCCGTCGTACGGACAAATGTCAAGGCAGAATCCTTGACCTTCCGGCGGGTGGGGGTATCATTCGCCCCGCGATGGGCACAGTTGTCCCGCATCCGGTCCGTCTGGCCCGAGAGCGCCTGGGTCTGAGTCAGGAGGAGCTCGCTCGGCGAGCGGGCATCTCGACCTGGACCGTGCAGCGCACCGAGACCTGGAAGACCCGCCCGCGGCCGCTGATCCAGCGGGCGCTCGCGGAGGTGCTGGCCCTCCCGGTCGAGGAGCTCTTCCCGCCCCTCCAGGAGGCCTCCTGATGGTGAGCACGACACGCGCGTACGTGCGCCCGAGCTACCGGCGGACCTCCACGGGCTGGGCCGGCGTCCTCCGCGACGAGCGGGGACTGATCGTGTGGGAGTGCCCGCATGTCCACCGGAACCGCGACTGGCCCGACAACTTCCTGGGGACCGGGTGCGCCCGGATCTGCGCGGAGGAGGAGGCCCGGCGGCGCGAGGAGGCCGGCGAGGAGGTCCGCTGGGAGACCGAGCGCACGGCGCGTGCGCACACCTGCCCGGTGTGCGGCGGCTACGTCGCGCCCGGCCTCCTGCCCTGCCACGAGGGGGCCTCCTGAGATGGGTC
>DATLZM010000445.1:0-3300 GCA_035573995.1 Actinomycetota bacterium | reverse complement strand
CGACGGTCTCCACGGCTGAGCCCGCGTCGGGTACGGTTGCCCATGGGTCCTCCTCTCCCGGTCGTGGGGAAGGTCTGCAACTGACCCCAGACTGGGGGGAGGACCCTCCTGCTTCAAGCATCACGAGGAGTTACTAGCGCGTTGCCCCCGCGTGCCGCCGGCCCTACGATGCCGGCGGGGTGAGCGCAGCGGAGGGCAAGCGCCGGATCGACCGGGTCCTCAGCCCGGGGTTCGTCGAGGGGCTCGAGGGGCTGTCCCTGACCGAGCTCCGCGCCAGGCGCGACGACTGCCTGGCGGAGCGGGAGTACCTCTCCCTCCTCCGCCGGCTCGTGCAGGGGCGGGCCGAGATCCTCGCCGCGGAGCTCGAGGCGCGGCGGGGGGCGGAGCGGGCCCCGGAGCCCCTCACGGAACGGCTCGCCCGGATCCTCGCCCCCGACGACGCCCGGGCGCCCTCCCGCGGGGAGGCGGTCCGGGTCGCGGTCCCCGAGCCCGAGGTGCTCGCCGCGCGCCGGCGGGTCGAGCGGCTGGTCGCGGACGCCGGCCTCTCCGACCCGAGCGCGCTCTCCGATGCCGAGCTGGAGCGGGCCGTCGCGCTGCTCGAGGCCGAGGAACGGGAGGTCTCCCGGCAGCGGGCCGCGGTGATCGCCGTGCTCGACGCGCTCCAGGAGGAGCTGAAGCGGAGGTACCGCGAGGACCTCTCCCAGGTCCTCTCCTGATCCCGCCCGACCGTGCGACGGATGGCGGGCGCGCCCCGGTAGGCTCCGGGTTCGTGCGTGCCGCGGTCCTCGCCCGCGTCCTCCGCTCCGGGCTGGAGGAGTCCCGGCACCTCGGGCACGTCGCCGTGTGCGACGCGGACGGCCGCCTCGTCGCCTGGGCCGGCGAGCCGGCGCGGATCGTGTTCGCCCGCTCCACGATGAAGCCGCTCCAGGCCGCCGTGTCGCTGACCGTGGCCCGCGAGGATCTCCCCGAGGACGAGCTCGCCGTGATCTGCGGGTCCCACAACGGCGAGGCGGTGCACGTCCGGGCGGTTCGGGCGGTCCTGGCCCGGGCCGGGCTCGACCCCTCGGCCCTCCGCTGCCCGCCGGGGTGGCCCCTGGATCGGCAGGCCATGGTCCGCGCCCGCCGCCCCCGGCGGGAGCTCCACAACTGCTCGGGGAAGCACGCGGGGATGCTCCTGGCCTGCGCCCGGGCGGGCTACGACCTCGGGTCCTACCCGCGCCGCGGCCACCCCCTCCAGCGACGGGTCCTCCGCGCCGTCCGGGCCGCCGCCCCCGGCGACGTGGTCGTGGGGGTCGACGGCTGCGGGGTCCCGGTCCACGGGATGCCCCTCGCCTCCCTCGCGACGCTCTACGCCCGCCTGAGCCGGCCCGACCGGCTCGGGCGCCTGGCCGCCCCCGCCGCCCGCGCGGTGGCGGCGATGCGGGCCCGCCCTTACCTGGTGGCCGGGCGCCATCGGGTGGACACCGCGGTGATGGAGGCCGTCCCGGGGCTGGTCGTGAAGGGCGGCGCCGAAGGCCTGGTCTGCGCGGCGCTCCTCGACGCCGGCCTCGGGGTGGCGGTCAAGGTGGAGGACGGGGGGGACCGGGCGGCCGGGCCCGCGCTGCTCCGCGTCCTCGCCAGGCTCGGGGCGCTCGACCCCGCCGATCCGCGGCTCGCCGCCCTCGCCCGGCCGCCGGTGCGCGGGGGCGAGCGCGCGGTCGGGGCGATCGTCTCGGACGTGGTCCTCCGCCGGGCGGGGGAATAGTCGGTGGTCGGCCCGCGTAACATCCCCTGGAACGCACGCTCCCCGGGGAGGTCGATGAGCCGGTCCGCCACGCGGGTGGCCGTCCTGTCGGTGCACACCTCCCCCCTGGATCAGCCCGGGACGGGCGATTCGGGGGGGATGAACGTCTACATCCGCGCGGTCGCGGAGCGCCTCGTGCGCGAGGGGGTCGAGGTCGACATCTTCACCCGCAGCCGCGACGGCCAGCCCGAGGTGGTGGAGGACGTCCCCGGGGTCCGCGTGGTCCACGTCCGCGCCGGCCCCCCGGCCCCCTTGCCCAAGGGCGATCTCCCCCGCTACCTGCCGCAGTTCCTCGGGGGCGTCCTGGCCCACGTCCGGCGGGCCTCCCGACCGCCCGACGTCGTCCACAGCCACTACTGGCTCTCGGGATGGGTGGGCCGGAACGCGAAGGAGATCTGGGGCGTCCCCCTCGTCGCCTCGTTCCACACCCTCGGCAAGGTGAAGAACTACTCGCTGGCCGGCGGGGAGGGGCCCGAGTCGCCGGTCCGCCTGGCGGGGGAGGAGCGCGTGATCGCCACCGCCGACCGGATCCTCGCCCCGACCCCGGCCGAGGCCGCCCACCTCGTCGGCCTGTACCGGGCCGATCCCGGGGCGATCAGGATCGTGCCCCCGGGCGTCGATCACGCCCTCTTCGCGCCCCGGCCGCGGGAGGAGGCCCGACGCCGGCTCCACCTCACCGGCGCGCGGCTCGTGCTGTTCGTCGGGCGCCTCCAGCCGCACAAGGGGCCGGACGTCGCCATCCGGACCCTGGCCGAGGCGGTGGCCCGCGACCCCGAGGCCACGCGCGACGCGGTGCTCGCCGTGGTGGGCGGCCCGAGCGGCGACAGCCCCGGCGCCGAGGTGGCCCGCCTGATGAACCTCGCCTCGGCGCTCGGGGTGGGGGAGCGCGTGATGTTCTTCCCGCCGCAGCCGCAGGCCAGGCTGGCCGATTTCTACGCGGCCGCCGAGGCGGTGCTGGTCCCCTCACGCTCGGAGTCGTTCGGTCTCGTGGCCCTCGAGGCGCAGGCGTGCGGGACCCCCGTCGTGGCGGCCGCCGTCGGCGGGCTGCGGTTCGTCGTGGTCGACGGGGCGACGGGCTTCCTCGTCGAGGGCCACGACCCAGGGGACCACGCCGAGCGGCTGCTCAGGATCCTTCGCGACCCGGCGCTCGCGAGGAGGCTCGGGGAGGGGGGCGTCCTCCACTCCCGGGGCTTCTCGTGGGAGGCCACGGCGGACGAGGTGCTCGGCGTCTACCGCGAGCTCCTCGACGGGCGGGGCGGGCGGGGCTGACCCGCTGATCTTGTCACTCTTTCTGTCGGTGGTCGCTAGCTGCGGATATGCCCTCTGACCTGGACCTTCGCCCGCTTGACCGCCCGGGGGGGCGTGGTAGATTTCGCCTCGCTCCGAGCGGCTGGAGCGGTCGAGTCAGGGAACCGAATGGGGGGCCCTGGGAAAGCCGTAAGGCCGACTGGGCGCACCTGCTCGTACGGTTGGGAAGGCCAACTAGCTGTGCGGGTGGGGAGGCTCGGGAGGCCCCA
>DATLZM010000444.1:0-7554 GCA_035573995.1 Actinomycetota bacterium | reverse complement strand
GGGATGGAGAGCGGGCAGGGCACCACCCGGGCCTCGCGCCAGGAGATCGGATCCGACACCGAGGCGAAGCGACCCCCCGACGGGGGACGATCCCTCCTGCCCGAAGATTCGATTTGACATCGGGGTCATAGGCTGCTCAGGGACGTTCCTCGGCCGAGCGGACCGCGACCGAGAGCTCCGCGAAGGCCGTGGCGAACGCGAGGCGGTCGGCCGTCTCCGGCGTGACGAGGAGGATCAGGTGGGTCGGCCCGCCCTGCCCCGGCCCCCCCGGGAACAGGCCCTGGCCGGGGCCAGCGGGCCGCAGCACAAAGAGGACCTCCACCGCCGACGCCGCGGTCTCCACGTGGGGCTTCGGGCCGCCGAACGTGGCCAGCACGTCGATGAGGTCGCCCGGCCGGACCGCCCCCGGTGGGACGTCCACCGCGACCGGCACCGCCCGCAGGCCCGGGTCCACGAGCGCCGCGACCGGGCCGGCGCGGGGCTCGGCGATCCGGCTCGCGGTGAGCGGCTCCCCCGCCGCCAGGGGGGCGAGGAGCACCCGCCCGGAGACCGAGCTCGGGTCGGCGACGGCCCCGGGGGGCGCGTAGCGCTCGGGCACCTCCACCACGCGGAGCGCGCCGGGGGTGAGCACCTCGCCGCGGGCCAGGTCGCGGGCGGCGACCGCCACCGGGACGGGCCTCCCCACGGCGGGCCGCAGCGCCTCGAGCCGGACCTGGTAGCCGTGGACCAGCAGCCCGGCCGCGGCCCCCGAGGCGACGGCCAGGAGCCCGAGCAGCTTCGAGGCGGCGGAGAAGCGCCGCGCGAGGAGCACCACCACCTCCCGGACGAGCGGTGCCGGCACCCTACCCCGGCCCGGCGGATGGCGCAGTGATCCCGCGCACGGACCGGGGCGCTCAGCCCTCGGGCTCGGGCGGCGCCCCGAGCGGGAGGACCTGGACCCGGAAGTCCTCGAGGGCCTCCTTCCCGACGATCAGCCCGACCGACTCCCGGATCCGCTCGGCGAGCTGGTCAGGGTCCTCCGCGGTCCGGAAGCGGAGCTCGACGGTGACGAGGAACGGCTCGGGCATGCCCGGATGCTACCCGGGTCCCGGTCGGGACCGCGCCCCGGAGCCGGGAACCCCCCGCCGACCGGCCCGATTAGACCTCGAACCTGGCGCCCTTGAGCGCGCTCGCGCAGGGGCAGTCGCGCTCCCCCGGCAGGGCCGCGATCGCCGCGAACAGGAGCTCGCGGAGGCGGGCGTTGTTCTCGTTGAAGACCCGGATGACCTCCTCGTGGGTCACCGGCGGGATCCCCGGGACGCCCACGTCGTAGTCGGTGACGAGGGAGATGTTCGCGTAGCAGAGCTCGAGCTCCCGGGCGAGGACCGCCTCGGGGTACTGGGTCATGTTGATGACCTCCCACCCCTGCGCCTGGAACCAGGCCGACTCGGCGCGGGTGGAGAAGCGCGGCCCCTCGATCACGACGACCGTGCCCCGCTCGTGCATCGTGATGCCGCGCTCCCGCCCGGCGCGGACGATCACCTCCCGCATGGTGGGGCAGTAGGGGTCGGCGAACGAGACGTGCGTGGTCTCGGGGCCATCGTAGAACGTGTGGGGGCGGGTGCGGGTCCGGTCCACGAGCTGGTCGCAGACCACGAAGTCCCCGGGTCGGACGTGGGGCTGGAGCGAGCCCACCGCGCAGGGGCCGAAGATCCGTCCCACGCCGAGCTCCTTCATCGCCCAGACGTTCGCCCGGTACGGCACGCGGTGCGGGGGGTACTCGTGCTTCACCCCGTGGCGGGGGAGGAACGCCACCCGGCGCCCGGCGACCTCCCCGATCGCCACCGGCGCCGAGGGCTCCCCGTAGGGGGTCTCGACCTGGACGTGCTCGACGTCCTCGAGGAACGAGTAGAACCCCGAGCCCCCGAAGACGCCGATCTCCGCCCTGCTCAGGCCGTCCGCTCCTTGGCTCCGCGCGCCTCGGCCCCGCCGGAGCCCTCCCCGGAGGAGCCGGAGGCGCTCGCGCCCTTCTCCTCCCCGGCGCCCGCGGCCGCCTCGACCTTCGAGCCCTTGCGGTTGTCGGTCGAGTAGAAGCCCGAGCCCTTGAACAGGATCCCCGCGGGGTGGAAGACCTTCCGCAGCCGGCCCCCGCACGCGCCGCACACGGCGAGGGGGTCGTCCCCGAAGGACTGCACCACCTCCACGTGCTGCCCGCAGTCCACGCAGGCGTACTCGTAGGTCGGCATCCCGGGAGCGAGTATACGGGTCGCCCCGGCGGGGATGATGGGCCGGAGCGCGCCGGGCCGCGAACCGCTAGCATCGCGGGTTGCCGGGCGGTGCTCCTGGCGGAGGTGGTCGCGATGGGGGAGATGGGCCGGAAGATCGTGAAGCTCGACGTGGGCGAGCTGCTCGGGGACCTGTCCCGGGCCTTCGCCAACGAGTGGATGGCCCACTTCTACTACTCGGTCGGGGCGCACCTCGTGACCGGCCTCCAGGGCGATGACCTGGCTGCGCGGATGCGGGCGGGCGCGGGGGAGGAGCTGTCCCACGCCGACATGATCGCGAAGCGGATCGCGGAGCTGGGCGGCGAGCCGACCGCGGACCTCGTCGGGCTGGCCCGGCTCGCCACGGTCCCCGCGCTCGCCGTGCCGGACCGGCGCTCGGACTGGCAGGGGTGGATCCGGGCGCTCCTCGAGGTGGAGCGCCACGTGATCGGCGAGTACGAGCGGCTCGTGGAGAAGACCCGCCACGCCGACCCGGTCACGCACGAGCTCGCCGAGCAGCTCCTCGCCGCCGAGGTCGCGGAGGAGGAGGAGCTCGAGAACCTCCTCGGGGACTGAGGCGCTGGAGCCGGGACCGGTGGACGGGGTACCCTTCCGCGGGCCGAGCAGGAGGCGCCGATGACCAAGCGGGTCCAGAAGGCCGTGATCCCGGCGGCGGGGCTCGGCACGCGCTTCCTCCCGGCCACCAAGGCCCAGCCCAAGGAGATGCTGCCGGTCGTCGACAAGCCCTCGATCCAGTACGTGGTGGAGGAGGCGGTCCGGGCGGGGCTCACCGACATCCTGATCATCACCGGGCGCGGCAAGCGGTCGATCGAGGACCACTTCGACCGGTCCTTCGAGCTCGAGTACTTCCTCGAGACCCGGCAGAAGTTCGAGGAGCTGAAGCTGGTGCGCGAGGTCTCGGAGATGGCCCAGATCCACTACATCCGCCAGCGGGACCCGTTGGGGTTGGGGCACGCGGTCTCCGTCGCCGAGCAGCACGTGGGCGACCAGCCCTTCGCCGTCCTGCTCGGCGACGACCTGATCGCCGAGAGCCAGCCGCTCCTCCAGGAGATGCTCAAGATCCACGAGCGCTACGGGCGGAGCGTGATCGCGGTGCAGGAGGTGGCCCGCCACGAGATCCCGCTGTACGGGGTGATCGAGCCGGAGTTCGTCGAGGAGGACCTGGCCCGGGTGGTCTCGATCGTGGAGAAACCCGCGCCGGAGGATGCCCCCTCGAACCTCGCGGCGATCGGGCGATACGTCCTCACCCCGGAGATCTTCGACGCGCTCCGGGAGACCAAGCCGGGCAGGGGCGGGGAGGTGCAGCTCACCGACGCGATCAACCTCCTCGCCAAGGAGCAGGCGGTGTACGCCTACGTCTTCGAGAACGGCCGGTTCGACGTGGGGAACAAGCTCGACTACCTCAAGGCCACGGTGGAGATCGCGATCGACCGGGAGGACGTGGGCGAGGAGTTCCGCGCCTACCTCGCCGACCTCGTCCGGCGGCGGAAGCTCGTGTAGCCCGGGAGCTCGGGCGGCCCGGGAGCTCGGGCGGCCGGCCACACTAGACTGGACGGGTCATGGCGGTGAGCCGGCACGCCCACGACCACGATCGCGACGACGGGCTCGTCCCGGTCGAGGAGGCCCGGGAGCGGATCCTCTCGGGGATCGAGCCCCTCGCCCCCCTCGACGTCCCCCTCACCGAGGCCCACGGCTGCGTGCTGGCACGGGAGGTGGTGGCGGGCGAGGACATCCCCGCGTTCGCCTCCTCCGCCATGGACGGGTTCGCGGTGCGGGCCGTGGACGTCGCCTCCGCCGCCCCCGCCGCCCCCGTCGAGCTGCGGATCGTGGGGCGGGCCCTGATCGGGCGCCGCCCGGAGGGGACCGTCGGCCCCGGCGAGGCCATCCGGATCGCGACCGGCGCCCCGATCCCGGCGGGGGCCGACGCGGTCGTCCCGATCGAGGACTGCGAGGTGGCGGGCGAGCGGGTGCGCGTCCTCGCCCCGGTCCCCGAGGGCAAGCACGTCCGGCCGGCCGGGGAGGACCTCCGCGCCGGCGAGGTCCTCGTGCCCGCGGGCCGCCGGCTGGGCGCGCCCGAGCTGGGCCTCTTGGCCGCGGCCGGGGCGGCGCAGGTCTCGATCCACCCCCGGGCGCGGGTGGTCGTCCTCTCCACCGGCGACGAGCTGGTGGAGCCCTCCCGGCCCCCGGCCTTCGGGCAGGTCCGGGACTCCAACGCCTACCTCCTCTACGGCGCGCTCCGGGAGGCGGGGGCCATCCCCGTGCTCGCCGGGATAGTCCCCGACGACGTGGACCGGTTCCGCGAGACCGTCCTCTCCCACCTGGCGCAGGCCGACGCCTTCATCTCCTCGGGCGGGGTGTCGGTGGGGGAGCGGGACGTGGTGAAGGCCGCGTTCTTCCGGCGGGGCGAGGTGGGGTTCTTCCGGGTGGCGATGCAGCCGGGGATGCCCCAGGGCTTCGGGCACATCGAGGGGAAGCCCTACTTCGGGCTGCCCGGGAACCCGGTGTCGGTGTTCGTCTCGTTCGAGGTCTTCATCCGACCGGCGCTCCTCAAGATGATGGGGCGGCGGGAGCTCGCCCGCCCGGAGGTCCTGGCCCGGCTCGAGGAGGACGTGAGCGGGCCCAGGGAGAAGACCCAGTTCGCCCGGGTCCTGGTCCGTCGGGGGCCGGACGGCTGGCTGGCGCGGCCGACCGGCGGGCGGGGATCGAACCTCATCGGGACGGTCGCCCGGGCCAACGGGCTCGCCGTGATCCCGCCCGGCGTGGAGACCGCGCCGGCGGGGAGCGAGGTCCGGGTGATGCTGTTCCGCGCCCTGGAGGAGTGATGGAGGAGCCGATCGCTGGGACCACCCCGGCCGTCGAGGACGGGGGCGGCGCCGTCCGATCGAGGGACGCCGCGCGGATGGTCGAGGTCGGCGGGAAGGAGGTCACCGAGCGCGAGGCCACGGCGGAGTGCTCGGTGTCGATGACCCCCGAGGCCTGCCGCCGGCTGGTCGAGGGGACGCCGAAGGGGGACCCCATCGAGGCGGCGCGGGTCGCCGGGCTCCTCGGCGTGAAGCGGACCCCCGACCTCCTCCCCTTCTGCCACCCGGTCGCGGTGACCGGCGCCGAGGTGGCGGTCGAGCCGGACCCGGCCGCGGGGAGGATCCGCGTCCGGGCCACGGTCCGCGCCCGGGACCGCACGGGGGTGGAGATGGAGGCCCTGACCGCGGTCGCCGTCGCGGCCCTCTCCCTCTACGACACCGCGAAGGCCTTCGACCGGGCGGCGGTGATCTCGGGGCTGCGGCTGCTCGAGAAGCGGGGCGGCAAGAGCGGGCACTACGTGGCCGGGTAGGGCCCCGGCGGCCCGGCCGCGCAGGATCCCACGCGTGTTGTTTGCAGCTCAGCATCTGGGGTGCTACGGTGCGGTCCCGGCCAGATGTTGTGTCGCCACCGGGGAGACGACACGGGAGGGCCGGGGGCGTGCGGGTAGGCGGTTGGCTGCCGCTGGCGGGCCTGGGCATCATATGGGCCGCGTTCCTGCTCCCTCGGAGGCGGACGGCCTCGCCGGAGGCGAGCGTCGAGGAGTTCGAGAGGAGGATGCGGCTCTTGGCGCAGGCGGATCGGCCGGCGGGGCGATGGATCGTGGCGCCGGCCAAGGGCGCCAGGTTCCTCGGCCCGAGGGAGCGGGCGCGGGCCAGGGCCAGGGCCCGGCGTCGCCGGGTCCTCGCGTTCCTCCTCGAGGCCGTGGGCCTCACGTTCCTGATCGGGCTCGCCCCGCCGCTCCGCCCGGTCTGGTACGCGACCGGCGTCCTCGCCGGCGCCCTCGCGCTCTACGTGTGGCTGCTCCTCTGGCTCAAGGGTCGTGAGCCCGGCCCGCGGCTCGTCGCCTCCGCCCCGCCCGGGCGGGCCACCGGGACCTTCGCCCGCGCGCAGCGCTACGTCGCGGAGGGCGTGAGCAGGATCCCGAGGCCGGCGTGGGGCGGGCTCGGCGAGGTGGGCGACGACGACCTCGTCCACGTGGTCGTCCGCCGCGCGAGCGCGGGCGGCTGAGCCGCCGCCGTGGACCTCGACGCGATCTCTCGGGCGATCCGGGCCCGGCTCGACGCGAAGCACGCGGCCCGGGAGCGGGCCCTCGCCGCGTCCCGCCGCGCCATCCGGGCCTGCGCGAACGCGATCCGGGCCATCCACCGCGGCGAGTTCGAGCCGGCCCGCGCGCTCCTCGAGGAGGCGAGGGCGGCGATCGAGGAGGGGCGGGAGGCGGTCCGCGACCACCCGGACGTGGGCTTCGCCGGCCACCTGCAGGACGCGCAGAAGGAGTACGCGGAGGCGCGGATCACCGAGGCCCTCGTCACCGGCGCCCCGATCCCCTCGCCCGAGGAGCTCGGGGTGGAGGACGCCCCGTACCTGAACGGGATGGCCGAGGCGATCGGGGAGGGGAGGCGGCACATCCTGGACCTGCTGCGGGTGGGGGACGTCGACCGGGGGGAGGCGGTCCTCTCGGCCATCGACGACCTGTACTACGTGCTGGTGTCGATGGACTACCCCGACGCGATCACGATGAACCTCCGCCGCTCCACCGACGTGGCCCGGGGGCTCGTGGAGCGCACCCGGGGGGACCTGTCGGTGGGCCTCGTCTCCCGGAGCCTCCGCGACGCCCTGGACCGCCACGCCCGCGAGGTCCGGGGCGGCGAGCCCGGCGAGGGCGCGGGCTGAACCTCTGCTACGCTGAGGCTCGGTCAGGGGGTGTAGCTCAGCCCGGTAGAGCGCTGCCTTCGCACGGCAGAGGTCGGCGGTTCGAATCCGCTCACCTCCACGGATCCTCGGCGGACCGCCCCTCCGCGGCTCGATCGGTGGTCGGTTGCTACCACCCGTGTCCATCGTCTGGATCTCGCCGGGAGGGGTCCGCGGGTGGACGGGCGAGCCGGAAGGCGTAGGCCGCCGCGCGGGCGGCATCCCCCGCGAACGGCTCGGACCGCCGGGAGAGGGACTCGTCTCCAGCCTCCCCACCGAGGATGGGCAGCCCTGGCTATGGAGCGAGGGCCGCCCGATGCCGATGCGACGATGCGCGGGCGACCGAGGCCGCGCGCAGGAGGTCCGGGGGGTCGATGCTCCGACAGATGGAGGGCAGGCACGGGGAGGGCGGCCGGGCGGCCGGCCGTGCCCCGGGCCCGCCCGAGGTCGACCACCGCGCGCTCCTCGAGGAGATGCCGGCGGTGGCCTACGTCGCGAGGGTCGGCGACCCCGAGGGGTCCCCCGTCTTCTACATCGGCAGGGAGGTCGAGGAGGCCCTGGGCTACCCCCGGGAGGCCTG
>DATLZM010000443.1:0-3157 GCA_035573995.1 Actinomycetota bacterium | reverse complement strand
CGCCGCGAGGTAGCGCTCCCCGCTCCCCGGTTCCTCCGCCCGGCTGGCCTCCGCGTGAGGAAGCTGGACGGAGAGGCCGGGAAGGCACATCATCACCCACAACCGAGGTGAGCCTCTGGGACCCACATCGGGACGCTTAGCCCCGGCCGGCCTCCCGGCTCGCGCCGCCGACCTCGTCGCCCCCTCCCGCCCCGACGGGGTCGGCGCCCGGCCACGTCCCCCGGCCGCCTAGACTGGTCGCGGGGCCGCCCCGCGCCCGGCCGAGGCCATGGACGAGCTGATCAGGCAGGGCCTGAGCTCCTGGTGGGCGCCGGCGCTCGCCTTCGCGGCGGGCGTGGTCTCGTTCGCCTCGCCCTGCGTGTTCCCCCTCGTGCCCGGCTACGTGTCGTTCGTGTCGGGGACGCAGGGGAGCTCGGATGGGAAGGGCCGGCCGCTCGTGCCGCTGCTCGCGTTCGTCGCTGGCTTCGCCACGGTCTTCAGCGCCCTGGGCGCCTCCTCCGTGGCCGTGCGCCGGCTCGTCCTGTCCGGCGTGGGGGAGAAGCTCGCCGGGCTCGTGATCGCGGGCTTCGGCCTCTACATGGTGCTCTACGCCCTGCGGCTCGGCTCGCCCGGGATGTTCGCCGAGCGCCGGCCGCTCCTCTTCCGGGTGCGCCCGGGCCCGGCGGGCGCGTTCCCCCTCGGCATGGCCTTCGCGGCCGGGTGGACCCCCTGCATCGGGCCGGTGCTCGCCGGGATCCTGGCGATCGCGGGCGCCCAGGGCGGCGCGCTCCGAGGGGCGTTCCTGCTGTTCCTGTACTCCCTCGGCCTGGGGCTGCCGTTCGTGCTCCTGGGGCTCGGGCTCCGGCGGCTGGTCGGGGCCCTCGGGGTGATCAAGCGGAACTACCACTGGATCGCGGGCGCCTCGGGGCTCGTGATGCTCGCGATCGGGGCGGCCGTCCTCACCGTGGGGTGGACCCGGCTCCTGGCCCCGATCCTGGACGACATCAACCGCTTCAGCCCGCCGATCTGATCGGCCGGGGGGCCGGCCCACCCGCCCCCGGGCGCGCTAGCATCGGCACGCCGGATGTCCTCCGCCCCCGCCCCGAGCCCGATCACGATGCGGCGGTCCCTGGCCATGGTCTGGCGGACCCTCCGCTCGATGCGGACCGCCCTCGTCCTGCTCCTGATCCTGGCCGTCGCCTCGGTGGCCGGATCCCTGGTGCCCCAGGCGCCCAACTCGCCGGAGGCGGTGGCGGCGATGTTCCGGGAGCACCCGCTCCGGGCCGAGGTCTACGCGCGGCTCGGGCTGTTCGACGTCTACGGGTCGTGGTGGTTCGCGCTGATCGCCACCCTGCTGTTCCTCTCGCTCGGCGCCTGCCTCCTGCCCAGGACCCGGGCCCTCCTCCGCAACGTCCGGGCCCGGCCCCAACCCGCCCGGGAGGTGGACGGGTTCCGCCACTACGCCGAGCGGCGGGTGGCATCGCCCCCGGAGGCGGCGGCGGCCGCCGCCCGACGCGTCCTCCGCCGCCGGCGGTTCCGGCTCTCGCCCCCGGACGGGGGGGCGGCCCTGGCGGCGGACAAGGGGCTCGCCCGGGAGGCGGGGAGCCTGCTGTTCCACTGGTCGTTCTTCCTCCTGCTCGTCGGCGTGGCCTGGGGGAAGGGGACCGGGTTCACCGGCCAGGCCGTGATCGTGGAGGGCCAGACCTGGACCGAGGCCCACGCGAACTACGACGGGAACCTGCGGGAGGGGCGCTACTTCGGCGAGGACCACACCGGGATCGGGATCCGGGTCCGGGACTTCGAGGACGCCTACCTCCCGAACGGCCAGCCGACGCGGTTCGTGACCCGGGCCGACCTCCTCGACCCCGAGGGGCGGCTCCTCGGGCGGGTCGAGATCAGCCCCAACCACCCGGCCGAGGCGGCCGGCCTCCGGATCTACCAGTTCGGGTACGGCTGGGCGCCGGTCCTCGAGGTGCGGCGGCGGGGCGAGCTCATCGCCTCCGGGCCCGTCGCGTTCCAGCAGGACCCACCGCCCTCCGGCGTGAGCCCGCTGGCGCTCCCGTGGCGGGGGGCGCTCAAGCTGCCCTCGCTCACCCCGCAGGTGGGGGTGGCCCTGGAGCTCTGGCCCGACGCGCGCGGGCTCGTGGGGTTCCTGGCCGGCCGCCCGACCCTCATGCTCGAGGCCCGGGACCCCGTGATCCTGTGGCGGGCGTACCGGGGCGACCTCCACGCCGACGAGGTGCAGCGGACCACCGACCTCGACACCCGCGACCTGGAGGCCTGGACGAGCGGCGCGCTGGGCCTGGGCCGGACCGTGGACCTGGCCACCGGCGAGCCCGCGCGCCCCGGGGAGGGACGGCTCACGCTCACGTTCGCCGGCCTCCGTCGCTACACCGTGCTCCAGGTGAGCCGGGACCGAGGGGTGGGGATCGTGCTCGCCGCCGCTATCCTGATGCTCGTGGGCCTCCTCCCCGCGCTCTCCTCCTCGCGCCGTCGCGTGTTCGTGCGGGCCGAGCCCGACGGGGGCGGCGCCCTCCTCCGGGTGGGCGGGTTCGCCCTCCAGCAGCGGGCGCGGTTCGAGGAGGAGTTCGCGGAGCTCGTCGAGGAGATGGCCCGGGCGGCGGGGGCCCGGGCCGAGCCGGCGCGGGCGGAGGCGCGCGCGCCGTGACGCGGGCCGCCTGGGCGGACGTCTCGACGACGGCCTTCACGGTCGCCCTGCTCGCCTACCTGGTCGCGATGGTCGGCTACTTCCACCACCTCGCCTTCCGCCGCCGTCCGGTGGCGCTCGCGGCGAGCGCGGTGGCCTGGGCGGGGGCCGCCGCCCATGCCCTCTCCATCGCGGCCCGGGGGCTCGCCGCGGGGCGGGTGCCGTGGGGCAACATGTACGAGTACTCCTCGCTCCTCG
Organism: Actinomycetota bacterium; assembly: GCA_035573995.1. GTDB lineage: Bacteria > Actinomycetota > UBA4738 > UBA4738 > HRBIN12 > DATLZM01. The sequence goes on along the minus strand of DATLZM010000443.1, from coordinate 273 downwards.
CGCTCCTCACGGTCCTGGGCTACCTCGGCTACGTCGAGCTCCGCCACGGGCTGCGGCAGCTCGGGGGGTTCGCGCTGATGTTCGCGGTGCTCACGATGGCCGTGGCCGTCGAGTTCCTCTACGTGGGCCCCGGGCCCCTGGTGCCGGCGCTCGACTCCTACTGGCTGAAGGTCCACGTGGTGGCCGCGATCGTCGGATCGTCCCTGTTCGCGCTCGGAGCCGGCGTGGTCACCCCGCTGTACCTCGTGCAGGAGGCGCGGGAGCGGCGGCGGG
>DATLZM010000442.1:0-6883 GCA_035573995.1 Actinomycetota bacterium | reverse complement strand
CTGCTCGTACGGTTGGGAAGGCCAACTAGCTGTGCGGGTGGGGAGGCTCGGGAGGCCCCAAAGCCCAACGAAAGGCCCGACCATAAGGGAACCGAGACGGCCGTTAGAGGTCGCTCGGGGCGCCTGAGCCCGAGGGGCCGACGGTGGCTGGAGGCTTCGGCTTCCGGCGAGCCGGAGGTCCCTCGGGTTCTTCTTCGTACCCCCCCGGCGCGGCGCCCGGCCTCCGTCGTCCCTATACTCGGCCGGCGACCCATGAGCGTGCTCCGCGGCCCGGTCCTCAGGATCGCCCAGAACGGGTGGTTCCAGGCCCTGGCCACGCGGAGCGGGCCGGGGCGGGCCTTCGCGCGTCGCTTCGTGGCGGGCGAGACGCTGGACGACGCGATGGACGTCGTGCGCGAGCTCGCCCGGGCGGGCCTGTCGGCGATCCTCAACCTCCTGGGCGAGCGCGTCCGGACGCCGGAGCAGGCGAAGGCCGCGGCCGATGCCTACATCGGGTCCCTGCGGCGGATCCGGGCGGAGCCCGGCCTCGACTGCGCCGTCTCGGTGAAGCCATCGCAGCTCGGCCTGGACCTCTCGAGCGCGCTCTGCCTCGCGGAGCTCGAGCGGATCCTGGAGGAGGCCGAGGAGGCGGGGAGCTGGGTGGAGATCGACATGGAGGCCTCGGCCACCGTCGACCGGACGCTCGCCGTGTTCCGCGAGGTGCGGGCCCGCCACGACCGGGTCGGGGTCTGCCTCCAGGCCTACCTCCGCCGGACCCCCGCGGACGTGTTCGCGCTCCCCGACGGATCCCGCGTGCGGTTGGTGAAGGGCGCCTACCTCGAGCCGCCCGAGGTCGCCCTCCAGCGGCGACGCGACGTGGACCGGGCCTACGCGCGCCTCTTCGTCACGCTCCTGGCGCGGGGGCACTCGGTGGACGTCGCGACCCACGACCCCCGCCTGATCGAGGGCGTCCGCCGGTACCTGGCCCGGCACCCGGCGGAGCGGGCCCGGGTCGAGTTCCAGATGCTGTACGGTATCCGCCGGGACCTCCAGCGGCGCCTGGCCTCGGAGGGGTACCCGCTCCGCGTCTACGTCCCGTACGGGGCCGAGTGGTACCCCTACCTCACCAGGCGGCTGGCGGAGCGTCCGGCCAACCTGTGGTTCTTCGTCTCGAGCCTGGCCCGGGAGCTCCGGCCCGGGGCTGAGCGGGGACGCCGAGCGTGAGGGAGGGGGAGTGACGGACGGCAGGCGGGTCGCGTTCCTGGGCGCCGGCAGGATGGGGGAGGCCCTGGTCTCCGGGCTGATCCGCTCGGGCGGGCGGGCGGCCGACGAGATCATGGTGACCTGTCGGCGGGAGGAGCGGGCCCGGGAGCTCGCGGGGAAGTACGGGGTCCACGCCACGCTCTCCAACCCCGAGGCCTGCGGGTGGGCCGAGGTCCTCGTGCTGATGGTCAAGCCCCAGGACATGGAGGTCCTGCTGGGCCAGATCGCGGAGCACGTCCGCCCCGAGCAGCTCGTCGTGAGCTTCGCCGCGGGCATCCGCACCTCGTTCGTGGAGCGGCACCTCGCGGAGGGCGTCCCGGTGGTCCGGGTGATGTCCAACGTGCCGGTCATGGTGGACGAGGCGATGTCGGTGATCTCCCGCGGCAGGCACGCCCAGGACAAGCACCTCGCGATCGTCGAGGAGCTCCTCGGCTACGTCGGGAGGGTCCTCCGGCTGCCCGAGAAGCACCAGGACGCGATCACCGCGACCTCCGGCTCGGGGCCGGCGTACTTCTTCCTCCTCGCGGAGGCGATGATCGAGGCCTGCATCCTCCTCGGACTCTCCCGCGACGTCGCGACCGAGCTGATCGTCCAGACCATGCTGGGCTCGGCGAAGATGCTCCGGGACACCGGGCGGCACCCGGTGGAGCTCAGGGAGATGGTGACCTCCCCGGGCGGCACGACGATCGAGGCCATCCGCCACCTGGAGGAGGCGGGGGTGCGCGCGGCGTTCCTGAACGCGATCGACAAGGCCCGCAAGCGGAGCGAGGAGCTGGCCCGGGGCGGCGACGACGAGGACGAGGCGTAGCGGGCCGCGGAGGTGACGATGGGACGGGGCGACCGGAAGAAGGTGCGCTGGGCGCACGACCGGGAGCGGAAGAAGAAGGAGCGGGAGCGGCGCAAGGCGCTGGAGCGGGGCCAGGCCAGGCGGGGGAGGTGAGCCGGGCGGCCGGGGCCGGTCCTCAGGCCCGGCGGCCGATCCGGTTGGCGAGCACGCCGAACCCCTCGGCCTCGAGCTCCACCTGGGCCGAGGGCCAGAGCTGCCGGCCGGGGCCGGCGGCCGGGAAGGGGGAGACGGCCACCGCGTCCCCCCGGCCCAGCCCCTCGGTCCTCGCGAGGAAGGCGAGCATCGCGAACAGGTCCCTGGCCGCGCCGTTCAGGTTCCCCTTGGCCACGACCTCCCCGGCCACCCGGGCGGTGAGGAACACGGTCTGCGGGTCGATCTCGTCGGCCGTGACCAGGCACGGCCCGAGCGCGATCGGCGGGCTCGTAGGAGACGGCTCGGGGTCCCCGCTCGCGGGCCGGACGCTCCAGTCGTTGGCGAGGGTGTAGCCGAGGACCCGGAGCCCGGGGTCGGCGCCCTCGAGGGGCCGCCCCCAGCCGCCGAGGACCGCCACGACCTTGGGCTCGTGGTCGACCCAGCCGGCGCCCGCGGGCCAGGGGACCTCGTCGTCGGGACCGAGGACCCCCCGCACCCCCGGCCGCGCGTCCGGGCTCCGGAGGCTCCGGGGGATCAGGGGGGCGAGCAAGCGCGGGCGGTCCACGACGAACGCCTCCGCCTCGTCGCTCCCGAGGGCCGCCACGGCGGCGTCGAGGACGGTGCCCCCGCTCGCGGCCACCAGGGCCTCCAAGGTGGTGGGGAAGGCGGGGTGCCCGACCAGGTCCGGAAGGTCGACCACCCGCTCGGGGCGGCCGCCGCCCCCACCCCCGAGGATCGCTCCCAGCCGCCGGTGCCCCCTCCGGTCGTAGGACACGAGCCTCAAGGGAGCCCGATGATACGCCCGCGAGGGACCCGAGGCTCGCAAGCGGGCGCGTGCCCCCGGGGCGCCGTGCCGGGCCCCCGCCGGCGGGTCGCGCGGCTTGGGCCGGGGCGCTCGGGTTGGCTACCATTGGGCCGTTCCGGACGCTCCCGAAGGGAGGGACCTCCGATGGCAGAGCAGGGGTTCCGCATCACGTACGCGACGATGACCGCGGACGACGAGGAGCTCCACCGCGCCTACGACGAGGGCATCGAGCGGGCCCGGGCCTGGGTCGGCCAGGAGCGCCCGTTCTTCGTGAACGGCGAGGCACGGATGGGCGAGGGCATCTACGAGGAGCGCTCGCCGATCGACCGCGAGATCGTCATCGCCCGCTTCGGCCAGGCGTCGCGGCAGGACGTCCGCGACGCGATCGCGGCGGCCAAGGCCTTCTTCCCCCAGTGGGCCGCGACCCCCTGGGAGGAGCGGGTGGCCATCATCCGGCGGGCCGCGGACCTCATCACGGAGCAGCGCTACGAGCTGGCGGCCCTGATGGCGCTCGAGGTGGGCAAGAACCGCCTCGAGGCGCTCGGGGACGTGGAGGAGTCGGCGGACCTCCTCCGCTGGAACGCCCACGAGATGGAGAAGCACCGGGGCTTCTCGGAGCCGATGCAGCCGATCGGGGCCCCGGGCGAGTACGTGGACGTCATGCGGCCCTACGGCGTGTGGGCCGTGATCAGCCCGTTCAACTTCCCGCTGGCCCTCGCCGCCGGGCCGTCGTCGGCGGCCCTGGTCGCCGGGAACTGTGTGGTGTTCAAGCCGTCGAACGCGGGGGCCGCCCTGGGCTACCGGCTCTACGAGATCTACCGGGACGCCGGGGTCCCGGCCGGCGCGTTCCACCTCGTGATCGGGCGGGGGCCGGTGGCCGGCGACGAGCTCGTCCAGAACCCCGACGTGGACGGCATCACCTTCACCGGCTCCTACGAGGTGGGGATGGGGATCTACCGGTCGTTCCCCAAGGACTACCCCAAGCCGGTGATCTGCGAGATGGGGGGGAAGAACCCCACGATCGTGACCAAGAACGCCGACCTGGACAAGGCGACCGACGGCGTGCTCCGGTCGGCGTTCGGGTTCCAGGGCCAGAAGTGCTCGGCGTGCTCGCGCGTCTACGTCGAGCGGGAGGTCTACGACGAGTTCGTCCGCCTGCTCAAGGAGAAGACCGAGCGGATCCGGGTGGGGAACCCGCTCGAGAAGGACGTCTACCTGGGCCCCGTGATCAGCGAGGACGCGCTCCGGACCTTCGAGGAGGCGGTGGCCGAGGCCCGGAAGAACGGGCGCGTGATCACGGGCGGCGAGCGGATCACCGAGGGTGACCTGGCGCGGGGCAACTTCGTCCAGCCCACGATCGTCGAGGCGCCGCTCGACTCGTGGATCTGGAAGAAGGAGCTGTTCGTCCCGTTCGTGTCGGTGGCCCCGGTCGACTCGCTCGACGAGGCCCTCAAGCTCGCGAACGACACCGAGTACGGGCTCACCGCCGGCTTCTACAGCGAGGACCAGCGGGAGATCCAGCGGTTCCTCGACTCGATCGAGGCCGGGGTCGTCTACGTGAACCGGCGGGCCGGGGCCACCACCGGCGCCTGGCCCGGCGCGCAGCCCTTCGGCGGCTGGAAGGGGTCGGGGACGACCGGGAAGGCCTCGGGCGGCCCGTACTACCTGATGCAGTACATGCGGGAGCAGTCGCGCACGGTGATCGCCGAGTGAGCGCCGGCGCGCGGCAGGTGGGCGCCGAGGCCGACCTGGCCGGGGCCCCGGCGCCCCACCTCGTCACCGAGGTCCCCGGGCCGCGGGCCCGGGCGCTGATCGAGCGGGACCTCCGGGTCACCTCGCCGTCCCTCCCCCGCGCCTACCCGCTGGTGCCGGCCCGGGGGGCGGGGGTCGTGATCGAGGATGTGGACGGGAACCGCTTCCTCGACATGAACGCCGGGATCGCGGTGACCGCCACCGGCCACTGCCACCCGGCGGTGGTCGAGGCGATCCGCCGCCAGGCCGGGGAGCTGCTCCACTACTCGGGCTCGGACTTCTACCTCCCGATCTACGGGGAGCTGTGCGAGCGGCTCGCGGGGATCGCGCCGCTCGGGGCGCCGGCCCGGGCCTTCCTCACGAACTCGGGCACCGAGGCGGTGGAGGCGGCCCTGAAGCTCGCCCGGTACGCGACCGGCCGGCAGTACGTGATCGCCTTCCTCGGGGCGTTCCACGGCCGCTCCTACGGGAGCGTCTCGCTCACGGCGAGCAAGGTCCGGTACCGGGAGGGCTTCGGGCCCCTCGTGCCCGGCGTGTTCCACGTGCCCTACGGGGACACCTCCGAGATCCGCGAGCGCCTGTTCCGCAGGCTCGTGGCGCCCCGGGAGGTGGCCGCGGTGGTCGTGGAGCCGGTGCAGGGCGAGGGGGGCTACGTGGTCCCGCCCGAGGGGTTCCTCCGCGAGCTCCGGGAGCTGTGCGACGAGCACGGGATCCTGCTCGTGGCCGACGAGGTGCAGTCGGGGATGGGCCGGACGGGCGAGATGTGGGCCGTCCAGCACTGGGGCGTCGAGCCCGACGTCCTCCTGGTCGGGAAGGGGATCGCGAGCGGGATGCCGCTGGGCGCGATGGTGGCCAGGGCCGACCTCATGACCTGGGAGGCGGGCGCCCACGGATCGACCTACGGGGGGAACCCGGTGGCCTGCGCGGCGGCCCTCGCGACGATCGACCTGATCGAGCGGGAGCTCTTGGCGAACGCCCGGGAGGTCGGCGCGCTCCTCCTCGAGGGCCTGCGGGGGGTCGCCGCGCGGCACCCGATCGTCCGGGAGGTGCGGGGCCTGGGGCTCATGATCGGGGTCGCCTTCCCCGACCACGACGCGGCGGCCCGGGTCGAGGAGGCCTGCTTCCGCCGGGGGCTCCTCGTGCTCGGGTGCGGGGACGACGCGGTCCGGCTGTCCCCCCCGCTCGTGATCGACGGGGAGCGCGCGCGGGCGGCCCTCGAGGTGTTCGAGGGGGCCGTGGCCGAGGTCGCGGCCGCCGGGTAGGGGGCGCCCGCCGTGCCGGGGAAGGTGACCACGATGCGCGAGGCCGTGGCGGAGCTGGTCCGCGACGGCGACACCGTGGCGATCGAGGGGTTCACCCACCTGATCTCGTTCGCCGCGGGGCACGAGATCATCCGGCAGCGCCGGCGCGACCTCACGCTCTGCCGACTCACCCCCGACGTGATCTACGACCAGATGGTGGGGGCCGGCGTGGCCCGCAAGCTCGTGTTCTCGTGGCTCGGGAACCCCGGGGTGGGCTCCCTCCACGCGGTCCGGCGCCGGGTCGAGCGGGCCGACCCCGCCCCCCTGGAGCTCGAGGAGTACTCCCACTTCGGGATGGTCTGCCGCTACCTCGCGGGGGCCGCGAACCTCCCGTTCTTCCCGCTCCGGAGCTACTACGAGACCGACCTGCCCCGCGTGAACCCCAGGATCCGACCGATGCGGAGCCCCTACTCCGACGAGACGGTCTACGTCGTCCCCCCGCTCCGCCCCGACGTCGCGATCGTCGCCGTCCAGCGGGCCACGGCGGAGGGGGACGCCCAGATCTGGGGGCTCCTGGGCTGCCAGAAGGAGGCCGCGTTCGCCGCGGAGCGGGTGATCGTGGTCTGCGAGGAGCTGGTGGACGAGCGGGTGGTCCGCGACGACCCCAACCGGACGGTGATCCCCGGGCTGATCGTGGACGCGGTGGTCGTCGAGCCCTTCGGCTGCCACCCGAGCTACGCCCAGGGCTACTACGACCGCGACAACCGCTTCTACCTCGAGTGGGAGGGGATCAGCCGGGACCCCGAGGCCCTCGAGCGCTGGCTCCGGGAGTGGGTCTACGACCTCTCCTCCCACCGGGACTAC
>DATLZM010000441.1:0-1081 GCA_035573995.1 Actinomycetota bacterium | reverse complement strand
CGGGGGGTCGGCGTGCCCCCGCTCGCACCGCGCCCGGACCTCCCCGCGCGGGGGGTAGACGGCCTCCGCCGCCCGGTTCAGCGACCGGAGCAGCCCGTCCGGGCCGATCCACCACAGCCGGTACCCGACGATGGGGCCCAGCACGAGCTCCGGGGAGCCGTCCCCGCCCGCCCGGTGGGCCCTGCGCATCCGTTCCCGCTCCATGCGCCCTCCCCAGCGCGCCATGTTCACAGCCTTCCTTGGCTGGGAGCCGAGATATTAGGCTCCCCGCCTTCGAGCGTCAACATCCGCCGAAGTGCTCGCCTCGCCGCCGAGTCGATGCTAGGGTGGGGGTGTGACACGGAACACGGGCGGCGACGCCGGGGCCGACGCCTACCAGGAAGCCCTGGGGCGGGCCATCAAGGTGCGGCGGACCGAGCTCGGCCTGTCGCGAAAGGAGCTCGCCGAGCTCGCCGGGATCTCCTACCCCTACCTCGCCGACATCGAGAGCGGGCGGCGCCGGGCGTCCTCCTCGGCGCTCGTGGGGGTGGCCCGGGGCCTCGGCATGACGCTGTCCTCCCTGCTCGCCTGGGCCGAGCGGTACCTGGAGGAGGGCTACCCCGAGGAGGGGCGCCTGGAGCAGGCCGCGCGCCCCCGGTCGCCAGCGGCGCACCCGCCCGAGGAGCCGCGGCCCGCGTTCGAGCCCCGAGCGGCCGAAGAACCCGAGCGGTTGGCCCTGGCTCATATCGATGCGCCGGGCGCTCTCGAGCCCGCCCCGCTCGAGCCCCCCTCGCGCCGGATGTTCCGCCGCCGTGGCCTGGGCCGCTGGGGGGTGGCCTCCCTCGTGCCCCCGGAGCGGGAGGGGGTGGATGAGGTCCGTGCAGCGCGCCGCGAGCCCAGGGGGATGCTCCGCACGTCTGCGCCCCCCGAGGCCGAGGAGGCATCCCTCGCGTCCGGCGCCGGCGAGCTCCGCCAGCAGCTCCACCGACTCGTGGAGCTGCTCCGCCCTGAGGACCTCCCGCTCGCAGCCTCCCTCCTCCGCCGCCTGCTGCGGGGCGCGCCCGAGCGCTGATGCGACGACCGGAGGGAGGACCCAGCCGGG
>DATLZM010000440.1:0-8358 GCA_035573995.1 Actinomycetota bacterium | reverse complement strand
GAACCTGGCGCTCCTCTGCAGCTTCCACCACCGGCTGGTGCACGAGGAGGGCTGGCGGCTGTGGCGGGACGCGGAGGGGGGCCTCGGCTGGGCCACCCCCGACGGCCGCCCCTACGACCCGCGGCCGGGGCCCTCGCCGCCCGCCGCCCCCGCCCCGGCCCCCCGGGCCCTGGTCCCGGCCTGAGCGGACGCGCGACCGCGCGCGGCCGCCTACTCCAGCGCGAGCAGCCCCTGGAGGTCCCGCGCGTTGCGCACCGCGTAGTCCCGGTAGCAGTTGTTGAAGAGCACGTGGGTCTCGCGGGTCCGCTCGGCGAGCGATGCGATCCTCGGGACCCACTCCTCGAGCTCGCAGCGGTCGTAGAGGTACCTGAACCGCTCTGCGGCGCTCGCGTCCTTCCTGGCCCAGGCCTCGGGGTCCCGGCCGTGGAAGCGGACCACCGAGAGGTCGTCGGCGGTCGCGGCCGCGATGGGGGGGACGCTCGAGTCGAAGCCCTGCGGCATGTCCACGCACACGAGGGGCAGGCGGTGCTCCTCGAGGAACGAGAGGGTCTCCTCGCGGTTGCGCTCCTCGAGCCAGCTCCGGTGGCGGAACTCCACCGCGATCCGGAAGTCGGACAGCCGCTCCGCGCACTCCACGATGTAGTCCTTGTTCCGGCGGCCGATCACGAACCACTGGGGGAACTGGAAGAGGACGGCCCCGAGCTTGCCGGCCGAGTGGAGCGGCATCAGCGCGTCGCGGAACCGCTTCCAGACGTCGTCCACGACGTCGGGCGGGAGCTGGTCGCGGTAGAGGTTCCGCTTCGAGAGCAGCTCATCGGGGAGGGCCTCGCGGAGGTCCCTCGGTAGCGACTCGCTGCGGGTGGGGTGGTTCGTGAGGAGCGAGTAGGCCTTGACGTTGAAGGTGAAACCGGCGGGGGTCCGCTCGACCCACAGCACCGAGTTCCGCTCGGTGGGCGGGTGGTAGTAGGTGGAGTCGACCTCCACGATCGGGAAGAGGCTCGCGTAGTAGCGGAGGCGGGCCTCGGGGGTGCGGGCGTCCTTGGGGTAGAAGTCGCTCTCCCGGACGAGCGTCCGGTCGGTCCAGCTCGAGGTCCCCACCAGGACGCGCCCGCCGGGCACCGACCCTAGTCCCCCGGCGCGTCGCCCGACCGTCCGCGGCGAAGGACCGCGTCCCAGGCCGCCTCCGCCCGACGCCGGGCGGCGTTGAGCGCCCGCTGGGCCCACGCGTACTCCGTGGCGAGGACGGCCAGGCCCGCGACGATCAGGAGGAACCCGGGCCCCGGGAGCACGAGCAGCGCGACCCCCGCCACCAGGAGCAGCCCGCCGAGGAGCGAGATCGCCACCCTCCGTCCGCTGCGCCGGACGAACCCCACCACCTCCCGGAGCGGGAACCAGACCCAGCGGACGACGTGGCGCGCCCCCACGCCTCCGAGCATACGGGCAGCGGCACCCCTCCCGATGCCGGGACCGTGGCTCAGTCGTCCTGGACGCTCCCGGGTCCGGCGTCCTCGCTGGGGCCCGAGCGGTCCTCCTCGTCGTCCCGGCCCTCGTCTCGGTCGTCGTCGTGATCCTCGACGTCCTCGTCGTGGTCGTCGTCGACGCTCCCGGGTCCAGCGTCCTCGCTCGGCCCGGAGCGGTCCTCGTCGTCGCCGTCATCCCGCCCGGAGCGGTGCCGGTCGCCGGTAACGCCCGCGCAGGCCGGGTCGTCCGCGTGCTCGGCCTCGTCGCAGGGCCCGCTCAGGTCGTCGGGCCCGTCGTCCTCATGGCTCGGCGTCGCGGTCGGCGTCGGTGCCGGCGAACCTCCCCCCGAGCCTCCGGCCAGCGCGCCGGCGCCCACGCCGAGCACGAGCGACAGCGCGGCGAGGATCGCGAGGATCCCGAGCTTCGTCCTGTCCGACATCGTTGCCCTCCTCCCTTCCGTGTCCCACCAACCGTAGGGAGGAGGGGGTTAGGCCTCCGCGAAGGCAGGGTTAAGGGAGGGGAAAACCTCAATCGTCGTGGGCCTCGTCCCCCGATCCGCTCCCGCTCGAGTCGTCCGAGCCGGAGCCCCGGCCGCTCGAGTCGTCCGGTCCCTCGGTCTCGGACCCGGCCGAGCGGTCGTCCCCGCCCCCAGGGCCGCTCCGGTCCTCGGCGGCGCCGCCCGAGCCCGAGCGATCGTCCGAGCCCGCCCCGTCGCGGGACGTCGCGGTCGGGGAGGGGCCGGGGGATCCCTCGTCGACGGCGGGCGCGGAGCCCGGCTGGCGGGGCTCCGAGACCCGGATGACGGTCACCGGATCCCCGAGGTCCCGGGCCACCAAGGCGGAGGCCCCGACGGTCATGCCCAGGGCGAAGAGGATCCCCGCGATGCCGAGCGCCGTCGCCACCAGGAACCGCCGCATGCCGCCACGGTAGCTCGGCCCGGGCTAAGGGATGGTTAAGGGCTCGGCGGGAACGACACCTCGACCCTCGTGCCGCCGCCCGGGGCCTCGAGCACCTCGACGCCGCCCCCCCACCGCTCCGCGAGCTCGCGGACGATCGCCAGGCCGAGCCCGGAGCCGCCGGGCGGCGCGCCGCGTCCCCGGTAGAAGCGCTCCGTGACCCGGTCTCGCTCCTCGGCCGGGATGCCCGGCCCCCGGTCCTCGACGGTCAGGACCACCCGTCGATCCCGCGCCTCGAGCCGCACGACCACCGGACCGGGCGCGTAGGCGATCGCGTTGTCGAGGAGGTTGTCGAGGATCTGGTCGGCGTCGTCCGGCGCCACCTGCGCCGTCAGGTCGTCCCCCTCCAGCCTGATCTCGGCCCCGGCCCGCCGGGCCTGCGCCGCCCACCGTTCCAGGGCCCTCCGCGCGGCCTCACCCAGGTCGGCCTGGACCGGCTCGCCCGCCTCGATCCGCCGGGCCAACACGAGGAGCCGGTCGACGATGCCCGCGAGCCGGTCCACCTCGCGCTCCGCCGCGCTGAGCTGGCGCCGGAGCTCCGCCGTGGGGGCGTCGGCGGTCGCCGACTCGAGGCGAAGCTTCATCCCGGCGAGCGGCGTGCGGAGCTGGTGGGAGGCGTTGGCGACGAACTCGCGCTGGGCGGCGACCGTCCGCTCGAGGCGCTCCGCCATCGCGTCGAACGACCGGGCCAGCTCCCGGATCTCCGCCGCGCCCCCCGGGTCCCCGGCCCGGGCCGAGAGGTCCCCCCGGCCGAGGCGGCCCGCGACCTCCGCGAGCCGGGCCAGCGGCCCCGCCAGCGAGGAGCCCAGGGCGAACGCGATCACGACCCCGGCGAGGATCGCGGAGAGGCCGATGGCCCCGAGCCCGAGGACGATCCGGCGGAGCTCGGCGTTCACCTCCGCCAGGTCCTCGGTGAGGCGGACCGCCCCCAGGCGGGCGCCCTCGTCGACGATGGGGACGGCGGCCACCATGATCTGCCTGCCCAGGTCTCGGCTGAACCGCACGACGGTGGTCGGGAGGCCCCGGAGGGCCCGGCCGATCTCGGGCCGGCCCGGCGTGGCGTAGGCCTCGCCGACGGTCCCGACCCCGGCGGAGTCGGCGAGCAGCGCCCCCGTGCGGTCCACGACGACCACCCGGACGTCGCCGAGCTGCGCCGCGACCTCCGGGACCAGGACCCGTCGGAGGTAGCGCCGCCGCTCGGGCGCGAGGTTCTCGGCCCCGATCGTGGCCGCGATCCCCTGGGCCTCCACCAGGAGCCTGGCCTCGACCTCGGCCCGGGCCCGCCGCTGGAGGCTGATCACGAGCGGGACCTCGAGCGCCACGACCACCGTGAGGAGGATGTAGGTCAGGGCGAGGACGAACCTGGTGCGGACCTTCGTCGCCGCCTCCTACCCCGCGAGCTCCTCCGCCGAGGCGAACCGGAACCCCACGCCCCGGACCGTCGTGATGTAGCGGGGACGGGCCGGGTCGTCCCCGAGCTTCTTCCGCAGCCACGAGACGTGGACGTCCAGCGTCTTGGTGGACCCGAACCAGTGGGGATCCCAGACCTCGTCCATGATCCGCTCGCGCCGCACGACCTCCCCTGCGTGGGCCATCAGGAGGTGGAGCAGGTCGAACTCCCGGGCGGTGAGCTCCAGCGGCGCTCCGCCCTTGGTCACGGTGCGCGAGGCGGGGTCCAGGCGGAGGTCCCCGAGCTCGATGGCCCCCCGCCGAGGCGGCCCCGTCCCCCGCCGCAGGACCGCTCGCATCCGCGCGACGAGTTCGCGGGCCGAGAAGGGCTTGACGACGTAGTCGTCGGCCCCGAGCTCGAGCCCGACCACCCGGTCGACCTCCTCGCCCCGCGCGGTGAGCATGATGATTGGGACGTCCGAGCGCCGCCGGAGGTCGCGGCAGAGCTCGCGCCCGTCCCCGTCGGGGAGCATCACGTCCAGGAGGATCAGGTCCGGCTCCTCCCGGCGGATCGCCTCCGCGGCTCGGGCCAGGGTGGGGGCGATCTCGACCTGGAACCCCTCGCGTTCGAGGTGCTCGGCGAGGGGCTCGGTGATCGTCGGCTCGTCCTCGACCAGGAGGATCCTCGGCCTCACGGGCCGATCGTAGCCCGGGCCGCGGCGGCCAGGGGGACCCTACCGGCCCGCGGGCGAGGGGCCCGCGGGGCCCGGGAGCGCGGCGTCCCGCAGGGCCGACGCGCGGCGGGCCGCGGCCTCGTTCCCCTTGCGGCGGAACAGCTCCAGGGCGGTCTCCAGCGCGCGGTCGGCCTCCTCGATCTTCCCCGCCGCCCGGAGCACGATCGCCAGGTCGGCGTGGGCCTCGGCCCGCATGTTCAGGTAGTCGGTGGACTCCCCCCTCGCCGCCGCGTCGAGCGCCAGGCGCTCGGCCTGTTCGAGGTCCCCCGTGGCCGCCAGGATCTTGGCCCTGACGCTCCGCCACGCCACCTGCGAGGCGACGTCGTCGGGGGCCGAGGCCGACTCGCTCACCGTCGTCATGAGCATCGCCTCGTCGAGCCGGCCCGACCGGTAGAGGATCTCGCCGAGCAGGGCCGCCGCGCTCGAGAGGAGGCTCCGCTCGCCCATGTCCTGGAGCCGGTCGAGCGCCCAGCGGGCGTGCCGCTCGGCCCCCTCCACGTCGTCGGCGAGGAGGAGCGTGGAGGCGTAGCCGATCGAGATCGCCACCGCCTTCCACTCCGCCCCCTGCTCCCGGGCCCGGGCGAGGGCGTCGTCCAGGAGCGCCCGGGCCTCCTCGAAGCGGCCGGCCATCCCCTGGAGCAGCCCGAGCTGGCCGAGGGCCTCGACGTTCGGCCGGGGCGAGCCCTCCACGATCCCCCGGACCAGCTCGATGGCCTCGGGGACCGGCATCGGGCCGAGCGTCACGCCGATCCCCCGGCGTTCCTCGATCTCCCGTTCGTCCCCGGCCCGCCGGGCGTGCGCGGCCCCTTCCTCGAAGGCCCGGAGGGCCTCCTCCTGGCGCCCCAGCCGGTTGAGGGCGTCGCCCATCAGGCGGTAGGCGCGAGCCACGCCGGCGTCGTCACCGAGCTCCCCGAGCGCGCGGAGGGCCCGCCGGGCCAGCCGGATCACCTCCTCGGCGTCGGCGCGCTCGGGCTCGCGCCAGAGGCGGAGGTCGGCGCGCTCCATCCGCAGGCGCCAGGCCGCGCGCTCGTCGCCGAGGCGGTCCGCGAGGGCGGTGGCGTGCTCGAGCACCTCGTCGGCCCGCCGGAGCTCGCCGATCTCGTAGAGGGCCACGGCGAGCCTCCAGGAGAGGTCGGGCACCGCCGGGTCCTCGGGCCCCAGGAGGTCGACGGCCCGACCGAGCAGGCTCGCGGCGGCGGGCATGTCGTTGCGCGCGAAGGACCGGCGCCCCGCCGACGCCAGCCGCTCCGCCGCCCGTCGACGCAGCTCGTCCCCGCCCCCCAGCCCGATCTCGAGTCGGAGCCGGTACGCGGCCTCCAGGTGGTAGCCGATGAGCTCCTCGAACTCGGGCAGCCGGTCCCCCGCCCGCCGCTTCAGGGCGGCCCCGAACCGCTCGTGGAGCTCGGCCCGGGTCCGCTTCGCCGTGGAGGCGTACACGACGTCCCGGATCAGGAGGTGGCGGAAGCGGTAGCTCCCCGATCCCGGTCGCCCGCCGTCCAGGGGGACCAGGACGTCTCGTCCGACGAGGTGCTCGAGCGCGTGGGACAGGCGTTCGGGCTCGTCGTCGGCGAGCGCGGCGAGGTCGTCGAGGGAGAACTCCTTGCCCACGACGGCGGCGAGCTCGAGGACCCTCCGCTCCCTGGGAGGCAGCCGGTCGAGCCGGGCCCGGATCAGGGCCTGGACCGTGACCGGGACCGGGACGGTCCCGACCCCGAGGGCGAGCGCCCAGCTGCCGTCGCGCCAGCGGAGGGCCCCGTTCTCGATCAGCATCGCGACCAGCTCCTCGAGGAAGAGCGGGTTCCCCTCCGCGGCGTCGAGGATCAGGTCCCTGGCGGCCTCGCTGACCGCGCCCCCCGGGAGCAGGTTCGCGAGGAGCGCCTCCGCCTCCTCCTCGGGCAAGGGCTTCAGGGAGACCGTGACCGAATCGAAGCGGCCGCCGCCCCAGCCGGGCCGTCGCTCCAGGAGGTCCGGTCGGGCGAGGCAGGCGAGGAGCAACGGAGCGTCCGTCGCCCAGGTCGCGATGTGTTCGAGGAGGTCGAGCAGGGTCGTCTCGGCCCAGTGCGCATCGTCGATGACGAGGATCAGCGGCCGGCGACGGGCCAGCGTCTCGAACAGCTTGCGGATCGCCCAGAAGATCTCGTCCGGCGAGGGCGGTCCCTCGGAGATCCCGAGGACCCCGGCGATCTGGTCCGCGATGAAGCCCGCGTCGCCGGTCCCCTCGAGGAGCCCGCCGATCCTCGCCCGGAGCTCGGCGGGTGGGTCGGCGGCCCCCGCGCCGGCCGCCTGCCGGACGATCTCGGCGACCGGCCAGAACGTCACGTCGGTCCCGAACGAGAGGCACCGGCCGGTGAGGACGGTGGCCCGCTCCCGGACCTCCTCGGCGAACTCCGCCGCGAGCCTGGACTTCCCGATCCCCGCGGGCCCGAGGACCGTCACGAGCGCGGGCGTCCGCTCGCGGACGGCCCGCTCGAAGGCCTGCCTGAGGAGGTCGAGCTCCGTACGCCGCCCCACGAAGGCGGTCTCGAGCACCCGTCGCCCACCCGCCGGCGCCTCGAGGAGGCGATAGGCCGTGGTGGAGGCCTCCCCCTCCTCCCGGAGGAAGATCCTGGCCGGCTCCACCCCACCGGACTGGCCGGCGAGCCGCAGGGTGAGCTCGTCGAGGAGGATGTCGCCGACGGGGGCGAGCCGGGAGAGTTCGTCGGCGACCTCGAGGGGTTCGGCGGAGAGGAGCTCGCGTCGGTCCCCGGCCTCCTCCACGAGGACCTCCCCGCTCGCGATGCCGGCCTGGACGGCGAACCCCTCCTCGGAGGCGCGGCCGAGCTCCCGGACGCGGGACGCCGCCACCATGGCGCGGATCGCGTCGTCCTCGTGGGCCGCGGGGATGCCGAAGATCGCCACCGCCCGACCCCCCAGCGCCTCGTGGACCATCCCGCCCGAGGAGGTGATGGCGTGGAGGACCTGCTGGAAGGCGGCCTCCACCTCCCCGAGCCGGGCCTCGGGGTCGCCGCCGGCCTCCCACCGGAGCCGGCAGGCGAGGACCGTGACGGTCCGGCGGGCCCTCCGGGAACCCCGGTCGACCTCCTCCGGCTCCGCGGGCGCCGGGGCCGCCTCGAGCTCGGGCGCCTGGCGGAGGATGTCCTGCTCGAGCTTGCGGATGGCGGGGCTGGGTTCGATCCCGAGCTCCCCAGCGAGCCTCCGACGGAGGCGCTCGGCCACCTCGAGGGCGTCGGCCTGCCGCCCGGCGCGGTACAGGGCGAGCATCGCGATGCCGTGGAGACGCTCGTCGAGGGGGTGTTCGGCGAGGAGCGGCTCGACCTCCGGCACGACCTCCGCGTGCCGCCCGAGGGCGAGGTCGGCCTCGAGGCGGGCTTCGAGGGCCGAGAGCCGTTCCTCCTCGAGGCGGGTGAGCTCGGCGGAGAGCTCGGCTGGGACGTCGACGTCTTCGAGTGGCGTCCCTCGCCAGAGCGACAGGGCCTCGGCGAGCAGGTCGCGGGCCCGGGCGGGGTCGCCCGCCGCCAGCGCCTCCTTCCCCGCCTCGACCAGGCGTTCGAAACGGCGGAGGTCGAACGACTCGGGGTCCACCTCGGCGACGTACCCGGAGCCCCGGGTGTCGATCTTGAGCCCGGCGCCCTGTGACAGGAGCTTCCGGAGCTTGGAGACGTAGACCTGGATGGTGGTGCGGGCGGTGGGGGGAGGGGAGTCCCCCCAGAGCATCTCGATCAGGAGGTCGGTCGGGACGACCTCACCCTCCCTGAGCAGGAGGATGGCGAGGACGGCGCGCTGCTTCCCACCCCCGAGGGGCAGCGGAGAACCCCCCC
>DATLZM010000439.1:0-13763 GCA_035573995.1 Actinomycetota bacterium | reverse complement strand
GGCGCCGAAGCCGAGGCGCGCCCCCGCCGCGCCGGCCGCCACGCCGGCCGCCGCGCCCGCCAGCACGCCCAGCGCGGTCCGTCGGGTGATCCTGGGGCCACCGCTCTCCGCCATCGTCCTCCTCCTTCCGCGGATCCCGCTCGCTGCAACGGACCCTCGCGGTCCGTTGCTCGAGGCTAGGGGAGCGGCGCGCGGGGACCACCGACGAAGGTCCCGGGACGCGCGGGACCTTCGGACCCGGATGGCCCGGAGGGGGGCGGGGGCCGCTACGCGGCGGCGAGGGCGTCGTCCAGGACCTGGAGGCCCTCCTCGAGGAGCCCCTCGTCGATCGTGAGCGGCGGGAGGAGGCGGATCACGTTGTCGTAGGTCCCGGCCTTGATGACGAGGACCCCGTCGCGGAGGCACCGCTGGATGACGCGGGTGCCGGCGTCGGGGTCGGGCTCCTTCGTCCCCCGGTCGCGGACCAGCTCGATCGCGTTCATCATGCCCCGGCCGCGGACGTCGCCGACGAGCGCGTGGCGCTCCTGCATCGCGCGCAGGCGCACCCGGACCCGCTCCCCGAGCTCCCGCGAGCGCGCCAGCAGGCCCTCCCGCTCGATCTTGTCGATGACCGCGAGGGCGGCGGCGGCGGCCACGGGGTTACCGCCGTACGTGCCCCCCAGGCCCCCGGGGTGCACCGCGTCCATCAGCTCCGCGCGCCCGGTCACGGCGGAGATCGGGAGGCCGCCGCCGAGGGACTTGGCCGTGGTCACGAGGTCCGGGACCACCCCCTCGTCCTCGATCGCGAACCAGCGGCCGGCCCTGCCTATCCCGCTCTGGATCTCGTCGGCGATGAACACGATGCCGTGCTCGCGGCAGAACTCCCAGATTCCGCGGAGGAAGCCCGGCGCCGGGACGATGAACCCGCCCTCCCCCTGGATCGGCTCCACGATCACCGCCGCGATGTTCCGCTCGCCGATGTGCTTGTGCATCTCGTCGATCGCGTACCGGAGGCAGGGCTCGGCGCAGTCCTCGGGGGAGCCACCGGTCGGGCACCGGTACGGGTAGGCGAACGGCAGCCGGTAGACCTCGGGCGCGAATGGCCCGAACCCCTGCTTGTACGGCATCACCTTCGCGGTGAGCGACATCGCGAGGAGGGTCCGGCCGTGGAACGCGTGGTCGAAGGTCACGACCGCCGGGCGGCCCGTGGCGTGCCGGGCGATCTTGATCGCGTTCTCCACCGCCTCGGCGCCCGAGTTGGCGAACATCGTCCGCTTCTCGAAGTCCCCGGGCGCCAGGGCGTTGAGCCGCTCGGCGAGCTCCACGTACGGCTCGTTCAGCGTCACGTGGGCGCAGGTGTGGGTCACGAGCTCGAGCTGGCGGGCCGCGGCCGCCACGACCTCCGGGGCCCCGTGGCCGACGTTGAGGACCGCGATCCCGGTGGCGAGGTCGATCAGCCGGTTGCCGTCGATGTCCTCGACGATCGCGCCGGAGGCCCGGGCCGTGACGATCGGGTGGATGTTCGCGACCCCCTGGGGGACCGCGCGCCGCCGCCGCTCGAACCACTCGCGGGATCTGGGCCCCGGGATCTCCGTGACGATCTTCCGCTCTTGGGGGATGTCCATGGCTCCGTCCTCCTCGCGCCTCCGAGAGCTGAGTGTTCCGCCTCGCGGGCCCCCTGGCAGCGGGTGGGCGGACCAAGCGAGCCGCTCGGGTTTGTACGCTCCGTCCATCGACGGGCCGCCGTCCGGCCCACCGACGACGCCCGGTTTGTACGGGTTGTACCATCGGCGGCGTGCCGGTCACGGTCAAGGACATCCTGGCCGTCCCGGGGCTCGCCCTCCGGCTCGTCGCGGGCGAGGCCGGGATCTCCCGCCCGCTGCGCTGGGTGCACGTCTCCGAGCTCGAGGATCCCACCCCCTGGCTCCGCGGCGGCGAGCTGCTGCTCACGACCGGGATGGGCGTCGGGACCACCCCCTCCAAGCAACGGGCCTACATCCGTCGGCTCGTGGAGGCGGGGCTCGCGGGGCTCGGGTTCGGCCTGGGCTTCTCGTTCGACCGGACGCCGAGGGCCCTGGCGCAGGCCGCCGAGGAGTGCGACTTCCCGCTGTTCGAGGTGCCCTACCCCGTGCCGTTCATCGCGATCACCGAGGCCGTGTTCACCCGGCTCGCGGCCGAGCAGCTCGACGTGCTCCAGCGGGCGGTCGAGGCCGAGCACGCGCTCACCAGGGCGGTGTTGGACGGGCGCGGCGTGGAGGGGATCGCCGCCTCGCTCGCCGAGGTCACGGGGGGCTGGGCGCTCCTCCTCGACCTCCACGGGATCCCGCTGGCCGCCACGTCGCGCGCCGCCCAGCTCCGCGCGCCGCGGGTGTGGGAGGAGCTCCGGGCCGCCCGGCCCGACGGAGCCGACGGGTTCAGCCTCACCCTCGTCGACCGCGGCCACCACGTCTGGGTGCAGCCGGTGGGGGCCCACGGGCGCGTCGAGGCGTTCCTCGCGGTGGGCAAGCCCGAGTCCCTCTCCCAGTTCGACCGGATCGTGGCCGGCCACGCGCTCTCGCTGTTCGCGATCGAGCTCGACAAGGCGCGGGCGGTGGAGGAGGCGGCGCGCCGGCTCCAGGGCGACTTCTTCGACGAGCTGGCCCGGGGCGCGGTGCCGCCCGGGGAGATCGGGCGCGGCCTGGCCCGGTTCGGCTTCGAGCGGGACGCCAGGGTGGTCGTGCTGACGCTCGAGGGCGCGCCCCCCGAGGAGCTCGCCCACGCCGTGGCCGACCTCTTCTCCCGCGAGGGCGGGGGGTTCCTGGTCTCCCCCCACGAGGAGGGCGTCCACGTCCTCCGCCCGGCGGACCGCGCCCCCGACCCCGAGCTCCTGCGGAAGAAGGTCGCGGAGAAGGTCGGCGCCGAGGTCCGGGTCGGCGCGGGGAGCCCGGGCCCGCCCACCGAGATCGGCCGGGGCCTCCGCGAGGCCCGCTACGCGCTCCAGGTGTGTCGGCTGGAGGGGTGGGGCGCGGCGGGGTTCGAGCAGCTCGGGACGTACCGGCTGCTGCTCTCGATGGCGGAGCCGGACGCCCTCCGGGCCTTCGCCGATTCCCTCCTCGCCCCCCTCGACGCCTACGACCGCGAGCACGGCAGCGAGCTGGTCCGCTCGCTCGAGGCCTTCCTCCAGCACAACGCCCGGTGGGAGACGGCCGCCGCCGCCCTGTACGTCCACCGGCACACGCTCCGCTACCGCATCCGGAAGGTGGAGGAGCTCACCGGGCGCGACCTCGCGAGCTCCTTCGACCGGATGGAGTTCTGGCTCGCGCTCCGGGCCCGGGAGCTGCTCGCGGCCGAGCGGGAGGCGTAGCGGGCCGCCCCCGCCCGGCGGCCGCGCGGGCCGGTGGCCTCCCCGGCGGGTGGCCCGTTCGTACAGTCCGGGGCCGAGGGGGGGCCGGAACGTCGAGTGGTCCGACCCGGCGCGGGCGGGGCATACTGGTCCTGCGGCGGCGCTCGCCGGCGTGGGTCGGTCCGCTCCACGGAGGTGAGGACGGGATGGCGACGGAGCCGAAGAGCTACCGGATGTTCATCGGCGGGGAGTTCGTGGACGCGGTCGAGGGCGCGACGCGCGACATCGTGAGCCCCGCGAGCGGCGAGGTGATCGCCCGCGTGCCCGAGGGCTCCGCGGCCGACGTGGACCGGGCGGTGGCGGCGGCCAAGCGGGCCTTCGAGGAGACGTGGTTCGACTCGACCCCGGGGGAGCGCTCGCGGGCCCTCCTCAAGATGGCCGACCTCGTGGAGGAGCACGGGGAGGAGCTCGGCCGGCTCGAGGCCGAGAACGTGGGGAAGGTCTACTCCCTCACGATGTCCGAGGAGATCCCGGTGATCGCGGACCAGTTCCGGTTCTTCGCGGCCGGGGCCCGGATCCTCGACGGCCTCGCCACGGGCGAGTACATGAAGGGCTACACCAGCATGCTCCGGCGGGAGCCGATCGGGGTGGCGGGGCTGATCGCGCCCTGGAACTACCCGCTGTACATGGCGGCCTGGAAGATGGGGCCCGCGATCGCCGCGGGGAACACCGTGGTGATAAAGCCCGCCGAGACCACCCCGCTCACGCTGCTGCGGTTCGCGGAGCTCGTGGCGGAGGCGGGGATCTTCCCGCCGGGGGTCTTCAACGTGGTGACCGGCGATGGGGTCCCGGTGGGGGACGCGATCGTGAAGCACCCCGACATCGGGATCGTCTCGCTCACCGGCGAGACCACCACGGGCAAGCTCGTGGCCAAGAACGCGGCCGACACCCTCAAGCGCGTGCACCTCGAGCTCGGGGGGAAGGCGCCGGTGATCGTGTTCGACGACGCCGACGTCGAGACCGCGGCGGAGTGGATCCAGATCGCCGGCTACTTCAACTCCGGGCAGGACTGCACGGCGGCCTGCCGGGTCCTCGCCGGGCCACGGGTCTACGACTCGCTCCTCTCCTCGGTCGTGGACCGCGTGAACGCGATGAAGATCGGCGACATCTGGGACGAGGAGTCGGCGATGGGCTCCCTGGTCTCCACGGCCCAGCTCGAGCGGGTGAAGGGGTTCGTGGAGCGGGCCCGGGAGCGGGGCGCCGAGGTCCTCACGGGCGGGCAGGTCCTGGACCGGCCCGGCGCCTGGTACGCGCCCACCGTGATCGCCGGGGTGAAGCAGGACGACGAGATCGTCCAGCAGGAGGTGTTCGGCCCGGTGGTCACGGTCCAGCGCTTCGACGACGAGGAGCAGGCCCTGGCCTGGGCCAACGGGGTCGAGTACGGCCTCGCGGCCTCGGTGTGGACCCGCGACGTGGGCCGGGCGCTCCGGATGGCCCGGAGGCTCCAGTTCGGGACGGTCTGGATCAACACCCACATCCCGCTCACCCCGGAGATGCCCCACGGCGGGTACAAGCACTCGGGGTACGGGAAGGACATGAGCATCTACTCGATCGAGGAGTACACGAACATCAAGCACGTGATGGCCTCGCTCGACTAGCGAGCGGGCGGCGGCGCGGCGGCCGGGCCCCGGCGCGGGGCCCCGGCCGTCGCCCCCGGGTTCGGGAAGCGAGGTGAGCCCGCATGACGACGAGGAAGTTCCTGGTGGCCGGGGAGTGGCGCGAGGGGCAGGGCACGTTCGAGGTCCGGAGCCCCTACGACGGCAGCGTCGTCGCGGAGGTCGGCGTCCCAACCGAGGCCGACGTGGAGGACGCGGCCCGGACGGCCGAGGAGACGTTCCGGGAGAGCCGCCACCTGCCGGTGCACGCCCGGGCCGAGGCCCTGATGCACATCTCCCGCCGCCTGGCCGAGCGGAACGAGGAGATCGCGGCGCTGATCGCCCGCGAGGGGGGCAAGCCGCTCAAGTGGGCGAGGGTCGAGGCGGCGCGGGCCGTCTCCACGTTCCGGTGGGCGGCCGAGGAGCTCCGCCGCGGGGACGAGGAGTTCCTCCGCCTCGACACCGAGGCCGCCCTCGGCTCCCGCGTGGGGATCGTCCGGCGGTTCCCCTACGGGCCGGTCCTCGGGATCACGCCGTTCAACTTCCCGGTGAACCTGGTGGCCCACAAGGTGGCGCCGGCGATCGCGGTCGGCGCGCCGATCGTCGTGAAGCCGGCGCGGGCCACCCCGCTCGGGGCGCTCGCCCTGGCCGAGCTGTTCTCCGAGACCGACCTGCCCAGGGGGATGCTCCAGGTCCTCCCGGTCTCGTCCCAGGTGGCCGACGGGATGGCCCGGGACCCCCGCTACCGGAAGATCTCGTTCACCGGCTCCTCGGAGGTGGGCTGGTACCTCAAGGGCCTGGACCCGAGGAAGCACGTCACGCTCGAGCTCGGCGGCAACGCCGGGGTGATCGTCCACTCCGACGCCGATCTCGACCTCGCCGCGCAGCGGGTGGCGTTCGGCGGCTACTACCAGGCCGGCCAGAGCTGCATCAGCGTCCAGCGGGTGCTGGTCCAGGCCGAGGTCTACGACGACTTCGCCGCCCGGCTCGTGAAGCAGGTGGAGTCGCTCAAGGTCGGCGACCCCATGGACCCCACGGTCGACGTGGGGCCGCTGATCGACGCCGGGGCCCTGGACCGGGTCGACGCCTGGGTGAAGGAGGCCGTCGCGCAGGGGGCGGAGGTCCTCACGGGCGGTGAGCGGCGCGACCCGTTCTACCTCCCCACGGTGCTCGCCCGCACCACCCCGGAGATGAAGGTCCGCTGCGAGGAGGTCTTCGGCCCGGTCGTCACGATCTCGCCGTACCAGACCTTCGAGGAGGCCCTGGCCGAGGTGAACAACTCGAGGTACGGCCTGCAGGCCGGGGTGTTCACCCGCGACGTGGAGCGGATCTTCCTGGCCCACCGGGAGCTCGAGGTGGGCGGCGTGATCGTGAACGACGTCTCGGCCTTCCGGGCCGACCAGATGCCCTACGGCGGCTCGAAGGAATCGGGGTTCGGCCGGGAGGGGCTGCGCTACGCGATGGAGGAGATGACCGAGCCCCGGATCATGGTCGTCTCCCACGTCCCGCTGTAGGTGGGCGCCCGCGTCGCGGTCCTCGGGGCCGGCGCGATGGGGAGCGCCACGGCGGCGCTCCTCGCCCGGCACCGGGCCGAGGTCGACCTCCTCGTGCTCGACGCCGATCCGGGGCGGGCCGAGGCGGTCGTGCGCCGGGTCGGCCACGGCGAAGCCCGGGCGGTGGACGCGGCGGCCGGGGGCCTGGCCGAGGCGCTCCGGGGGGCCCGGGCGGTCGCCTCGTGCCTCCCCTACCGGCTGAACCTCGCGGTGATGGAGGCGGCGCTCGCGGCGGGCTGCCACTACGCGGACCTGGGCGGGCTGTTCCACACGACCAGGGCGCAGCTCGAGCTCGACGGGCGGTTCCGGGAGGCGGGGCTCTCCGCGGTGCTCGGGATCGGCTCGGCGCCGGGGCTCACGAACGTCCTGGCCCGCCTGGGGGCCGACCGCCTCGACCGCGTGGTCTCGATCGACATGGTGGACGGGTCGGTGGACGTGGGGGAGGAGCGCTTCGCGGTCCCCTACTCCGCCGAGACGATCCTCGACGAGTTCACGCTGCCGGCGATGGTGTTCGAGGGCGGCGAACTCCGGGAGGTGCCGGCCGGCTCGGGGGTCGTGGAGTGGACCTTCCCCGAGCCGGTGGGGACCCAGCCCGCGATGTACACGCTCCACTCGGAGCTCGCGACCCTCCCCTCCACGATCCCCGGGGTGCGCGACGTCCGCTGGCGCCTCGCGCTCCCGCGGGCGGTGCACGACGGGTTCCGGCTGTTCGTGGACGTCGGGCTGGCCTCGACCGAGCCGGTCGAGACCCCGCACGGCCCGGCCGTGCCGCGGGAGGTGCTGGTGGCGGTGCTCTCCGCGCTGCCCGCCCCCGAGGGCCCGCCGCGGGACGTCGAGTACCTGGACGTGCGGGTGGCGGGGGAGAGGGACGGGCGCCCGGCGACCCACGTCGCGCTGGCCCGGTTCGACCCGAGCCCAGAGGGGCTCTCGGCCGGCGCGTTCGGGACGGCCCTCCCGATCGCGATCGCGGCGCGGTGGATGGCCGAGGGGAGGGTCGAGCCGGGCGTCCACCCGCCCGAGACCGCCTTCGACCCGGTGGCGTTCGTGGCCGAGTGCGAGCGGGAGGGGGTGCGCGTCTCCACCGAGCTCCGCGAGGCGGGCTGAAATGCCGGGGGGAAACAACTTCCGCGCGCGTCCCGCGCACCGGCGCGGCGGATTCAGCGCGCTCCCGCGTGGCGGGGACCACGTCGTTGTCGCGCGGCAGGGCGTTGATCTTCCATCGCAGGTCCCCCGAACGGGGGACTTGTCTCTCTCTCTCTCCTACCCTGCGGCGCGAGGGCCCACGAAAGGAGGCAGAGCGCAGGGAAGGAGGGGGAGATGTCGGTCCCACGGCGTCTGGCGGCAACTTCGGTCGTGCTCGGCCTCGCCTTCGGGGTGGTCGCGATGGCGGGGGGACCGGCGCTCGGTGATTGCGGGCTTCAGACAGGGCACTTCTGCGCGTACCGGGACGCCAACTATGGCACGCTGCTGCTCCACTCGAGCGCGGGGGTCAACTCGGAGGTCGACGTCGCCGACAACGTCGTGTCCTCCGGGAAGAACGGTACGGGCAACTATTGGTGGGGCATGGATGAACACACGTTCCTCCCGGACGAGTGCGTCGTGTACTGGGCCCCGCATACAGCGATCAGCTACGTCGGCAGCTCGGCGAACGACAGGATCGACCACTTCGCCGTGAAGTCCACGCGGTGCTGAAGCAAGGAGGTCAGAGCGGCCTCCGAGGATCACCGCTCCGCACTGCTGGACAAGTCGACGGGCTTTGGGGGCGATCGAACCTCGGAGCTGCGACACGCGCCTGGCAGGGCCCGCGAGCGACCGGCTCCGGCTGGCTATGCTCTCGATGGCCTTCGTGGCCGCCCTCATCGCCGGAGCCTGCACGGAACACCTGAGGCGGACGGTGGAACGTCCGGCCGCTCGAGTGCAGAGGATCTCGCCCGTGGCGATCGCGCAGCGGCTGGTGTCGCTTCTGAACCCACCGGCCATCCTGGGTTGGGCCGAGGAGGCCGCCGTCGCTGCGTGCGTGCGGCGGCGAGGTCTCCCGTATGACGTAGGTCCTTATGTCCCGGACATCCGGGCCCCGGTGACCTTGGCCGGCCGGCCCCTCAGCGTCCGGTACGCGCGGAGGTTCGGCTACGGCAGCTCGGCCGCGGTCGCGCGGGGCGTGAAGCAGGGCACGAGAGGTGAGAGCCTGGGGGCGGAGATGCGGCGCGCTCTGGAACCCGCGGGGGCGCCGAGGGTCCGCGTTCGGCTGCCAGGCGGGTACGTCGCGTCCGCCGCTCGACACGGATGCATCGCCGAAGCTCGGAGGACCGTGTACGGTTCGGTCCGGGACTTCTTGCTCGTGACGTACGGGCCGCAGATCGTCCGGTTGAGGCTCCTCGCCCACTTGGAGGAAGCGCTGCAGACGCCACGGGTGCGGCAGGCAGCCGCCGACTATGCCGCGTGCATGGCGAGGGCCGGCTACCGGATCCGTACTCCCCGGGCTGCCTCCCGGATCGGCGCGCGGCGGTTCGGGGGCGATCCGGACGTCAGCCCCGCCGAGCGTCGGCTCGCGGTGGCGGATGCGACCTGCCAGGAGCATTCGCAGGTGTATGGTGCGATCAGCCTCGCGCTCACGGACCTGGGTGAGGACGTACTGGTTCGACGTGGTCCCTTCGTCGAACGTCTGGTCGAGGTGGTCAGGGCCGCCGTGTCTCGAGCCGGGCGCATCGCAGGGTGGCCCGTCGTCCTCCGGAGGGTCCCGCCGTGACCGGTCCGGGTCCCGCGCGCGCAGGGACGCACGACGTTCCAGGCCAGAGCCCCCCTCCGGGCGTCCTCGCCTGCCGCGGCCTCCGGAAGAGCTTCGGCTCCACCGTGGCGCTCAGGGGGGTGGATCTCGATGTGAGGCCGGGTGAGGTGCTGGCGGTGACCGGGGAGAGCGGGTCGGGCAAGTCGACCCTCTTGCTCTGCCTGGCGGGCATCCTGCTCCCCGATGGCGGTTCTGTCACCTTCTGTGGCCAGGAGCTCGGCGCGCTCAGCGATCCGGAGCGGACGGCGCTCCGTCGCACCGAGTTCGGGTTCGTGTTCCAACTGGGGCACTTGGTGCCCGACCTCCCCGCGGTGCTGAACGTCGCCCTTCCCCTGATGCTGAACGGGGTCGACCGCCGCCGGGCGGAACGAGAAGCCCTGGACCTGTTGGAGCGCGTCGGAGTGGCGGAACTCGCCGGCAGGAGACCAGGCGAGATGTCGGTGGGCCAGGCGCAGCGGGTGGCCGTGGCTCGGGCGCTCATCACGTCCCCGTCGGTCGTGTTCGCCGACGAACCCACCGGGGCGCTCGACTCCGGGAACGCTGCGAAGGTGCTGGATCTGCTCGTGGCGGGGGCGAGGGAGCGCGGCGCGACGCTCATCCTCGTGACGCACTCGTCCGCCGTCGCGGCGGTCGCCGACCGGAAGGTCGTCATGCGGGACGGGATGATCGTCGGGTGAGGTGCGCCGGTCTCGCCCTCCGGTCAGCCCTGTGGTCCGTGCGGGCCGCCCCCGTTCGTTCCCTCCTCCTCGTCGTTTCGGTCGCTATCGGGACGGCGCTCCTGCTGCTCGCGGCGGCGATCCCTGTCGCGGCTCGGACGCGGCAGGATCGGGAGCTCGCCATGACCCCGGTCGTGCTCGACGTCGGTGGGGAGCTGCCGCGCTCCTACCTCCTGTGGCACCCGCTCCCCGGGGAGTTCCTGGGGCGGGACGCGATGCTCGCGGCCGTCGCCGCGGTGGGACCGGAGCCGCCCCCGCCGCCGGGGCTTCGACGCCCCCCGGCGCCGGGGGAGCTCGCCGTCTCGCCGGCGCTGGCCGCTCTCCTTGCCTCCCCGGAGGGTCGCGTCCTCCTGCGTCCGCGCCTGCCGGGACGGATCGTGGCGATGATCGGGCCGGAAGGGCTGCCGTCGCCCCAGGCTCTGGTTGGCTACGTTGGGGTCCGGCCGTCTCAGCTGGTGAAGCCCGACATCGTGGTGCGCTTCGGGCGTCCCGCCGGCGGTTCCGTGCGAGCAATCGGCCCGGGCGTGATCGCGATGGTTGCGGTCCTCGTCCTCGGCGTCCTCGGGCCCGTCGCCAGCCTCCTCGTGGCGGCGATGAGGCTCTCCAGCAGGACCCGCGAGGCTCGCTGGGCCGCTCTGCGACTGGCCGGAGCGCCGATGCGGTTCCTCCGGTCGGTCGCGGCGGTCGAAGCCGCCGCCCTCGCACTGGCCGGGACGGCTCTGGGCATCCCCCTCTTCCTGTGGGCTCGGGTGCTCCTCGCCGGGGTGCTCCCGGACCCGTTCCGGTGGTTCCCCTGGGACCTCCGGGTGGGGCCGATCAGCATCGTCGGGGTGCTCCTCGGACTCCCCGGCCTCGCCGCCTCCCTATCGTGGACCGCGATGTGCCGAATCGAGGTCACCCCGTTCCAGGTGGTCCGCGGCTCCGTCAGGCCGACGACGAGCCGAGCTTGGGTGCCGATGCTCGGTGGGGGGATGGCGGGGCTCACGCTGGCCGCCGCCGCGTCGGCCGCCGGTCGCGGGGCGACGGGATCGACCCTGGTGGCGGGGCTGGCGGGGCTGACCCTGGGGGCCGGGGCGATGCTCCCGCAGCTCTCTCGAGCGGCGGCGTCCTTCGTCGCCCGACGGTCTCGGAGCCCCGCCCTCCTCCTCGGCTCGCACCTCGCCGCGGCCGATCCCGGGCTCCTCGGCCGTGCGGCCGGTGCCGTGGCGGTGATCGTCCTGCTGGGAGGGATGGGGCAGGCCTTCGTCCTCGCTGCTGCCCCGTCCGACCTCACCGCGGTCATGCGTCGGACGGCCGCGAGGCCGGACACGGTCTTCGTCTCGGTCTGGGACGCCCGCGGTTCCGTGGACCGGGTGCTGCGGTCGGTGGAAGGGGTCCGTTCCGTCGAGCGGCGCCGAACGACGGTCGTCGGCGCCACGGGGGGGCGCGAGCTCCGCAACTTCGCCGTGCGGACCGATGGGCGGAACGCGACCGCGGAGCGGATCGAGAACGCCTTGGCCTACGAGGGTTCGCTCGTCGACGTCACGTGGGCACCGGAGGTGCGCCGACGCTGGCTCGCCCCTTGGCTGAAGGTACGGGGCGTGGCGGACGCCGCCGTCGCCGCGGCGCTCCTCGTCGTCTGGCTCGGCCTGCTCGTGAGCTCCATCGATCGGTCGCTGGAACAGCGGCGGATCGTGGCAGCGCTCGCCGCGACGGGCACGCCGGCCGGCGTGCTCCGGCTGGGCATCGTGGCCCAGGTGCTCATCCCGCTCCTCCTCTCGGTCGCGCTCGGGTGGGCCCTCTTCGTCCCGGCCACCGCGCTGGTCTTCTCGGCGGCGCGGGCCGCCCTGGTCCTCCCGGTCCGATACACGGCGTCGCTGGCGCTCTCGGCGGTCGTGCTCGGGGTCGCCACGGCGGGGCTGACGTTCCCCTGGGTGCGGGCACTCACGTCACCCGCGGCCCTGCGGGCGGAGTAGCCACGTCGTGCCCGCTCGCCGCCGAAGGTCTCACCGGCGCTCGCCCGCCCCGATCAGCCGGGTCATCCTGGTCGGGCCTCCGGGCGCTACCCTTGAGGCGTGGACACGACGACGCTGGTCCTGATCCTCGTGCCGTTCCTCGCGTTCGTGGCGGTCTCAGTGGCCGCCTTCTGGTTCATGGGCCGCCAGGTCGAGGCCGCCGCCCGGCGCCTGGAGCGGGCGGGCGGGCCCTGGCCCCTCGAGGAGGAGGCCGACGAGGAGGTCGTGACCTTCGAGCGGCCGTGGTGGGGGAACCCGTTCGTGTGGCTCGCGATCGCCGCGGTGATGCTCGTGCTCGGGCTCTTCGTCTTCCCCCACCTCCTCGGGTTCACGTTCCTGTTCCTCCCGTTCATCTGGATCGGGGGGTTCCGCCGGCGCCGGCGGCCCCGCGCCGAGGGCTCCTGACGCCGGGCGGTCCCCAAGGGCCGCCGCCCCGGCCGGGTCGCGGGCGCGGCGTCGGTCGGATCAGCCCACCGCGGGGGCGACCTCGAGGTGCATCCGTCGGGCCGCGCGGTCGAGGGCCGCGAGCGCCGGCCGGCCCAGGACGAGCACGAGCGCGGCGTTGCCCACCGCCCGGAAGGTGTCCCAGGCGAACGACGTGAGCGCGTAGAAGCGCGCGTAGCGCAGGAGGTTCTCGGCGGGACCCGCGCCCGGGGACCAGGCGGTCGGCCCGCTCCCCGCGGCGAACGGCCAGAACCACAGGTTCATCACGGCGCCGAACAGG
Source organism: Actinomycetota bacterium (assembly GCA_035573995.1). GTDB lineage: Bacteria > Actinomycetota > UBA4738 > UBA4738 > HRBIN12 > DATLZM01. Next base: position 1,035 of record DATLZM010000439.1, on the reverse strand, counting down.
TAGCCGGCGAGCGCGCCGTAGAGCGCGAGGAACGCGATGCGCCCGCGCCCCCGGGGGAGGAGCCCGGCCCCGGCCCCGACCCATCCCACCGCCACCGTCTGGAACGGGAGCCAGGGCCCGAGCCCGCCCACGAAGAGCCCCGAGGCGAACGTGCCGACGGCCCCGAGCGTGAACCCGAACCCGGGGCCGAAGGCGCTCCCCGCCACGAGCACCGGGAGGAACATCGCGGAGAACCCCGCCACGAAGCCCGGGAGCCGGAGGGCCACCATGGCCGCCCCGAGCACCCCGAGGAGGGCGACCGCCTTGGGGCCCAGGCCCCCCCGACCCAGCTCGGCGAGGACCACGAGGAGGAGGCAGCCGAGGAGGAGGGCCGTGAGGAAGGGGGCCTCCCGGGCGTGGGGCGCGTCGCCCGGGGCCGGGAGGACGAAGGGCCAGGCGAACGCCGCCGCCCCGAGGAGGTTCGCCGCCCAGAGGGCCCCCCGCCGCACGCTATGCCCCCAGGGCCCGGGCCACCTGCTCGGGCGTGAGCCATCCGGGGCCGAAGACCCTCGTCATCTCGGGGGAGAAGACGGGCGAGTCGGCCAGGACGTCCTCCGGCGCCCCGTCGGCGATCACCTCCCCCCCCGCGAGGAGCACGACCCTGGTGGCGAGGGCGGCGGCGAGCTCCACGTCGTGGGTGGCGAACGCCACGGCGCCGCCCCCCGAGGCGATCCCGCGGACGATCGCCGAGAGCCTGGCCTTCGCCGGCTGGTCCAGCCCGCGGGTCGGCTCGTCGAGCAGGAGCACCGGGGCCCCGGTCGCCGCGACCGCCGCGACCGCCACCAGGAGGCGTTCGCCGGCCGAGAGGTCCCGGGGGTGGCGCGCGGCGAGGTCGTCGAGGCCGAGCGCCTCGAGGAGCTGCATGGCGGCCCCTCGCTTCCCGCCGCGCGCCTCGGGTCCGCCGGCCGGCGGCCGCCGACCTCGGGCGCGGATCGTCGCCCCCACCTCGTCGAGGACGGTCCGCTGGAAGAGGACGTCCTCGGGGACCTGGGGGCA
>DATLZM010000438.1:0-11678 GCA_035573995.1 Actinomycetota bacterium | reverse complement strand
GAGGACTTCACCGAGCAGTTCCAGCTCTACTTCGGCCGGCACCACTTCAAGGACATCAAGTACTCCGAGGAGGAGTGCCGGGACAAGGACCAGACCTACGCCGCCCCCCTGTTCGTCGAGGCCACCTTCGTGAACAAGGTGACCGGCGAGATCAAGGAGCAGGAGGTCTTCATGGGGGACTTCCCCATGATGACCGAGCGGGGGACCTTCATCATCAACGGCACCGAGCGGGTGGTGGTCTCCCAGCTCGTCCGCTCCCCCGGGGTCTACTTCAGCAAGGAGCTCGACAAGACCGCGGACCGGGACGTCTACGTCGCCAAGATCATCCCCAGCCGGGGGGCGTGGCTCGAGTTCGACGTGGACAAGCGCGACACGGTCGGGGTCCGGATCGACCGCAAGCGCCGTCAGAACGTGACCGTGCTCCTCAAGGCCCTGGGCTGGAGCGAGGAGGAGCTCCTCGAGCTCTTCGAGGACGCCCCGTCGATCAAGCTGACCCTCGAGCGGGACCACGTCCACACGCCCGAGGAGGCCCTGGAGGACATCTACCGCAAGCTGCGGCCGGGGGAGCCCCCCACCGCCGACTCGGCCCGGACGCTCCTCGAGAACCTGTTCTTCAACCCCAAGCGCTACGACCTGGCCCGGGTGGGCCGCTACAAGGTCGACAAGAAGCTGGGGCCCGCCGAGGGCGTCCTCCAGCAGCAGCTCAGGGCGAGGTTCAAGGCCCTCCAGGAGCTCGACAACCCCGACCGCAAGGGCTGGGAGCAGCCACGGTTCCGGGTGTGGTCGGCCCTCCAGAAGGACGAGCAGGGGGAGGGCGGGCCGCGGTACAAGCCCATCCTCTCCTACGAGGACATCCTGAAGACCGTCCGCTACCTCGTGAAGCTCCACGCGGGGGAGGAGGGCTACGACCCCGACGACATCGACCACTTCGGGAACCGGCGGCTCCGCTCGGTGGGCGAGCTGATCCAGAACCAGATCCGGATCGGCCTGTCCAGGATGGAGCGGGTCGTGAAGGAGCGGATGACCACCCAGGACGTCGAGGCCATCACGCCCCAGACCCTGATCAACATCCGCCCGGTGGTCGCGGCGATCAAGGAGTTCTTCGGGACCTCCCAGCTGTCGCAGTTCATGGACCAGACCAACCCGCTCGCCGGGCTCACCCACAAGCGGCGGCTCTCGGCCCTGGGCCCCGGCGGCCTCTCCCGGGAGCGGGCGGGCTTCGAGGTCCGCGACGTCCACCCCTCCCACTACGGGCGGATGTGCCCGATCGAGACCCCGGAGGGCCCGAACATCGGCCTCATCGGGTCGCTCTCGACCTACGGGAGGATCAACGAGTTCGGGTTCATCGAGACGCCCTACCGCCGGGTCGAGGGGGGCCGGGTCACGAACAAGATCGACTACCTCTCGGCCGACGAGGAGGACCGGCACGTCATCGCCCAGGCCAACGCGCCGCTCAACCCCGACGGGACGTTCGCCGAGCCGCTCGTGCTGGTCCGGCGGAAGGGCGGCGAGGTGGACTCGGTGCCGCCCGAGGAAGTCGACTACATGGACGTCTCCCCGAAGCAGATCGTCTCGGTGGCGGCGGCCCTCATCCCGTTCCTCGAGCACGACGACGCGAACCGGGCCCTGATGGGGGCCAACATGCAGCGCCAGGCGGTCCCGCTCCTGCGGGCCGAGGCCCCGCTCGTGGGCACCGGGATCGAGTTCCGGGCGGCGGTGGACGCCGGGGACGTGGTGCTGGCCGAGGAGGCCGGGGTCGTCGAAGAGGTCTCCGCCGACGAGATCGTGATCCGGGAGCGGTCCGGGGACCTCCGGACCTACCGGCTCATGAAGTTCCGGCGGTCGAACCAGGGCACCTGCCTGAACCAGAAGCCGATCGTGCGGGTCGGCGACAAGGTCCAGCGGGGCCAGGTGATCGCCGACGGCCCCTCCACCGACCACGGCGAGCTCGCGCTGGGCAGGAACCTGATCGTGGCCTACATGCCGTGGGAGGGCCACAACTACGAGGACGCGATCATCATCTCCGAGCGCCTCGTGAAGGAGGACATCCTGACCTCGATCCACATCGAGGAGCACGAGGTCGACGCCCGGGACACGAAGCTCGGGGCGGAGGAGATCACCCGCGACATCCCCAACGTCGCCGAGGAGATCCTCAAGGACCTCGACGAGCGGGGGATCGTCCGGATCGGGGCCGAGGTCGGGCCCGGCGACTACCTCGTGGGGAAGGTCACCCCGAAGGGGGAGACCGAGCTCACGCCGGAGGAGCGGCTGCTCCGGGCGATCTTCGGCGAGAAGGCCCGGGAGGTCCGCGACACCTCGCTCAAGGTCCCCCACGGGGAGTGGGGGAAGGTGATCGGGGTCCGGGTGTTCTCCCGGGAGGACGGCGACGAGCTCGGCCCGGGGGTGAACCAGCTGGTCCGGGTCTACGTGGCCCAGAAGCGGAAGATCTCCGACGGCGACAAGCTCGCCGGGCGCCACGGGAACAAGGGCGTGATCGCCAAGATCCTGCCCGAGGAGGACATGCCGTTCCTGGCCGACGGGACGCCGGTCGACATCATCCTGAACCCCCTCGGGGTCCCGTCCCGGATGAACCTCGGCCAGATCCTCGAGGCCCACCTGGGCTGGGCGGCGATGGTCGGGTTCCGCAAGGACGGGCAGGACCTCGAGGGGCCGGTGTACGTGGCGAGCCCGGTCTTCGACGGGGCCCGGGAGCACGAGATCCTGGACGCCCTCCGCAACGCCCGTCCGACGCGCGACGGGATGCGGCTCGTGAACGAGGTGGGCAAGGCCGTGCTGTACGACGGGCGCACCGGGGAGCCCTACGAGGAGCCGGTGACGGTGGGCGTGGCCTACATCATGAAGCTGCTGCACCTCGTGGACGACAAGATCCACGCCCGGTCCACCGGTCCGTACTCGATGATCACCCAGCAGCCGCTGGGCGGGAAGGCCCAGTTCGGCGGGCAGCGGTTCGGCGAGATGGAGGTGTGGGCGCTCGAGGCGTACGGCGCCGCCTACGCCCTCCAGGAGCTGCTCACGATCAAGTCCGACGACGTGCTGGGCCGGGTGAAGGTCTACGAGGCCATCGTGAAGGGGGACAACATCCCCGAGCCGGGGATCCCCGAGTCCTTCAAGGTGCTGATCAAGGAGATGCAGTCGCTCTGCCTCAACGTGGAGGTCCGCTCGGCGGCCGGCGAGGAGATCGAGCTCCGGGAGACCGACGAGGACGTGTTCCGCGCGGCCGAGGAGCTCGGGATCGACCTCTCGCGGCGGGAGCCGGCGAGCGCGGACTACGAGTGAGGACGGGGCCTGGCAACGTGACGGACGACGAGCGGGTGCGCGTCGAGGAGGCGAGGCGTTCGTGCTGGACGTGAACTACTTCGATCAGCTCCGGATCAGCCTGGCGACCGCGGACCAGATCCGGGCCTGGTCCAACGGCGAGGTCAAGAAGCCGGAGACCATCAACTACCGGACCCTCAAGCCCGAGAAGGACGGCCTGTTCTGCGAGCGGATCTTCGGGCCGACCCGGGACTGGGAGTGCCACTGCGGGAAGTACAAGCGGGTCCGGTTCAAGGGCATCATCTGCGAGCGCTGCGGGGTCGAGATCACCCGCTCCAAGGTGCGTCGGGAGCGGATGGGCCACATCGAGCTCGCGGCCCCCGTCACCCACATCTGGTACTTCAAGGGGGTCCCGTCCCGCCTGGGCTACCTCCTGGACATCGCGCCCAAGGACCTGGAGCGGATCATCTACTTCGCCGCGTACGTGATCACCCGGGTCGACGAGGAGCGCCGGCACCGCGATCTCCCCGAGATCGAGCGGCAGATCGAGGAGGAGAAGCGGGAGATCGAGGCCGAGCGGGACGAGGAGATCAAGCGACGGCTGTCCGAGCTCGAGGAGCGCCTCCGCGAGCTCGAGGCGGAGGGGGCCAAGGCCGCCCAGCTCTCGGCGGCGCGCCGCGAGGCCCAGCGGGACATCGAGCGGATCACCGAGCAGGCCAAGCGCGAGACCGACCACCTGGACGAGGTGCTGGCGGCCTTCAAGGGTCTCCACGTGAAGCAGCTCGTGGCCGACGACGCGGTGTACCGGTCCCTCCGCGAGCGGTTCGCGGACTACTTCGAGGGCGGGATGGGGGCCGAGGCCATCAAGCGGCTCCTCATGGACCTCGACCTCGAGAAGGAGGCCGAGGCGCTGCGGGAACAGATCGAGACCGCCAAGGGCACGCGCCGCCAGAAGGCCATCAAGCGGCTCAAGGTCGTGTCGAGCTTCCTGGGCGGCAAGAACTCCCCGCTCGGGATGGTGCTCGACGCCATCCCGGTGATCCCGCCGGACCTCCGCCCGATGGTCCAGCTCGACGGCGGGCGGTTCGCGACCTCCGACCTGAACGACCTGTACCGGCGGGTGATCAACCGGAACAACCGGCTGAAGCGGCTCCTCGACCTCCAGGCGCCCGAGATCATCGTGAACAACGAGAAGCGGATGCTGCAGGAGGCCGTGGACGCCCTGTTCGACAACGGTCGGCGGGGCCGGCCGGTCACGGGGCCCGGGAACCGCCCGCTCAAGTCGCTCTCGGACATGCTCAAGGGCAAGCAGGGCCGGTTCCGCCAGAACCTCCTGGGCAAGCGGGTCGACTACTCGGGCCGGTCGGTGATCGTCGTGGGGCCGCAGCTCAAGCTCCATCAGTGCGGCCTCCCCAAGCAGATGGCCCTCGAGCTCTTCAAGCCGTTCGTGATGAAGCGGCTCGTGGACCTGGGGATCGCCCAGAACATCAAGAGCGCCAAGCGGATGGTCGAGCGGGCCCGCCGCGAGGTCTGGGACGTCCTCGAGGAGGTGATCCGGGAGCACCCGGTGCTCCTGAACCGGGCCCCCACGCTCCACCGCCTCGGGATCCAGGCCTTCGAGCCGGTCCTGGTGGAGGGGAAGGCGATCCAGATCCACCCCCTGGTCTGCACGGCGTTCAACGCCGACTTCGACGGGGACCAGATGGCCGTCCACGTCCCGCTGTCCGCGGAGGCGCAGGCGGAGGCCCGGGTCCTGATGCTCTCGACCAACAACATCCTCTCGCCGGCCCACGGACGGCCCATCGCCGTCCCCACCCAGGACATGGTCCTCGGGATCTACTACCTGACCTACGCGAAGCCCCGCCCGGGGAAGGAGGAGGCCGTCCCGCGGTTCGCCTCGCCGGCGGAGGCGCTGCTCGCCCTGGACGCCGGGGCCGTCGGGCTCCACGACGTGGTCAAGGTCCGCCTGCCGGGGAAGGCCCTCCCGCCCGAGCTGCGGCCGGAGGCGGGCGACGGGGAGACGGACCACCGCGTCCCGCTGGTCGAGACCACGGTCGGGCGCCTCATCTTCAACGAGGCCTTCCCCGCGGACTTCGAGTACCGGAACCAGCACGTCGGCGGCCGCGACCTGGCGCGGTTCGTGGACGAGTGCGTGCACCGGTACGACCGCGCCCAGGTCGAGCGGATCCTCGACAACCTGAAGGAGCTCGGGTTCCACTACGCGACCCGGGCCGGGGTCACGCTGGGCGTCGAGGACGTCACGACCCCGCCGGAGAAGCAGCGGATCCTCGAGGAGCACGAGAAGCGGGCCCAGCGGGTCGAGCAGCAGTACCGCCGGGGGATCATCACCGACGACGAGCGCCGGCAGGAGCTGATCGAGATCTGGACCCAGGCCACCGACGAGGTGAAGGACGCCATGGAGGCCCGGTTCTCGCCGACGAACCCCATCTTCATGATGGCGAACTCGGGCGCCCGGGGGAACATCATGCAGATCCGGCAGATCGCCGGGATGCGGGGTCTCGTGGCGAACCCGAAGGGCGAGATCATCCCGCGGCCGATCAAGTCGAACTTCCGGGAGGGGCTCTCGGTCCTCGAGTACTTCATCTCGACCCACGGCGCCCGGAAGGGGCTCGCCGACACCGCCCTCCGGACGGCGGACTCCGGCTACCTCACCCGGCGGCTGGTCGACGTGGCCCAGGAGATCATCGTCCGGGAGGAGGACTGCGGGACCGACCGCGGGATCCCGGTGCGGGTGAACGTGGTCCGCCCCGACGGGACGAAGGTCCGCCACGCCCACGTCGAGACCAGCCTCTTCGGGCGGGTCCTGGCCGAGGACGTGAAGGACCCCGGGAACGCTCGGCGGAAGATCGCGTCCCGCGGCGACGAGGTCGACGACGTCCTGATGGAGGCGCTCGTGGAGGCCGGGGTGGAGACGGTCTCGGTCCGCTCCGTCCTCACCTGCGAGGCCGAGATCGGGGTGTGCCGCCTCTGCTACGGGCGGAACCTGGCCACCGGGCTCCTCGTGGACATCGGGGAGGCGGTGGGGATCATCGCCGCCCAGTCGATCGGGGAGCCCGGCACCCAGCTCACGATGCGGACGTTCCACACCGGCGGGGTGGCGGGGGAAGACATCACCCACGGCCTCCCGCGGGTCGTGGAGCTGTTCGAGGCCCGGCGGCCCAAGGGCGAGGCCCAGATCACCGAGCTCTCCGGGACCGTGCGGATCGAGGACGACGAGGAGAAGAAGGTCCGGCGCATCACGATCACCTCGGAGGACGGCGACCAGGTCCAGTACGCGGTCTCGTTCCGGGCCCGGCTCCTCGTCTCCGACGGGGACCGCGTCGAGGTCGGGCAGCAGCTCACCGAGGGGTCGGTGAACCCCCACGAGAAGCTGCGGGTCGAGGGCGTCCAGGCGCTCATGCTGCACCTGGTGGACGAGGTCCAGCAGGTCTACCGGAGCCAGGGCGTGACGATCCACGACAAGCACATCGAGCTGATCGTCCGGCAGATGCTCCGGAAGGTGCACATCATCGAGCCCGGCGACACCGACTTCCTGCCCGGCGACATGGTCGACCGCCGGCGGTTCGAGGAGGCGAACGCCGAGGTCGTGGCGCGCGGGGGGCAGCCCGCGTCGGCCCGGCCCATCCTCCTCGGGATCACGAAGGCCTCGCTCGCCACCGACTCGTGGCTCGCAGCCGCCTCCTTCCAGGAGACCACCCGGGTGCTCACCGACGCGGCGATCAGCGCCAGGTCGGACCCGCTCCTGGGCCTGAAGGAGAACGTGATCATCGGGAAGCTCATCCCCGCCGGGACCGGGATGGGCCGGTACCGGAACATCCAGGTCCGGATCGACCCCGCGGCCATCCCCGAGTACTGGCTGGCCCGCCAGCGGGAGCTGGCGGAGGCGGGGGAGATGGGGCGTCAGGAGCCGACGCTCACCGGGCTCACCCGCGAGCAGGCCGAGCAGATGCTCGGGGGCCCCTCGAGCCAGGGGGAGTGAGGCACCGGGGAGAGCGAGGCAGCGAGGAGGCCCGGGCGATCCCCGGGCCTCCCGCCCCGAGCGGCACCGGCGCGCTCACGCGGCGGTGGCGCGCGCCAGCTCGAGGAGGGTCCGGTGGACCGCGGGCGGGCCGGCGAGGATGTCCCCCGAGAGGTACCCCGGCCCCCCGGCCCAGTCGGTGACCAGGCCCCCGGCCTCCTCCACGAGCAGGCCGCCGGCGGCCACGTCCCAGGGGGAGAGGGCGAGCTCGAAGAACCCGTCGAACACCCCGGCCGCGACCCAGGCGAGGTCGAGGGAGGCGGCGCCCGGGCGGCGGAGGTCCTCGAAGCGCTCCAGGGCCGCCGCGAACATCCGGAGGTAGCGCGGGAGGATCGCCTTGCGACGGAACGGGAAGCCGGTCCCCACCACGGCTTCCCGCGGCGCCCGGTCCGAGACCCGGAGCGGGCGGGGGGGCTGGCCCCGGCGCCGCAGCGCCGCGCCGCGGCCGCGGACGCCCACGTAGGTCTCGCCGAGGAAGGGCGCGTGCACGACCCCCACGAGCGGCCGGCCGTCCTCGACGAGGGCCACCGAGACGCCCACCGCGGGGAAGCCGTGGAGGAAGTTGGTGGTGCCGTCCAGGGGGTCGACCAGCCAGTAGCGCTCGCCGCCCGCGCCGCCCCCCTCCTCGCCCCGGACCGGGATCCCCGGGGTCGCCCGGGAGAGCGCGCGGGCGATCGCGGCCTCGCTCGCCCGATCCACCTCGGTCACGTAGTCGCCGGCGCCCTTCCGCTCCGGCCGCCCGGCGCGGCGGGAGCGGACGACCCTCCCGCCCAGGTGGGCGGCCCGCTCGGCCAGCTCGGCCAGCTCGTCGAGGTCCTGGGGGGGCACGTGGGCACGTCACCCTAGCAGGGCTTCCGCTATCATGGGGAGGCGAGCGGACGCCGCGGGCGGCCGACGGCCCGATGGGCGACCCCGTTTGACGCCGATCGGCGCCACGGGTAGCCTATATCGCCGTCCGCGGCCCGGGGTCCGGGCCACGCGTCGGGAGCGCAGGGGGATCCGAAGGGACGACCGGCGGTCGCGTGTCCCTGGGAGGCCGGGCCCGCGGGTCCGGCTTCTTCACGGGAGAACCCTGGAGAAGGAAGAGAGCGTGCGGACGAGACGACCATGCCCACGATCCAGCAACTGGTCAGGGACGGGCGCGAGCGCCCGCGGAAGAAGACGAAGAGCCCCGCGCTCAAGGGCTCTCCGCAGCGTCGTGGCGTCTGCACGCGGGTCTACACCGTAACCCCCAAGAAGCCGAACTCGGCCCTCCGGAAGGTGGCCCGGGTGCGGCTCACCTCCGGGATCGAGGTCACGGCCTACATCCCCGGCATCGGGCACAACCTCCAGGAGCACTCGATCGTCCTGGTGCGGGCGGGGCGCGTGAAGGACCTGCCGGGCGTCCGCTACAAGGTGATCCGGGGGACGCTCGACGCGGCCGGCGTCCGGGACCGCAAGCAGGCCCGCTCCCGGTACGGCGCGAAGAGGGAGGGGTAGGCCGTGCCCAGGAAGGGTCCCGCCCCGAGGCGCGAGGTCCTGCCGGACCCCGTGTACCAGAACCAGCTGGTCACGCAGCTCATCAACAAGGTGCTGCGCGACGGCAAGAAGAGCCTGGCCGAGCGGATCGTCTACGACGCGCTCGAGCAGATCAGCCAGCGGACGGCCAACGACCCCGTCCTCGCGCTGAAGAAGGCGGTGGAGAACGTCCGCCCGCTGCTCGAGGTGCGCTCGCGGCGGGTCGGCGGGGCGACCTACCAGGTCCCGGTCGAGGTCCGCCCCCACCGGGGGACGACGCTCGCGCTGCGGTGGATCGTGAACCACGCCCGCCAGCGGCGCGAGCACACGATGGCCGAGCGGCTGGTGGGCGAGATCATGGACGCCGCCCAGGGCACCGGCGCGTCGGTGAAGCGGCGCGAGGATGTCCACAAGATGGCGGAGGCCAACAAGGCCTTCGCCCACTACCGGTGGTGACCGTGGAGCGGGCGGTGGTCGAGGCGAACGTGTCGCGCCGGGCGCAGGGCCCGGCGAGCGAAGGGAGGGCCGGGTGATGGCGACCCCGGCGGAGAGGATGCAGGTGGTCGAGGCGGTACGAGAGGCGAGGGAGCGGCAGCCCGGGAGGTCCGGCAAGGACCTGGTGATCCGGGAGTATCCGCTCGCCCGTACCCGGAACATCGGGATCATGGCCCACATCGACGCGGGCAAGACCACGACCACCGAGCGGATCCTCTACTACACGGGCAAGGCCTACAAGATCGGCGAGGTCCATGAGGGCACCGCGCAGATGGACTGGATGGTCCAGGAGCGCGAGCGCGGCATCACGATCACCTCCGCCGCCACGACCTGCCAGTGGAAGGGGCACTGGATCAACATCATCGACACCCCGGGCCACGTGGACTTCACGGTCGAGGTCGAGCGGTCGCTGCGCATCCTCGACGGGGCGATCGCCGTGTTCGACGCCGTGGCCGGCGTGGAGCCCCAGACCGAGACCGTGTGGCGGCAGGCCGACCGCTACCGGGTGCCGCGGATCTGCTTCGTGAACAAGATGGACCGGGTCGGGGCGGACTTCGAGCGCACCGTGGCGATGATCCGGGAGCGCCTCCGGGCCACCCCCCTCGTGGTCCAGCTGCCCTGGGGCCGGGAGGCCGACTTCGTCGGCGTCGTGGACCTGGTCGAGATGAAGGGGCGGCGCTGGATCACCGAGATGGGCGAGGAGTGGGAGGACGTGGAGCTCGCGGCCCTCCCCGAGGACCTCCGGGAGGCGGCCGAGCGGGCCCGCCACGATCTCTTCGAGCAGCTCGCCGACGTCGACGAGGCGCTCCTGGAGAAGTACGTGCACGGCGAGGAGCCCACCCCGGACGAGCTCCGGCGGGCCATCCGGGCCGCCACGCTCTCCTCGCGAGGCGTGCCCGTCCTCTGCGGCTCGGCCTTCAAGAACAAGGCGATCCAGCCCCTGCTCGACGCGGTGATCTTCTACCTCCCCTCCCCCCTCGACGTCCCGGCGATCCAGGGCCACACGCCGTCGGGCGAGCCCGCGGAGCGGAAGGTCTCCGACGACGAGCCGTTCGCCGCGCTGGCCTTCAAGATCATGTCCGACCCCTACGTGGGGCGCCTCACCTACCTCCGGGTCTACTCGGGGACGGTGCGGGCCGGCGCCCACGTCTACAACTCGACGAAGGACCGGAAGGAGCGGATCGGGCGGATCCTCCAGATGCACGCGAACCACCGCGAGGACAAGGAGGCCGCCTTCACCGGCGACATCGTGGCCGTGGTGGGCCTCAAGCACACCACGACCGGGGACACGCTCTGCGACCCGGCCGACCCCATCGTCCTCGAGTCGATCACGTTCCCGACCCCGGTGATCTCGGTGGCCGTGGAGCCCAAGACCAAGGCCGACCAGGACAAGCTGGCCGGCGCCCTGCAGCGGCTCGCCGACGAGGACCCGACGTTCGTCGTGAAGTTCGACGAGGAGACCGGCCAGACCATCCTCTCCGGGATGGGCGAGCTCCACCTCGAGGTGCTGGTCGACCGGCTGGTCCGGGAGTTCGGGGTGGGCGCGAACGTCGGCAAGCCCCAGGTCGCCTACCGGGAGACCATCAGGAGGGCGGTGCACGGGGTCGAGGGCCGGTTCGTGCGGCAGACCGGGGGCCGGGGCCAGTACGGGCACGTGGTCATCGACCTCGAGCCGACGGGCCCGGGCGGCGGCTACGAGTTCGTGAACAAGATCGTGGGCGGGGCCATCCCCCGGGAGTTCATCCCCGCCGTGGACCAGGGGATCCAGGAGGCGATGGAGTCCGGGGTCCTGGCCGGCTACCCGCTCGTCGACGTGCGGGCGACGCTCGTCGACGGCTCCTACCACGAGGTGGACTCCTCCGAGATGGCGTTCAAGATCGCGGGGTCCATCGCCCTGAAGGAGGCGGCCCGGCGGGCCGACCCGGTCCTCCTCGAGCCGGTGATGGAGTTCGAGGTCCTCACCCCCGAGGGGTTCCTCGGCGACGTGATGGGCGACATCACCGCGAGGCGGGGCCGGATCGAGCGCATCGACGACCGCTCGGGGATGAAGGCGGTCCGGGTGCTGGTGCCCCTCGCCGAGCTGTTCGGGTACGCGACCGACCTGCGGTCGCGGACCCAGGGGCGCGCGTCGCACACGCCGATGCAGCTCCACTCGTACCAGGAGGTGCCCGCCCAGATCTCGAGGGAGATCGTGGCGCGGGTGCGAGGAGAGTAGGTCGGGCGGGCCCGGCCGAACGGGAGGACGGAGATGGCGAAGCAGCGGTTCGAGCGGACCAAGCCGCACGTGAACATCGGCACGATCGGCCACATCGACCACGGCAAGACCACGCTCACGGCGGCGATCACCAAGGTGCTCTCCGAGAAGGGCCTG
>DATLZM010000437.1:0-3128 GCA_035573995.1 Actinomycetota bacterium | reverse complement strand
CGGGCGAGGTCGGCCGCGGCGGCCCGCGGCGCGCCCTCCCGGGAGAGCTCGGCTCCCCACCACCGACCCCAGGGGCCCTCCTCGTTCTCGACGAGCCGTGCGAGGAGCTCCGCGCTGGGGAGCCGGTCCTTCCCGGCCTCCTCGAACGCCTGGCGGATATGGGCGAGGAGGAGGACCCCGGTGCTCATGGTCTCCGGGCCCTCGCGGCCCGCGTGGAGGGCCACCGCGGCCCGACGGGCCCGCTCCGGCCAGTCCCCGCCGGCCGCGTCGGCGATCGCGAAGAGCGGCCACCAGGCCTCGGCGTGGCGGTCCCGGAGCTCCTCGGGCAGCGCGGGGTCGGCGTCCCGCAGCACGCGGACCGCCTCCTCGGTCGCCCAGGCCTCGAGGTCCCGGCGGATGGCGGCGGCCGCGGGCTCCACCCGGTGGTACAGGAACCGCTCGCCCGAGCCGCGGGGCTTCCGCTCGAGCACGATCGGGATGCAGCGGCTCTCGGTCGTCGGGTGGAGGGAGCCGATGCCGGCGATGGCGCACGGCCCGAAGGCGGGGAAGGCCTTCGGCTCATGGCCCTGCCCGACGGTCCGCCCGGCCTTCGCCGAGCGGCGGTAGCCCGAGTTCACGAGGGCGAGGACGTCGCGCGCGCCGTCGTCCTTGCGCTCCCGGAGCGTCTGGTCGACCTCGTCCAGGAGCAGGGCGACCGGGCCGACCTTCTCGCGCATCCGGAAGATGAAGGCGGGCGTGGCGCTCACGGCGTTCACAGCGCGCTCCCCGAGAAGGAGCTCGAGCACCTCGAGGAGGAGGGTCTTCCCGGCCTCCTCGGTCGCCGAGGTGATCCGGAGGTAGGCGGCGCAGGGCGCGGCGTCGATCGCGTAGACGTGGACGACCCAGAGGGTGACCGCCACCGCCTGGTGCTCGGAGGTGAAGACCACGAAGCGCCGGATGAACCGCTCGATGCGACCGAGCAGGGCGCCGAGCTCGGGGGCCTCCGTCGGCGCGCCATCGAGGCCGTCCGTCGCGAGCTCGAACGAGGGGCAGCGGCAGTCCTCACCGAGGCACCCGGCGAGGGGCGAGTGCACGTCCTCGGGGTGGCCGCACCGGCGGCACCTCATCGCGCCACCTCCCGGACCAGGGCGGGGAGCCAGCGCGGCCCGAAGGCCACCTCGACCATCCGGGCCGCCGGCTCCGGGGCGCCGCAGCGACCGCAACGCAGGCCCGGCCACCCGTCGCGGCGGCGGACCAGCGGGCCTCCGCACGGGCAGGTGTGGTCGTCGTCGAACGGGGGCCGGCTTGCCCGCGCCGCCGGTCCCCGACCTCCCCGGGGGGCGCTCATCGGCCCCCCTCCTCCGGCTCGCCGCCCTTCACGCGGGCGCGCAGGAACGCCTCGAGCTCGTCCTCCGGGACCCGGACGATGCCGGCCGACAGGCGCACGTGCGGGATGGCTCCGCGCCGGATCAGGTCGTAGACGGCGGAGCGGCTGCAGCCGAGGATCTCGGCCGCTTCACGGGGCCGTAGAAGTCGGCGCATGGGCAGACCTCCTCTGCGAGCGAGGCCTCACCCCGACGCGCCTTGTCGGCCCTGCGCCGTTCGCCTTCACCCGGGGGCTCGCGGGCCGTGCGGCCCCGGTGGCGGGTTGGCCCCATGTCGGCGCCTCCCGCGCGTCCCCCGACCTCGGGCTAGGTTCGGCGGAACCTATGTACTTCGGCGCAAGGATAGCACGGGGAAACTACAAGCGTGGGATTCGGAAGGGTTCACCCGCGGCGGAGCGGGAGCACCCGGCCGCCTGGGGCGGCCCGCCGCCGGGCCTCCTCCCGGACCTCCTCGAGCCGCCGCGCGAGCTCCTCATCGAGCCCGGGGAGGACGCTCGCGTACACGTCCATGGTGACGCGGGAGTCGGCGTGGCCGAGCCGGGCCTGGAGGGCCCGCGGGTGGGCGCCGGCGGCCACCGCCACGGTTGCGGCGAAGTGGCGGAGGTCGTGGGGCCGGAGGCCCTCGAGGCCGGCCCGGCGCACGGCCGGCTCCCAGACCCTTTTCCGCCAGTTGGTCCGCCGCACCGGGCCACCGCGGGCGTCGGCGAAGACCAGGGCCTCGGGGTCGGCGGGCCGGCCCTCGAGCGCCCGGGCCAGGGCCTCGCAGACGAAGCCCGGGAGGGCCACGACGCGCCGGGCCGAGGGCGTCTTCAGCTCGGCCAGCTCCACCCGGCCCCGGACCTCCACGGCCTGGCGGCGGACGTGGACCCGGCGGGCGACGAGGTCGAGGTCCCGGCGGCGGAGGCCCAGGGCCTCCCCGATCCGCAAGCCCGCGTAGGCGAGGAGGAGCACGAGCGGGCGCCAGGGCTCCTCGGTCGCCTCCACGAGGCGCTCGACCTCCTGCGGCGTCGGGACCCGGAGCTCGCGCCGCTCCACGCGGGGCGGGCGGGCGTAGCGGGTCGGGTTCGAGGGGATCACGCCGTCCCGCACCGCCTCCTCGAGGACCGCGTGGAGGAGCTGGCGGGCGCGCCAGACGGTCTGGGCCGAGATCCCCGCCTCGAGGAGCCGCGCCATCCACGCCCGCACGTCCTCCGGCCGGAGCGCGCCCACGGGCACGTCCCCGAGGTACGGGAGGACGTGGCGGCGGACGGTGGGCTCCCGGCTCGCCCTCGTGGAGGGCCGCCAGTCGTGGCGGGAGGCGAGCCAGGCCTCGATCCGTTCCCCGAGCGCCTGCCGCGCCGCGGCGGGGTCCCGCCAGGTGCCGCCCTGGAGCTCGACCTCCACGCGGTGGAGGAACGCCTCGGCGTCGCGGCGGCGGCGGAAGGTGCGGGTGCGGTGGCGGCCCCGGGGGTCGCGGTACTCCACGCGGTAGCGGGTCCCGCGCCTCGGCCCCTCGACCTTCACAATCCAGGCCACGGCCCGGACCCTAGCACGAGGGGCCGACGCCTGCACGACGTTTGCACGACGTTCGGGGTCGGCGCGGTCGCGGGCGGCGGGAGGATGGCCGTCTACCTGCGGTTCTCGGTGGAGGTGAGCGGATTCGAACCGCCGACCTCTGCCGTGCGAAGGCAGCGCTCTACCGGGCTGAGCTACACCCCCGAACCGGAGCTAGCGTAGCAGAGCCTCACGGCGCGGCCGGTCCGCCGGGCTCCCCGCCCCGGACCT
>DATLZM010000436.1:0-2884 GCA_035573995.1 Actinomycetota bacterium | reverse complement strand
CCCGCACACCACGACGTCGGACACGGGCCTCTGGGACTCGGGGATCCTCTCCCCGGGCGACTCCTTCGCGCGCCGGTTCCGGCGGGCGGGCACGTTCCGCTACCACTGCGAGATCCACCCGGGGATGACGGCGCGGATCGTCGTCACCGCCTAGCCTCCACCGTGGCCTCGATCCCGCGGCCCGGCGCGCGCCGTCCGATCCGGCCGGGCCCGCGCGGGGTGGCGCGCGCCCTCGGGCCCGGCCACCCCGCGACGAGCGGCAGCCCCGCTCAGACCACCCGGATCGTCCCGCTCATGAGCGGGCCGTGCACGATGCAGACGTAGGTGTAGGTCCCGGGCCGGCTGGCCACGAACGTCACCCGCTGGGGCGCGGCGAAGACCCCCGAGTTCACGAAGCGGCTGGGCCTCCTGAGCGCGTTGGACTCGGTGGGGAAGAGCGTCCGCGGGTCCAGCGCGACCTGGAACGCCTGGGGCGTCGCGCAGTCCGCCGGGGAGGAGGCGGGTGTGTCGGGCCCGGGGACCTCGCACCGCGGGACCTCGAGCGAGAGCTCCTCCACCGACGAGGCGGGGAACGTCACGGTGTGGATCTCCGTCATCCCGCGGAACCGGATCTCGTCGCCGACCGACACCCGGACCGTCCTCGACCGGAAGACGTTCGCGGAGACCTGGTTCACGAACCCCCCGGCGTTCAGGGTGACGCGCTCGGACCCGCCCCCGATGTCCGTCCGTCGCAGGCGCTGGGCCATCCGCTCGGCGGCCGGTCCGTCCACGTCCACGGCGGTCTGGACCTCGGCCCTGGCATCCGCCCGGACCTCGGCCGGAGCAGGGATCGCCTGGGCGGGGTCGACGACCTCGAGCGTCGCCTGCATCCCGGGATGCAGGAGGCAGAGGAAGGCGTAGGTCCCCTCGGGGGCGTCCACGCTCACCGCGAACGACGGCTGGTCGGCCGGGTTCGAGAACTGGAACCCGCTGCTCACGACCGCGGTCCCGTCGAACGCGCACGGGGCCTCCGCCGACCCGCACCCGGTCGGCGACGGCGCCAGGACCGCCGGGTTGAAGATCGGCTCGCCGTCGTCGCCGCCGACGGCCGTGTCCAGGACGACCAGCTCGTACGGCCCGCCCGTGCCCTGGTTCTCGCCGCGCCAGGCGTCCGCGTCCGCCTCGGGGACCAGCGTGGCCGTGTGGGGGGCCCCCGCGCCCCGCCACGCGAAGTTCACGACGTCGCCGGGGTGGACCTGGAGCGTCCCCCCGGGGAAGAACCGGTTGAACTGCCAGGAGGCGCCGGCCGGCGGCCGGGCGTCCACCCGGACCGTGTAGGTCGCCCCCTGCGCCGCCGCCTGCGAGATGCCGACGACGGCCGTGGCCAAGATCCCGAGCACGAGCGAAGACGCGACCCGCCCCCTCATACCGACCCCTCCCCGAAGACGACGAAGGGCCTCACCCTACGCCCTCCTGTCGGGGAGCGCAACCCCGGCGATCGGCTCCGCTCACGGGGCCAGGCCGTGCGCGGGGAAGAGGTGCCGCCGCACGGCGCGGACCACGTCGTCGACCTCGTCGTCGACCGGGCCGGCCGGCTGCGGCGGTTCCGAGAGGCGGTCGGGGATGGGCGCCCCGGTCCTGCCCTCCACCTGCTCCACCCACCCGCGGGGCAGCTCGTCCGGGACCTCCGCCCCGGCCATCTCGGCGAACGCGATCGCCCAGGCCCGGGGGACGACGCGGGCCCACTGGTAGCCGCCCCCGCCGGTCGCGACCCACCGGCCCCCCGCCGCCTCGTGGGCGAGCGCGTGGAGCGTGCGGGCGACCTCCCGGTAGCTGGCGGTGGTGAGGCGGAGGTGGGCGAGGGGGTCGGTGTGGTGGGTGTCGCAGCCGAGCTGGGTCACGAGCACCGCGGGCCGGAAGGCGGCGACGAGGGGCGGGACCACCTCGTGGAACGCCCGGAGCCAGCCCCGGTCGGAGACCCCCGGCGGCAGCGGCACGTTGACCTTGGTGCCCTCCGCCCCGCCCGCCCCCGACTCGTGGACGAAGCCGGTCCCGGGGAACAGGTACTCCCCGGACTCGTGGAGCGAGATCGTGAGGACCCGCGGGTCGCCGTAGAAGATGGCCTGGGGGCCGTCGCCGTGGTGGACGTCGACGTCGACGTAGGCGACCCGCTCCACGCCCCGCCCGAGGAGCCAGGCGATCGCCACGGCGGGGTCGTCGTAGACGCAGAACCCGGAGGCCCGGGCGGGCATCGCGTGGTGCAGCCCGCCGGCGGCGTTGAAGGCGTGCTCGGCCCGGCCCGCGAGCACCTCCTCCGCGGCCACGAGCGACGCGCCCACGACGAGGGCGGCCGCCTCGTGCATCCGGTCGAACACGGGGTTGTCGCCCGGGCCGTAGCCGAAGCGCCACCAGGGCCCCTCCTCGCCATGGCCGGCGCGGCGCGTCGCGTCGATGAAGGCCGGCTCGTGGACCAGGGCGATCTCCTCCTCGGTCGCCTCCCGACAGCCGACGACGCGGACCCCCTGGACGGCGTGGAGCCCGTAGGCCTCGATCAGCTCCCACGTGAGGAGCACGCGTTCGGGCCGCAGCGGGTGCCCCGGGCCGTGGTCGTAGATCCGCGCCTCCCGGCACACGACGAGGGCGGCCCGGCCGCTCACCGCACGGCGCCGAGGGCGGCCGCGGTCCGCTCCACGAGCAGCTCGGCCTCCTCGTCCGTGATGCCGAACGGGGGCCCCAGCATCACCAGGTCCCCGCGTCCGTCCACGTGGCCGGTGCTCGAGTAGAGGAGGAGGCCGCCCTCGCGGGCCGCCGCGAGCACCCGCTCGGTCGCCCGCTCCTCCCGGGGGAAGGGCTCCTTGGTCGCCCGATCGCGGACCAGCTCGATCCCGATCATCAGGCCCAGGCC
>DATLZM010000435.1:0-1001 GCA_035573995.1 Actinomycetota bacterium | reverse complement strand
CGGCGGCTGGCCGCAGGGAGGGACCCGAGGGGACTCGCCCGCGACCTGCGGCTCCTCGCGGCGCTCGCGGACGGCGCCCCCCGGGGCTCGCTCCCCGAGGCGGCGGCCGCGGTCCGGCGGGTGGTCGAGGCGCTGGCCCGCGCCGGGCCGACCGTGGTGGTCCTCGACGACCTCCAGTGGGCGGACCCCGAGCTCCTCCAGCTGCTCGTGGCGGCGGGCCAGGAGCCGTGGCGAGGGCCGATCCTCGTCCTCGGGCTCGCGCGGCCCGAGGTCCGGCTGCCGGGGATCCCGGCCCTGGAGCTCCGGCCGCTCGATACGACGAGCGGGGAGGAGCTCGCGGCGCGGATCCTGGGCCTGCCCGCCCCCGAGGGGGTGGTCCGGGCCGTCCTCGACCGGGCGGGTGGGAACCCGTTCTTCCTCGAGGAGAGCCTGGCGATGCTGGTCGAAGCCGGCTCGCTCCAGCGGGACGTAGGAGGGTGGCGCCTCCGCGACCCGCAGGACCTGCTCCGGGTCCCCTCGTCGGTGCGCCTGCTGCTCGCGGCCCGGATCGACGGCCTCCCCGAGGACGAGAAGCTCGCCCTCCGGTGGGCGTCGGTGGCGGGGGACCGCGCCTGGGATGAGCTGCTCGCCCGCGGGCCCCACGGCGCCTCGGCGCGGCGGGCGTTGCGCCGGCTGGCCGCGCGCGGGATCCTCCGGAGGAGGGAACGGAGCCAGATCCCCGGCGCCGTCGAGTACGAGTTCCGCCACGCCCTGTTCCGGGACGTCGCCTACCGGTCGCTCGCCCGCGCCGAGCGGGCGCGCCGCCACCTCGAGGCGGCTGGGTGGCTCCGGGAGCGCGCCCGCGACCTCCCCCGCGAACCGGTCGCCCTGATCGCGGAGCACTACGAGCGCGCGTGGCGGCTGGGCGCGGGCGGTGGGGACGTGGCGGGGATGGCCGCCTCCTACCTCCGCCGCTGGGCGGACGAGCTGCGGACCTACCACCCCCGCGCCGGCGAGGCGGT
>DATLZM010000434.1:0-2631 GCA_035573995.1 Actinomycetota bacterium | reverse complement strand
CCGCGGGGACCTCGGGCAGCGCCGCCTCCTCGCCGCCCCCTCCCAGGAGCCTGGTCACGAGGAAGAAGGCCAGGGCGGCGCCGGCCACGGCGCCGAGGATCGTGAGGGCACGTCGGTCGCGGGGGGAGAGGGGCATCTCGGCTCAGCCTCCCGCGGGGACCGTCGCGGCGGCCGCGGCGCCCTCGCTCGGGCCGGGGGCCGAGCCGGGGCCGGCGGACGTGTCGGTGGTGTAGAACTCCACGGACAGCTGCATCGAGAGCTGGCCCGCCGTCCCCTCGCCGCCGCCGGGCGAGATCTGCAGGCTCGTCACCTTCGCCGCCCGGGGCAGGGTCTCGAGCCGGTAGAGGAACTCGTCGAGCGAGAAGTAGCCGCCGGTCACCTGGATCTGGGCGGGCACCACCGAGAAGCCGGCCTCCGCGGCGGTGGGGGTCCCCGGGGCGACCGAGAAGAAGTCAACGGCCGCCCGGTCCGCCGCCCCCGCCAGGAGGCGGATCATCCCCGGCAGGTCGGCGGTGGGGGGCACCTGGGTCTCGAGCCGACGGATCGCGTCCCGGACCCGGGGCGCCTCCTCCCGGGCCTCCTGGAGCGCCCGGAGCTGGTTCTGCAGGCTCTGCTCCTGCTCCTGGGCGGCGGCGAGCTCCTCCCTGGCCTCGCCGACCTGGCGCACCTTCGGCAGCAGCAGGAGGAGGACGGCCAGGGCCGCGAGCACGGCGACCGCCACCCCCGCCACGATCGGGCCCCGCCGGTTCACGCCCCACCTCCGGCGCCGCGCCTGGTCACGGCGTCGAGGGAGAGGTCGACGCCCGAGCTGAACGTGTACTGGCCGCTGAAGGGGGCGGTCTCGGTGGCGTTGGTGGCCCAGGCGTTCACCCACCCCCGCACGCCCTCGAGGCGGGTCAGCCAGTCGGCCAGCGTGTCGATGTCGGCCGCGACCCCGTCGAACGTGATGGTCCCGATCAGCTGGGCCCCCTCCTCGGTCGGCTGCGCCGGCTGCCCGGTCTGGACCGAGAGCTGGGCGGTCATCCCGGTGAGGTAGGCGTCGGCGGGGATCACCCGCGACAGGTCGAGCAGCGCGCCCGACCAGGAGACCTCGTTCGCGAAGACCTCCCGCACGAGCGCCTGCTTCTCCCGCAGCTCGGCCTGGAGGTCGGCGAACCGCTGGAGGCTCGCGATCTCCGCCTGGAGCTGCCCGTTCACCGCCTCCTGGGCCCGGAGGTCCTCCTGGACCTGCGAGAGCGTGAGGGCCTGCACGCCGTAGAGGAACCCGATCCCCGCCAGGACCACCACCCCGGCGAGGGCCACGAGCGACGTGAGCCGCCGGGTCCGCTGCCGCTCGCGGATCTCCGGCGGGAGCAGGTTGACCTGACTCATGCCAGCCTCCTCACGAGCTCCGACCCGGGATCGCGAGTCCGATCGCGGCGGCGAGGACCGGCTCGGCCTCGGCGGCCGCCTCCTCGGACAGGTTGAGCCGCGACCGCACCTTGGCGAACGGCCGGCCCCGGTCCACGGGCACCGGGATCCGCTCGCGGAGCAGCTCGAGGAACCCCTCGAGCTTCGAGCCGCCCCCGGTCACGAGCACCCGCCCGATCCGCGCCCCCTGGACCTGGGCCGTGTAGAACTCGAGCGACGAGCGGATCTCGTCGACGAAGCTGCCGGCCCGGGCCATCGCGACCCGGCGGGCCTCCTCGACCGACGGGGCGCCCTCCACCGGCTCGCCGCGCTTGAGGCGCTCGGCCACGTCCTCCTCGAGCCCCAGGCTCCGGGCGATCGCGAGGGTGATGTCGCGTCCGCCCGAGGGCAGGATCCGGACGAACCGGGTGGCCTGCTGGTCGTGGACGCAGATGTTGGTGACGTGCGCGCCCACGTCGATCACGGCCTCCTCCCCGCCCTCGAGGTCCATCCCCAGCCCGTCGGCGCCCACCGACCGGACGATGGCGAAGGGGATGAGGTCGACCCCGACGGGCTCGACCTTCCCGGCCTGGGCCGCGGCCACCAGGTTGTTCACCATCGCCCGCTGCGCGGCCACGAGGAGCAGCCGGAGCATCTTCCGCCCCTCCTGCTCGAACTCCCCGAGCAGGTCGTAGTCGAGGACCGCCTCGTCGACCGACATCGGGATGTACTCCTGGACCTGGAAGCCCAGGGAGGCCCGGAGCTCCTTCTCCGGCAGCCAGGGGATCGCCACCTCCCGGACCACGCAGCGCTGGTTGCCCACGCCCATCACCACCTGCCGGGCCTTGAACCCACCGCGCTGCCACAGCTCCCGGATGGCCTGCCCCACGACCTCCGGCTGGCGCACCTCGCCGAGCTCCACCGCGCCCCGCTGGAGCGGCACCTGGGCGGCGCGCACGACGGTCATCGGCTCCCCCATGGTCACCTCGGCGGCCCGGACCGCCGTCGAGCCCACGTCGAGCCCCACCCGGCTGCGGGCCACTACTTCTCCTCCTCCACCCGCACCGAGCGCTCCGAGAGGTACCGGTTCACGTCGGACTCGCGGATCCGGTAGTTCTTCCCGACCCTGATCGCCGCGAGCTGCCCGCTCTTGATCAGCCGGTACACGGTCATGTTCGAGACCCGCATGGTGGCGGCCACCTCGCCCACGGTGAGGAGCCGATCACCCACGAACGGCCGCCG
>DATLZM010000433.1:0-1265 GCA_035573995.1 Actinomycetota bacterium | reverse complement strand
GGCCTGGGTGGCCGCCGGGACGACCGAGGAGATCACGACGCCCGTGATCTCGGTCGAGAACGAGAGGCCCGCCGAGCCCAGGAACCCCGCGAAGAAGAGCGCGAGCTCGTCCGGGGTCCGCTCCGCCACGGTGGCCATCCGCCAGCGGTGGAGGAGCTCGGGTCCCCGGAACACCCCGAGCAGGGTCTCGGTGTTGCCGACGTCGACGGCGAGCAGCACGTGCACCTCCGGCGGCCGCGTCCCGGCACAAGCTACCGCGCGGCGGGGGCGGGGAGCGGCAGGTTGTCGATCAGGCGGGTGGAGCCCACCCAGGCCGCGACCAGGGCCCGGGCCGGTCCCCGGATCTCGCGCACCTCCTCGAACGTCGCCTCGTCGACCACCGCCGCGTAGTCGAGCCGGACCCCCTCGGTCGCCCCGATCTCCCGGGCCATGGCCGCCACCAGGGCCGCGGCGTCCCGCTCCCCCGCTCGCGCGAGCTCCGCGGCCTCGGAGAGCGCGAGGAACAGGCACCCCGCCGCCTCGCGCTCCTCGGGCGAGAGGTAGCGGTTCCGCGAGGAGAGCGCGAGCCCGTCGGGCTCCCGGACCGTGGGGCAGCCCACGACCTCCACCGGGAACCCGAGGTCCCGCACCATCCGCCGGACCAGGAAGAGCTGCTGGGCGTCCTTCTCGCCGAAGTAGGCGGCGCACGGGCCCACCGCGTGGAAGAGCTTGGCCACGACCGTGGCCACCCCCCGGAAGTGCCCGGGCCGCGAGGCGCCCTCCAGGCGCTCGCCGATCGGGCCGGGGTCCACGGTGACCGCCGGCTCGCCCCCGGGGTACATCTCCTCGACCGGGGGGATGAAGACCAGGTCCACGCCGAGGCGAGCGCAGGTCGCGAGGTCCCCCTCCTCGTCCCGGGGGTAGCGGGCGTAGTCCTCGTGCGGCCCGAACTGCAGGGGGTTCACGAAGATCGAGACCACGACCGCGTCCCGTTCCCGCCGGGCCCTGCGGATCAGCGAGGCGTGGCCCTCGTGGAGCGCGCCCATCGTCGGGACGAACCCGACCGCCCGGCCCTCCCGCCGCGCACGCTCGCAGGCCTCGCGGATCCCCGCGACGGTCCGGATCACGTCCACCGCGCGAGCACCTCCTCGACCCGCGCGCGCCCCGCGGGGTCGAGCCGGCCGGCCCGCTCGGCGAGGTCCAGGGCCGCGCGGGCCAGCGCCACGTAGGCGGGGATCGCCTCGGGGGCGCGCTCCCCGAGGGCCTCGAGGTTCCTCGCCACCGTC
>DATLZM010000432.1:0-4038 GCA_035573995.1 Actinomycetota bacterium | reverse complement strand
CGACTTCGCCTGGCCGGATCTGCGGGTGGCCGTCTACTGCGACGGCTACCAGTTCCACGGGGATCGCGACACGCTCGAGCTCGATGCGGCCAAGCGGAACTTCCTCGCGCAGCGCGGGTGGACGGTCCTCACGTACTGGGGACGGCAGATCCTCAACCACCCCGACCGCTGCGCCCGGCAGATTGCGGACACGCTCGCGGCGCGGAGGGTCGGCGCGTGGGTATGAGGCGCCTGATGGCACGGGATTCGCTGGCCGTGGCTGGACGGTGAGGGGGGTCGATGCGTGCTCGTCGTGAGCATCCGCTGCGCGCCACGCTCAGGATCGCTGAGCAGGGACTCCGCGCGGGCGACCTGGCGACGCCGGACCCGTGGAAGGTGAGCCCGGAGTGGTCGTGCCGTGAGGCCGCGGACCGTATGGACGAGTTCGACTTCGATGTGGCGCCGCTCGACGAGGATCCGCTCAGGAGCTTCGTGTCTCGAAAGAATCTGAGGGAGGCAGACCCGGGCAGAACCGTGGCGGCGCTCGCGCAACCGATCGACGCGAGCCTAGTGGTCACCGCCGACCTGGGGCTCGCCGACACCCTCGCTCTCCTGGAGAAGCGAGATTTCCTGTTCGTCATCGAAGGCGACTCCGTCTTCGGCCTGATCACCCTCTCCGATCTGCAGCGGGTCCCCGTGGGGATGACGGTCCTCGCGATCATCCTCGCCACCGAGGCGGGCCTGAACCAGCTGATCCGCCAGCACTACGGGAAGGAGGGGTTCCTCGATCACCTCCCCAAGGGCCGCCGGCAGAAGACGCTAGAACGCTACGACGAGCTGAAGGGGCGGAACCTCGAGACGGATCTCGTCGATGTGCTCTTCCTTGCGGACCGCCTCCACCTGGTCGGCACGGTTCAGCGGTTCCGTCAGGCGCTGGGGTTCGGATCGCGAGAGCGGTTCAAGGCGTGGAAGGACGAGCTCGAGCGACTCCGGAACACGCTTGCCCACGGAGGCACCATCCTCGATCACGAGCCCGAAGCGCACCGGGCCCTCGCCCTGATCCGCAGGGTGCGCGGCTTCGCGGAGGACGTCTGGAAGCTCGCAGAACTGGAAGCGAGGGAGGAGGGGCCGAATGATGATCCTGCTCGCGACCGCGGTGCCGTCGAGGGTGAGGTGACCACGCGATGACGAGGAGGATCCTGCTGGAGCACGAGGGGCGGGCTGCGCTCCTCGGGGAGGCGCCCGCGCCCGAGGTCGAGCTCCAGGAGGCCGTGAAGCGGAACCCGGAGCTCCTGCCGATCGACGACTTCGGGATGGCGCGGCCCCTTTTCGTGATGGACTACGGCTCGGACCTGTGGCAGATAAGCATGGCCGACCTCGAGGACGCCGGGCGTCCCGTGCTTCCACGGGCCCGGTCTGCGAGGGCTCGCCGGGCCACCGTCTGGCTGGCGTTCCAGGCCCCGGCGACGGCCGAGGGGCGCGGGGAGGGACCGCGGCTGCCCGCCCTCGGCCTGTTCCTCGTCCTCCACGCGGGTCACGGGGTCCCTCGGCGGATGAGCGCCGAGCCGCTCGGGCGTTGGTAGCCTGGTCGCCCTCGCGGAGGAAAGGGGAACGATGCGAAGCAAGGTTCTCGTGTGGATCCCGGTCCTCGCCCTGGTGCTGGCCGCCTGCGGTGGGGCCGGGGACGGGGGAGGCGGGACGACGGCGAGCCCAACGCCGAGGGCGACCACGTCCCCGCCGGAGCCGACCGAGGCGCCGGAGCCGACCGAGGCGCCCGCGGCCTCGGCCCTGGTCGGGTCGTGGGTGATCGACCTCGACGACCGCCTCGACGCCGTGCTCTCGGCGTACGGGACGCCCCCGGCCGGGTTCCGGTGCAGCGGCACCGAGACGATCTCGTTCGGCGAGGACGGCGCGTTCCGCGCCTCCATGTCCGGCAGGTGCGGGACGGGGGACGTGACGGGGTCGGTCCGCGCTCGCTTCGCCGGCACCCACGAGGACCGCGGCGACACCTTCGTGCTCCATGATGTGGGCGGGCGCGTCACGGCGGAGGTCGCCGGCGTCGAGATCCCCGTCTCGAGCTGGGCGGACGTGACGGCGCCGGTCGCCTACCGGGTCACAGGGGACCGGCTGGAGGTGGTCTTCGACCTGCCCGACGGCGTCCAGGTGCGGTTCGTGTACCGGGCGGCCTGACCGGCGCTCGATCGGCTCGTGCCTCCCGCAGGCGGTCGAAGGATGCCTGGCGTTCGTGCAGCGGTCGGTCCCTCGGGAAACCCTGATCCCGGGAGCCCGGCGCGTCGAGCGGAGCTGCGGAACCGGGGTCATCGGGCGGGTGTTCCGCGAGCTCGGATCCATCGAACAGCGGGGGAGCGAGATCCAGCGGGTGGCCGCGGCACGTCGTGACGCACAGCTTCCGGAGCCCTCGTTTGGAGGCGACCGGTACGCACTCCCGCGTGACCCCCTGGGCAAGGCCCACGGTGCCGAGGGTCGATGAGATCGATCGGAGGATCCTGGACCTCCTGCGGGGTTCGGGAAGTTCCCAGGCCGCCAGCGTCGGGCCCAGCGAGATCCATGCCCGTGGCCCCTGCGGCTCGTCGGAGGGTCCCGGGAGCCGCCTCAGCTGCGCCGGCCGATGCCGCGGCCCTTCGCGTTCCCCAGGAGCCCGAGGTCCGCCAGCACCCCGAGGACGATCACGATGACGCCGAGGGCCTCGAGCCCGCCGTCCGGCGCGGTGAACGAGTTCCGGGCGAACGCGTAGGCGAGGGTCGTGGTCGGCAGCAGGAAGAAGCCGAGGAGCGGCCACAGCCCGCTCTCGAACGCCCGGTCCAGGTAGTCGGTGAAGAGCCAGAGCAGGGCGAGCACGAACCGCGGGGCGACGAGGCCGAGGAGCGCGACGAGGCAACCCACGAGGGCCCAGCCTACCCCCTGGGAACCGGGACGGCTCCGGGACCTTCGCCCTCGGCTTCGAGCCGGCGTCGCTCCGGGCCGGGCCGGACGTGAGGGGGGCGGTCTCAGGCTACGAACGGCGCTCCGCGATCCCGGGGGAGCGGCGGTTCGTGGAGGGAGCGGAGCCCGTTCACGACGGACCGGGCGCCCCGCCCCGACGTGGCCCCGGACGGCGTGTCCGCGGCGGGTCGTACGCTTGCGGCATGGCCGCCACGGAAGGTCCCAGGATCGCGGGGATCGCCTCCCTGGATGTGGTCGAGGCCGTCGTGCGGCGCGAGCGCGACGCCCAGCTCCGCCGCTTCGACGCGCTGGATGCGCAGGCTGGGGAGATGAGCCGTCTGCGGCTCCTGGACACGCGGATCGCGCTGGCCGCCGAGCTCGGATCCGTCCTCCGACGAGGCGCGCCTCCGGGCCGCGGTCGAGCGCCGGGGTCGGTCCTGATCCGAGCGCCCGGGGATCGTCCGGGTGGGCTCGGCGCAGAGCGAGGCACGCTTCGGATCGGCTGCGCCTGTGGGATCGGCCGCGCCCCGCCCGAGGAGGTCGCGCAGGTGGTGGAGGGGCTCGACGAGATCATCGGGGACTGAGGGGGTCGGTCGGATGGGCAGGAGGATCCTGCTGGAGCACGAGGGGCGGGCCGCGCTGCTGGAGGAGACGCCCGCGCCCGAGGTCGAGCTCCAGGAGGCCGTGAAGCGGAACCCGGAGCTTCTCCCGATCGAGGACTTCGGGATGGCGGGGCCGCTCCTCGTGATCGGGCGGGAGACCACGCTGCCCTCGGGCGCGGTGGACCTGGTCGGGCTCACGCGGGCCGGGGACCTGCTGCTCGTGGAGTTCAAGGTCGGGCCGGCCAACCCCGACTTCCGCCACGCCACGAGCCAGCTCCTGGACTACGGCTCGCACCTCTGGGAGAAGGGCGTGGAGGACCTCGAAGGGACCGTGGCCCGGCCCTACTTCCACGGGCCCCGCTGCCCCGAGGGGTCGCCGGGCCACCGGGCCGGCTCCCTCGAGGAGGCCGCCCGGCGGGCCTGGCCCGACGCCGCGGACGACGAGCTCGCCGCGTGCTGGGACCACCTCGCCGCCGCGCTCCGGGACGGGGCGTTCCACTACGTGGTCGCCGCC
>DATLZM010000431.1:0-1408 GCA_035573995.1 Actinomycetota bacterium | reverse complement strand
GGGGAGCTCGAGGTGCTGGGCCGCCTGGCCCGGGCCTCCAACGCCACGCTCCTCGCGCGGGTGCGCGAGGGAGGGCGGGAGGCCACCGCCGTCTACAAGCCACGGGCCGGGGAGGCGCCCCTGTGGGACTTCCCCGACGGGACCCTCTGCGCCCGCGAGGTGGCGGCGTTCCTCGTCGCCCGCGAGCTGGGGTGGCCGAACGTGCCACCGACGGTCCTCCGCGACGGGCCCCTCGGGGTGGGCTCGGTCCAGCTCTACGTGGAGCACGACCCCCGGGAGCACGCGCTCACCCTGGTCGAGCGGTTCCCCGACGAGTTCCGCAGGATCGCCGCGTTCGACGTCGTGGTGAACAACGCCGATCGGAAGGCCGGCCACTGCCTCCTGGGCTCCGACGGGCGGATCCACGTCGTGGACCACGGGGTGTGCTTCTCGCCCGAGCCGAAGCTCCGGACCGTGATCTGGGACTTCGTGGGCGAGCCCCTGCCGCCGCCGCTCGCGGCGGACCTCCGCCGCCTGGCCCGCGACCTTCGGGAGGGGCCCCTCGGGGACCGGCTCGCGGAGCTCCTCTCCGAGCGCGAGGCGCGGGCGACGGCGGTGCGGGCCGAGCGGCTCGCCGAGGAGGGGCGGTTCCCCGGCCCGGGCCCCGAGCGGCCCTACCCGTGGCCGCTCCTCTGACGGGGTCGTGGATGCGGCGGCCCGCGCGGCGGTCCCTCGGCGACGGCCCCCGACGGCCGCTGCGGTACGCGCTGCTCGACTCCCCGCTGGGGCCCCTCCTCGCCGCCGCGAGCGGGCGGGGGGTGGCACGCCTGGCCTTCGCGGACCGGGGGGCCGAGCCGCTCCTCGAGGAGCTCGCGCTGCGCACCGGCGTCGAGCCGCGGCCCGACCGCCGCGCCCTCGCCCGCCTGGCGCGCGAGCTCGACGCCTACTTCCTCCGCCGCGCCCGGGCGTTCTCCTCCCCCGTCGACCTCTCCCTCGTCCCGGAGGGCTTCGCCCGGCGGGTCCTCGAGGCGACCGCCCGGATCCCCTACGGGACCGTGGCCACCTACGGGCGGATCGCCGCCCTCGCCGGCAGCCCCCGGGCGGCGCGGGCCGCGGGGAACGCGCTCAGCGGGAACCCGGTGGCGCTCCTCGTCCCCTGCCACCGGGTGGTGCCCGCGGACGGGACGATCGGCGGCTACGGCGGCGACGAGGCCCGGAAGGAGGCCCTCCTCCGCCTGGAGGGGGCGCTCGCGGACGCGGCGCCGGGACGGGTCTCCCTGCGTCGGCCGCCGGACGCCCGGGAGGGAGCCCGCTCGGACCCGGCCCGCGGTAGCCTGGTCGTGTGAGCCGTCGGTCGCGCCCCGGGCCCCTCGCGGTGGCGGGCCTCGCGGCCGGCGGCATGGTCGCCGGCCACGTCCTCGGCTACGCG
>DATLZM010000430.1:0-1145 GCA_035573995.1 Actinomycetota bacterium | reverse complement strand
GCCCGGGCCCCCGCCCGCGCCCGCCCCGCGGCCGAGACGGGAGCCGTCGCCGCTCGGGCGGGTCACGATCGGCCTCGCCCTCCTCTCGGTCTCGGTGGCGGGCGCGCTCGCCAACCTCGGCCTCATCCACCCGCCGCTCGTGACCTACCCCGCCCTCGCGCTCCTCGTCGTGGGCGCCGGGCTCGTGACGGGGGCCTTCGTCGGCCGGGCGCGGTGGCTCGCGCTGCCTGGCCTGCTGCTCGTGCCGGCCGTCCTCGGCGCGAGCCTGGTCCGGGTCCCGCTGGAGGGCGGGGTGGACGACCTCGGGGTGGTGGCCAGGACCGCGGAGCAGGCCGGCGGGACCTACCGGCGCGCCGTCGGCAGCATCCACCTCGACCTCTGCCGGATCCGGGACCGCGCGACGGTCCCGGTGACCGCCTCCACGGCCTTCGGGGACGTCGAGGCCCTCGTGCCCAGGGGAGCGGCGGTCCGGGTGGTCGCGGAGGCCGGGTACGGCGACATCTGGATCGGCGCCCGGCGGTTCGAGCACGGCTTCGCGGTGCGCGCCGTGGAGGCGCTCCCGGCCCGCCAGGCGACCGGACCGACGTTCCTCCTGGACCTCCGGACCGGGTTCGGCTCGGTCCGGGTGTGGCGGCCTCCTCGCCCTCCCCGCGACCGGCACCGGGGGGCCGAGGAGGGCATCCCCGGGGGGTGCGGATGAGGCGGCACCCGTTCGATCCGTGGTCGTTCGTCGCGGGGGCCCTCTTCCTCGCGATCGCCCTGGCCTTCCTCCCCGGCCACCGATCGGTCGCCGACGTCTCGCCGGCCTGGTTCTGGACCCTCCCGCTCCTCGGCCTGGGCCTGCTGGTCGTCCTCACCGGCATCCGGCGGGCCGTGGTCCGGTCCGACGGCCCGCACGGCGGCGTCACCAGTAGCGAGCGGTCGCCATCGCGACGACGGACAGGATGAGGAGCGCGAGCACCGCCCGGGACGCCCGTTGCGCCCGGGCCCGGAGCGCCTGCAGCTCGGCCGCCCGGTCGGCGGGGGCCGGGGCCCCGGCGGCGGCCAGCTCGGCCGCGAGCGCGATGGCCCGCTCGAGCGCGGGCTTCACGAGGGATCCCCCGATGGCGAGGGCGGCGATCGCCGCCAGCCCACCGAGGGTCAGG
>DATLZM010000429.1:0-1801 GCA_035573995.1 Actinomycetota bacterium | reverse complement strand
GTGCAGGTAACGGTGGAGAGCCGCGCGGCTCGGATCGGCATAGTTCGTCCACGCGTCGTGGCGCTCTGCGAGGTGCCGCTTCAGCGATCGGTCGCGCGTACGCTCCCTGAACTCCGCCCAACGGAGGAGCGACGCCATGCGCCCCGGGCGCTTCGTGAGGATCTGGTACGTGTGCCGAGGGCTTGCGGCCATCACGCCCCACACGTCCATGATGAACCGCTCCGGGACGTCGGCGTGGAAGAGGTCGCTCATCGAGTTCACGAAGACCAGCCGGGGCTTCCTCCACGCGAAGGGCTGGTGCAGTTGGTCGTGGTGGAGGGTCACACGGAACCCCGGGCCGCTCCGCCGACCCCCGTCCCGCTGGTAGCGGGGGTTCCCCATGGCCTTCAGCCGGCCGGCCAGAGCGAGCGCGTAGCAGTTGTCGCAGCCCTCGGAGACGCGGTCGCACCCGGTCACCGGGTTCCAGGTCACCTCGGTCCACTCGATCCGGGTCACGGCGCCCGCCTCCCG
Source organism: Actinomycetota bacterium (assembly GCA_035573995.1). Lineage (GTDB taxonomy): Bacteria > Actinomycetota > UBA4738 > UBA4738 > HRBIN12 > DATLZM01. The sequence continues at coordinate 1,291 of DATLZM010000429.1, read as the reverse complement.
TTCCCCTCGCGTCCCCCCGGCGCTCGGCTCCCGTCGAGCTCCGCGCGCACAATCGCGGCGAGCATCGCGGCGTCCTTCACGCCCGCGAGCGCGTGCTCCGGGAAGCCGCCCCGGACGAACCGCGCCCCGGCCGGCCGCTCCCAGGGCCACGGGCCGATCGTCACCCACAGCCGCGGGCCGTCCGCCCGGGTCCGCACCGTCGCCCCCACGCACCGCCCGAGACGCAGGATCGTCTGGCGGAGGCACTCGACCCGCCCGCCGCCGCCGGCCTCCCACACCCACGGCCCCTGGCCCAGCCGCGCCACGAACTCCGTGGCCGGGATCGCCCCGCCCCGCCGGAGCTCCAAGACCCCGCCGACGAAGGACGCCGCGCAGCTCATCCGGCCTCCTCCCGAGACATCCGGGCCACGGTCCGGGCGAGCCACGCCCGGGGCTGGCGGACCCGCTCGGGGTCCTCGTAGACCTGCCCCAGGGCGCGGGCGAAGGCCTCGGGATCGGTTGCGGCGATCGCCGCGAGCTCCCGGCGGGCCCAGGGCCGGCCGAGCTCCTCACGCCAGGCCGGCGAGCGCTCAGCGCAACGCGTGAGCAGGTAAGCGACCCGATCGCTCACCCGGAGGGCGCGTGCGAGCTCCCCGACGGAGAGGATCGTGGACGAAGTGGACGGGTTTTCCCCAGCCCCCGCCCCGCCCGTTACCTCTACCGTGGAGGTCAGTACATACATACCCCTAGAGACAGAGGGGTGGGGGGGTCCGGGGGGGCGGGGGGAGTCCCGCCAGCGGGACACCGTGTCCCGCCAGCGGGACACCGCGGGCGGCGAGGGCCCCGGGTTTTCCACAGGCAGGCGGAGCTGGTTGTCCACAGCCGGCGCTCCTGCCGCGCCGCCGGCCGCGTCGTCCCGAGCGGCTGACGCCCGCTCGGTCTCCCGGCCACGTCCGTGGTGGCCGTCGTCCCGGCGCCCGTGCCCGAGGCGCCGTCGTCCCACCTCCGCGACGAGGGGCACGAGGTGGCGTCCGATCCGGTCCTGGAGGAGGAGGGCCCGCCCGAGGAGGAGCTCGCGGTGGCGGGCCATCGTGCTCTTGCCGATGCCCGCCCAGGCCGCCATGGTCCGCAGGCCCGCCGGCCGGTCCCACTCGTCGAGGAGCCACCCGACGAGCGGCGGCCGCCGCGAGGCCCGCGAGAAGAGCACGAGGAACGTCCACCGGACCTCCGGCGGGAGCGGGCCGAGGGCGGGCAGCGAGGTGAGCTGGCAGAGGACGTCCGGCCTCAGCGCCCACCTCCTCCGGGGCCGCGC
>DATLZM010000428.1:0-7201 GCA_035573995.1 Actinomycetota bacterium | reverse complement strand
GGAGAGGGCGGGGAGGGATCGCCCGAGGGACGGGGGAAGGGCGCCCCTCGGTACCTCCCCGCCCCCACGACCGCCGGGCCGCGCGGGGCGGTCGTCGCCTCAGCTCTTCAGGAAGTCCGGGATGTCGAGGTCCTCCTCGGCATCGAAGGCGAGGGCCTCGGAGGCCGGACGGAACACCTCCTCCTCCTCTTCCTCCAGGATCGAGGGCGCGGGCTCGGGCTCCTCCGCCCGGAGCGGCTCGGGCTCCTCCAGGATCCGCGCCAGGCGCCCCTCGCCCCGGGCGGCCGGCGCGGCCAGCTTGTCGAACCCGGCGGCGATCACCGTCACCCGCACCTCCTCGCCGAGCGCGTCGTCCACGACCGCCCCGAAGATGATGTTGGCGTCGGGGTGCGCCACCCGGGTGATCGCATCGGCGGCCCGGTGCACCTCGTGCAGCGTGAGGTCCCCGGGCCCGGCGATCGAGAGGAGGACCCCCTTGGCGCCCTCGATCGAGGACTCGAGGAGCGGGGAGGACACGGCGTTGCGCGCCGCCTCCTCGGCCCGGTCCTCCCCGGTCCCGTGGCCGATCCCCATGAGGGCGGAGCCCGCGCCGCTCATGATGGCCTTCACGTCGGCGAAATCGAGGTTGATCAAGCCCGGCGTGGTGATGAGCGACGTGATGCCCTCGACCCCCTGGTACAGGACCTGGTCGGCCATCCGGAAGGCGTCGAGCATCGGGGTGTGCGGGTCGGACACCTGCAGGAGCCGGTCGTTGGGGACCACGATCAGCGTGTCCACCGCCTTCTTCAGCTCGGTGATCCCGACGTCGGCCTGCATCGCCCGCCGGCGGCCCTCGAAGCCGAACGGCCGGGTGACGACGCCGATCGTGAGCGCGCCGAGCCCACGGGCGATCTCGGCCACGACGGGGGCGCCGCCGGTCCCCGTCCCCCCGCCCTCCCCGGCGGTGATGAAGACCATGTCGGCGCCCTTGAGGATCTCCTCGATCTCGTCGGCGTGCTCCTCCGCCGCGCGCCGCCCGACCTCCGGGTCCGATCCCGCGCCGAGCCCGCGCGTGGTCTCCCTCCCGATGTCGAGCTTCACCTCCGCGTCGGACATGAGCAGGGTCTGCGCGTCGGTGTTGATCGCGATGAACTCGACGCCGCGGAGGCCGGCCTCGATCATCCGGTTCACCGCGTTCACGCCGCCCCCGCCGATCCCGACCACCTTGATAACGGCGAGGTAGTTCTGAGGAGCTTCCATCACCCTCGACCTCCGCTCCCCGGGGTCACTCCCCCCGGTCTACCTGGGGAAACGCCGTCCTCCCGGTGTCAAGCCTAACCCTCAACTGAAAGCTTATTGTTATATCTACTTCACCCTCAGCTCGCCCACGGTACTATCGAACCGCAGGTCCGTCAAGTCTCGGTCCGGCAGGCGTTGAGCGGACCGATGACAGTTCCGCGGCGCGCCCCGGGCCCGGCCCGGGCTCGGCGGCAGGCCTCAGGCCTCGGCCGCGCTCGGGGCCGCGGGGGCGCGGACGTCGATCCTCGCGAGCGTGAGGCCCTCGCTCGCCGCCCAGCGGAGGATCGCCCGCAGCACCCGGCCCTTCTCGGCCGCCTGCTCCCCCGTCCCGAACAGGACCCTGGTGCCGGCGGCGAGATGGAGCTGGAGGCCTCCCCCGGGCGAGACCGTGACCTCGCGGACCCTCCCCCTGACCATCGGCGGGAGGGCCGCCAGGGCCCGCGCCGGCGCGCTCGTCGGGGGGACCTGGGCGCCGCCCCCGAGGGCGTCGGCCTCCGCCGCGAGCACCGGGAGGCGTGCATCCAGCGGGGCCGGCCCGAGCAGGGTCCCGTCGGTCGCCACGAGCACCGCCCTCCCGCCCTCCTCGACGACCGCCACGGGGGTCCGCTCCGCCACGCGGATCGTCACGGTCGAGGGCAGGGAGCGCGTCACGGTGGCGTCCCGGATCCAGGGGTCGGTCTCGATGCGTCGTTCGACGGCCGCGGGATCGAGGAGGAGGAGGTTCGTCCCGGGCCCGATGCCCGAGCGACGCACGATCGCGGCGGCGCCGACGTGGTGCTCCCCCACCACCCGGATCCGGTCCACGGCGAACAGCGAGGATCTCCCGACCACGAGCCCCGTCGCCGCGAGCGTGGCGAGGGAGAGCACGGCCGCAGCGACGCGCTGCCACCGGGGGACCGAGCTCCGGCGGAGCAGGCCGAGCGGCTCAGGCGGGCGCGGGAGGGTCGACGTTCCCCACAAGGTGCACCTCCGGTTCGAGCTCGACGCCGAAACGGGACGCGACGAGGTCCTGGAGCGCTCGGATCAGCGCCACCACGTCGGCCGCCCGGGTCCCCGGGGCCGCCACGATGAAGTTGGCGTGCTTCTCCGAGACCGAGGCGCCGCCCACCGACATCCCCTTGGCCCCGGCGGCCTCCAGGAGGCGGGCGGCGTGGTCGCTGGGCGGGTTCTTGAACACGCTCCCGCAGTTCGGCTCGGCCAGGGGTTGGGTGCGCCGCCGCCAGGCCCGGGCCTCGTCCATCAGGGCGCGGATCTCGGCGCGCGCCCCGGGTCGCAGGCGGAGGCGCGCCGCGGTCACGACGGCGTCGGCGGGCAGGTCCGAGCGCCGGTACCCGAAGCCCGCGGCCGTCGCCTCGAGGACCTCCACCGCGCCCGCGGACATCCTGAACACCTCGATCTCCTCGACCACCTCCGAGAGCTCGTGGCCGTGCGCGCCGGCGTTCATCCTGACGGCGCCCCCCAGGGTCGCGGGGATGGCGACCCCGAACTCCAGGCCGCCCAGGCCGTGCTGGTAGGCCACCCCCGCCAGCGCGGGCAAGGGCATCGCGCCGCCCGCGGTCACGAGATCGCCGTCCCGGGCGGTCCAGCGGAACCCGCGCCCGAGGCGCAGCACCAGGCCCGGGAACCCCTCGTCGGCCACGAGGACGTTCGAGCCCTTGCCGAGCACGACGTAGGGCAGCCCGGCCTCCCGGACCGCGGCCGACGCCGCCGCCAGGTCCTCCACGGAGGCCGGCTCGAGGTACAGGGCGGCCGGGCCCCCGATCCTGAACGTGGTGAGCGGGGCGAGGGGGAAGCCCGCCCGGACCCGGTCGCCGCAGGCCTCCCGCAGGAGCGCCTCGGCCCGCGCGATCGCGTCCCGGTCCGGCCTCACGGCTCCCCCAGGCGGTGCAGGACCTCGTCGGCCACGGCGGTCACGTCCCCGGCGCCCAGCGTGAGCACCAGGTCCCCCTCCCTCACCTCTCGGAGGAGGAAGGAGACCACGTCGGCCCGATGGGGCAGGTAGGCGACGGGGAGCCCCGGCCTCGCCTCCCGCAGCGCCTCGGCCACCAGCTCGCCCGACACGCCCGGGAACGAGGCGAGCGCCGCCGCGGCCGCCTCCGCCGGCACCCCGACCAGCCCGGCCGCGAGGATCGCGGCCGCCGCGTTGAGCACGTTGTGGGCGCCGGGCACCGGGAGCGCCACCTCCACCTCGCCGCCCCCCACCGCCACCAGGCCCGCGGCCGGCGCCTCCCGGACGACGCGGGCCCGCGCGTCGACCTCCTCGCCCGTCCCGTACGTCAGGGCCCGGACGCCCGCCCGCGAGAGCGCGGCCCGGACGCCGGGGTCGTCCCCGCAGGCCACGACCCGTGCGGCGCCACGGACGAACCGCGCGAACGCGGCCTCGATCTCCGCCCTCCCGCCCGCGTAGAAGTCCAGGTGGTCCTCCTCCACGTTCGTCACCACCGCCACCTCGGGCCGGAGGAGCAGGAACGACCCGTCGCTCTCGTCGGCCTCGGCCACGAACAGGCCCCCGCCGCCGTGGCGGGCGCCGGACCCGATCTCGTTCACGTCGCCCCCCACCACGAAGGTCGGATCCAGCCCGGCGCGGTCGAGGATCCAGGCGAGCATCGAGGTGGTCGTGGTCTTCCCGTGCGTCCCGGCCACCGCGAGCGTCCGGTGCCGGGCCGCGAGGGCGGCGAGCACCTGGGCCCGCGCGAGGACCGGGATCCCGCGGGCGCGGGCCGCCGCCAGCTCCGGGTTCCCCTCCCGGATCGCGCTCGAGACGACCACCACGTCCGGCTCGCCCACCTGGTCCTCGCGGTGGCCCACGTGGACCCTGGCCCCCGCGGCCCGGAGGTCGTCGAGCGCCCGCGACGCCTTGAGGTCCGAGCCCGTCACCTCGACCCCCCGGGCCAGGAGCAGCCGCGCGATCCCGCTCATGCCCGCGCCCCCGATCCCGATCAGGTGCGCGCGGCGAACCCCGGCGAGGTCCGGCACCGGGAGCGTGGGGATGCTCCCCGGGGGCGGCACGTAGGCCCCGGCCTCCACCGGATCGGCGCTCATCCCGCCGCCTCCGCGACCAGCTCGGCGAGCCTCGCCGCCGCGTCGGGCCGTCCCCAGGCCGCGGCCCGCTCCCCCATCCGGGCGAGCGCCGCCGGGTCATCGAGGAGGACCGCGATCCGGGCGCCCAGGACCCTGGGGGTGAGCTCGACGTCCCGGAGCACGACGGCCGCCCCCGCCCGCTCGAGGGCCCGGGCGTTGGCCTCCTGGTGGTCCGCGGTGGCGTGCGGGTAGGGGACGAGGATCGCCGGGAGCCCGCAGACCGTGATCTCGGCGACGCTCGAGGCCCCGGCGCGGGCCACCACGAGGTCGGCCACGGCGTACGCGAGCTCCATCCGACCCAGGAACGGGAGCGCGCGGACCAGGAGGCGTCCGCCGGCCCCGTCGGCCTCCTCGACCAGGCCGCGGTGCGCCTCCCCGGTGAGCACGAGGAGCTGGAGGTCCCCCCGGTCCCCGAGGAGCCGGGCCGCCCCGGCCGCCGCCTCGTCGATCCTGCGCGCCCCCTGGCTCCCGCCGAACACCACCACGGTCCGCCGCCCCTCCTCGAGGCCGAGCGCTGCCCTCGCCTCCCGCGCCAGGGCGTCGCGGCGCTTGCGCACCCCCACGATCTCCTCCCGGACCGGGTTCCCCGTGACCACCGGGCGCGCCCGCGGGGGGAGGCTCGCGGCGGCCTCGGCGAAGGCGAGCCCGATCCGCGCGGCCCACCGGGCGAACGTCCGGTTCGCGAGCCCAGCCACGGCGTTCTGCTCGTGGAGCACCACCGGCCGACGCGCGACGAGGGCCGCGAGCACCGCGGGGACGCTCACGAACCCCCCCATCCCCACGACCACGTCGGCCGCCTCCGCGAGCGGCCGGCAGGCCCGGACGCCCCGGGCCGCGAGCAGCGGAGCGCGCGCGGCCCGGATCGACAGCTCCCGGGGGAGGGGGCCGGCCTGGACCGGGGAGAACGGGAACCCCTCGGCCGGAACCAGCCGGGCCTCCGGCCCCGACGCGGTCCCGGCGAACCGCACCTCGGCTCCCTCCGCGCGGAGCCGCCGTGCCAGGGCGAGGGCCGGGAACACGTGGCCCGCCGTCCCCCCGCCGGCGATCAGCACCCTCACCGCGCTCCCCCGGACCGCCGCCGCGGCGGGCGCGTGGCGGAGCCCGCCCCGCCTCCCCCCGCCGGGCAGGCGCGCGACCTCGGCCGCGGTCGCACCTCCTCGGGACGAGCCGATGCCCGGGCGATGCTCACCAGGATCCCGATCGCGGCCAGGCTCACGACGAGCGAGGAGCCCCCGTACGACAGCAGGGGGAGCGGCACCCCCGTGATCGGGAGGAGGCCGGTCACCGCGCCCAGGTTCACCACGGTCTGCAGGCCGAGCCACGACACGATCCCCGCCGCGAGCAGCCGCCCGAACGCGTCGGGCGCGCGGAGCGCCACCCGGACCCCCCCGTACAGCAGCGCCCCGAACGCGGCCACGACGAGGAGCGCACCGACGAGCCCCAGCTCCTCGCCGAGGATGGAGAAGATGAAGTCGGTGTGGGCGTTCGGGACGTACATCCACTTCTGCCGGCTCGCCCCCAGGCCGACCCCGAACCACCCCCCGGACGCCAGCGCGATCAGCGACTGGATCAGCTGGTACCCCGTGTTCCGGGCGTCGGCCCAGGGGTCCAGGAACGCCACCAGCCGGGCGCGCTGGTACGGCTGCATCGTGAGGACCGCGAGGGCCGCCAGCACCCCGCCCGACGCGACGAGGTACCGAAGCCGGGCGCCGGCGGCGAACAGGAGGAGGAACACCGTCCCCGCGATGATCACCGTGGTCCCCAGGTCCGGCTGGACGTAGATCATCGCGCACACGAGGCCCACCACCGGGACGAGCGGGACCGCCAGGTGGAGCGGGTCCCCGAGGAGCTCCCACTTCCGCTCCAAGAGGGCGGCGGCGAAGGCGACCACCGCGAGCTTCGCGAGCTCCGAGGGCTGCACGGTGACGGGGCCGAGCTCGAGCCAGCGCGCCGACCCGCCCGCCACCCGCCCGGCGGCGGGGTGGAGCACGAGCGCGAGGAGGACCACGGTCGCGCCGAGGAGCGGCGCCGCGAGCGTCCGCCACGCCCGGTAGCGCATCCGCGCCGTGGCCAGGAGGGCGATCGTGCCCACGGCGGCGTAGGCGAGCTGGCGGCGGAAGAACACGAAGCTCGAGCCGTAGCGCGCGTAGGCCGACACCGAGCTCGCCGAGAGGACCATCACGAGCCCCATCAGGGTGAGGAAGGCGGTCGGCAGCAGCAGGAGCCCCACGCTCCGGCGGGCCGCGGCGATCCTCGAGGCCCGGCGGGCCGCCCGGGCCCGGTCCCGGTCCCAGGCCAGGCGGAGGTGACCGCGGACGGCCTCCTGACGCGCGGCCATCACCTGACCTCCCGCGCGAGCTCGACCGCGGCGGCGCGGAACCGCTCGCCCCGCTCCGCGTAGTCGCGGAACATGTCCTGGCTCGCGCAGGCCGGGGCCAGGAGCACCACGCCGCCGGGCGGGGCGAGCTCGTAGGCGGCCCGCACCGCCTCCTCCATCGACCCCGCCTTCCGCACCGGCACGGACCCCTCGAACAGCGCGACCAGCTCCGGGGCGGCCTCGCCGATGGCCACCACCCCGGCCAGGCGGGGCGTCGCGCGGGCGAGCGGCGAGAGGTCCACGCCCTTCGAGAGGCCGCCGGCGATCAGCGCCACGCCGGCGAGGCCCTCCATCGCCGCGAGCGCCGCGTGCGGGTTGGTCGCCTTCGAGTCGTCGACGAACCGCACCCCGCCGGCCTCGGCCACCACCTCGCCCCGGTGCGGGGGCGGCCGGAACCGCGCGAGCGCCTCCGCGACCGCCTCCGGCGGGACCCCGAACGACAGGCAGGCGGCCGCGGCCGCGGCC
>DATLZM010000427.1:0-1442 GCA_035573995.1 Actinomycetota bacterium | reverse complement strand
GAGCGGCGGCACCCCTCCCTTGCACGGCACGCACTCCATCGAGGCCAGGTCGCGCATCGCGCCTCCTTCACGCCATGTCCGCGAGCACCGCGCGCACGTCCTTCCGCAGCCCGGTGACGAACGGCACCTCCACCTTCGTGTACAGGCGGGCCCGGGCGTCGCGGAGCCGACGGATGCAGTCCACGAGCCGACCCGGGTCGTCGGCCTCGAACGCGAGGATCCACTCCCAGTCGCCGAGCCCGAACCCGCTCGTGGTGTTGGCGAGGACGTCGGGGTACTCCCGGCCCAGCTCGCCGTGCTCGCGGAGGAGCGCGGCCCGCTCCTCCCGCGGCAGCAGGTACCACTCGGCGGTCCGGACGAACGGGTAGACGCAGACCAGGGGCTTGGGCGGCTCGCCCCGCACGAAGGCCGGCCGGTGGTCGGACGTGAACTCCGCGGGCCGCGTGAGCCCCAGGAAGAGGTGGGAGAGCTCCATCGCCCGGCCCGCCCGGGTCCTGCGGAACGCCACCAGGAGCCCCCGGAGCGCGTCGAGGGAGGGCCCGTGCCACCAGCAGAGCAGGTCCGCGTCGGCCCGGAACCCGACGGTGGAGTACGTCCCCCGGACCGTCACGCGGTCCGCCCGCTCCTTGAACAGCTCCTCGATCTCCTGCGCCCCGTCGTCCAGCTCGTCCGCGCCGAGCGCGCGGAGCTCCCGGGTCGCCCGGAACGCCGGGTACATCGCGTAGATCAGCTCGTCGTCCACGTGCCCTCCGTCCGCTCGGGCACCCCGCCTCGGAGCCGGGCCACCGCCCCCGCGGCCGCGTCGCCGGCGGCCCGCACCACATCGGCCACCCCGGCCCCCCGGTACGCCGGGCCCACCACGAAGATACCGGGCGGGAGCGCCGCGACCACCCCCCGGACCAGCTCGCCGTGCCCCACCTCGTACTGCGGCATCGCCCGAGGCCACCGCACGAGAGCCCAGGCCTCCGGGGCCGGCGGGAGGTCGAGGACCGCGGCGAGCTGCCGACAGACCCCCTCCACGATCTCGGCGTCCTCCACCTCGAGGAGGTCCTCGGCCCCGGCGCCGCCGAGGAAGCACCGGAGCACCGCGCGGTCCCCGAAGGCCTCCGACGGCCACTTCCTCGAGACGAAGGTACAGGCGAGGATCGCGGCCCGCCCGCGGGGGACGACGAAGCCCGAGGCCCGTGGGAGCCGCTCGCCGGTCCCCTCCGGGTAGAGGAGGGCGAGCACCCCGGTCGACACGTAGGGGATCCGCCGGAGCCCGGCGGCCGCGGCCGGCGCGAGCCCCTCCAGGAGGTCGGCGGCGACGAAGGCCGGGGTCGCGAGGACGACGGCGTCCGCGGCGAACGCCCCGTCCGCGCCCGCGTCCACCACGTACCCGGCGCCCTCCTCCCGGACCGCCCGGGCCACGGCCCCCGCGCGGATCCGCCCGGGTCCCACCG
>DATLZM010000426.1:0-6889 GCA_035573995.1 Actinomycetota bacterium | reverse complement strand
GTCCATCCGCCCGCCATGGTACGGGCTGGGGGCACCGCGTACCCGGGGCCCCGGCCGACCCCCCGCGCGGGCTCAGCCGGGGTGGGCCCGCCGCAGCTCCTCGAGCAGGGGGGCGAGCGAGGGGTGGAGCGTCGCGGCGCGGGCCCGGCGGGCGGCCTCCTGGGGGCCCGCGGGCCCGTCGGGGAGGACCACCGCGTCGAGGAGCCCGAGCGGGACCCGCTCGAACGGCTCGGGCGCCGGGAGGTCGGCGGCGAGGAGCTTGGTCTCGCCGGCCAGGGCGATCGCCGGGAGGCCCCGCTCGTGGGCCGCGCGGCACAGCGCCGCCGTGCGCACCTTGTTCACGAGGCCGCCGGGCCCGACCGCGTCCGCCCCCACGACCGCCGCCAGGGCCGGGAACGTCGCGAGCGCCTCCTCGTCGGGGACGGCCCGGGCGCCGAGCTCGGCCAGGGCCCGGGCCGTGCGCCTCCCCTCGCCCCCGGGCTCCGAGGCCATGCAGAGGACCTCGCGGGGCCGCCTGAGCCGGAGCGCCCGGACCACCGTCGAGGACCACGAGATCGTGAGGACGACGTCGGGCAGGAGGGGGGCTGCCGCCTCGGGGACCCGGTCGTCCAGGCGGAGCCGTTCGAGGAACCGCTCGGCCCCCGCCGCCGGGTCGGGGGCCTCGAGGACCGCGCTCGCGAGCCGCCAGAGCGGCGCCATCGCGGGGTGCCCCAGGAGCAGCGCGCGGACCGCCTCGGGGACCCGTTCGGGCTCCAGCCCGGCGAGGGCCTCCGCCGCGGCGCGGGCGATCTCCCGGGCCCCGGAACGGCGGTCCGAGGCGATGGCCGCGACGGTTGCCGGCAGGCGCGACACGCCCGCATCGTAGGCGTCGTGGTGGCGGGCGAGGCGCGCGGGGCGGCGTCCGTCCTCGAGGAGCTGCGGGGGGCGGAGCGCCCGGCCCTCGTCCTCCTCGGGGCGCCGGCGGCGGGGCCCGGGGAGGCGGCCCTGGAGGGGGCGGCCGTGCCCGGGACCGTGGCCATCCTCTCGGGCTCCTTCGACCCGCCGACCGTCGGCCACCTCGCCCTGGCGGAGGCCGCGGCCGCCGAGGCCGACCTCGTCCTCCTCGTGTACTCGGCCCGCACGCTCCCCAAGGACCCGGGGGCCCCGCCGCCCCTGCTCCCCGAGGAGGCCCGGGTGGAGGCGCTCCGGGCCCTCGCCGCGGGCCGGCCCTGGCTCCGCGCCGCGCTCTGCTCCCACGGGCTCCTCGCCGAGCAGGCCCGGGCCGCGGCCGACCGGTTCCCGGGCGCCCGCCTGCTGCTCGCGATGGGCTCGGACAAGGCCCTCCAGCTCCTCGACCCCCGCTGGTACGAGGACCGCGACCGGACCCTGGACGAGCTGTTCGCGCTGGCCGAGGTCCGCTACGCCGTGCGCGCCGGGGACGAGGGGAGGGTGGAGGCGGCGCTCGCCGAGCCCGCGAACGCGCGGTGGCGGGGGAGGTTCCGCCGGCTCGAGCTTCCCCCCGGGGCGGCCCCCGTCTCCTCCCGGGCGGTCCGGGAGGCGCTCCGCGGGGGCCGGCCGGTGGGCGCGCTGGTGCCGCCCGAGGTGCTCCCGGTCCTCGAACGCGCCCGCCGGGTGTAACGTCGGAGGCGATGCGGTTCGGCGCGGCCCTCTCGGAGTCCCCGCGGGGGGCCCGGGCCGGGGCCGAGGCCGCCCGGGAGGCGGCGGACCGGCTCGGGGCCGCCCCGTCGCTCGCGGTCGTGTTCGCCTCCCCCCACCACGCCGAGGAGGCCCGCGAGCTCCTGGCCGCGGTCCGGGAGGCCGCGGGGGTCGAGCGGGTGATCGGCTGCGTGGCCGAGGCGGTGGTGGGTGGGCCCCGGGAGGTGGAGGGAGGGCCGGCGGTGGCGGTGTGGCTCGCGGCGCTCCCCGGCGAGGTCCGGACCTACGCCCTCGGGTTCGCCCGGACCTCGGAGGGCGGCGTCCTCCACGGCCACCGGCTCGAGCCAGGCCCCCGCGCGCACCTCCTGATCGCCGACCCCTACACGTTCCCCGCCGATCTCTTCCTCAGGTACGTGGACGAGCGGCTCCCCGGCACCGCGGTGATGGGCGGGATGGCGAGCGGGGCCCCAGGGCCCGGCGGCACCGTGCTCCTCCTCGACGGGGAGGTCCGGCGGGAGGGGGCCGTGGGGGCCGAGCTGGACGTCGCCCTCCGCCCGCTCGTCTCGCAGGGCTGCCGCCCGGTGGGCTCCCCCTACACGATCACCGCGGCCCGGGGGAACGTGGTGCTCGAGCTGGGCGGGGAGCCGCCGCTGCAGCGCCTCACCGAGCTCCTCGAGCGCCTGCCGCCGGAGGACGCCGAGCTGGTCCGCCGAGGCGTGCAGGTGGGGCTCGTGATCGACGAGTACGTCGAGGACCCCGGCCCCGGCGACCACCTGATCCGCGGGGTGCTCGGGTTCGACCCGGACTCGGGGGCGATGGCGGTGGGGGAGCAGGTCGAGGTGGGCCGGACCCTCCGGTTCCACGTCCGCGACGCCCGCGCCGCCGACCGCGAGCTCCGCGAGGCCCTGGAGCGGGAGCGGGAGCGGCTGGGGCGGCCCCCCGCGGGCGCGCTCCTCTTCACCTGCAACGGGCGGGGGACGCGGATGTTCGGGGTCCCTGACCACGACGCCGGCCTCGTGTGGGAGCTGCTCGGGGGGCCGCCGCTCGCCGGCTCCTTCTGCGCCGGCGAGATCGGGCCGGTCGGTGGGAGGAACTTCCTCCACGGGTTCACCGCCTCGCTCGCGCTGTTCGCGGAGGAGGAGGCGGGCGCCCGGAGCGGGCCCTCCTAGGCCCGCCGGGGGAGCGCGCGGGGGACGGTGGCGGGTGCCCCCGCGTAGAGGTCGTGGGCCGTGAGGGCGAGCGCCTCCCCGGGTGGCACGTCCTCCACGACCTCCCGCGCGACCAGCACGTGGAGGAGGTCGTCGGCGCGCCTGGGGAGCGCCTCGGCCGCGCGCCGCAGCCGGGCGAGCTCCTGCGATCCGACCCGCCGTGCCCACTTCACCGAGCCCACCAGCACCGCCGTGCGCCCGCGCAGGCCGACGACGTCGATCTCGACCGTTCCGTCGCCGCTCCACCAGCGGCCGAGCGCGGTCACCTCGACGGGGAGCTCGCCCCGGGCCGCGGCGCGGCGGAGGAACGCCCGGGCCATCTCCTCCCACGGCTCGCCCATGTGATCGGAGAGGCCGGGGAGGATCACGCGGTCGACCACGTGGTCCCCGAGCCCCCGGGCGATGTCGGCCCGGTGCGGGTACACGAACCGGAACCAGAAGGCGAGGAAGTTGTCGGCGATCCGGTACACGGCGCGTTTCGTGCGGGTGGGGTCCTCGGTCACCGGCGTGACCCGCTCCACGAGGCCGAGCGCGGTCAGCCGATCGAGCGGCCGCTCGATGTCGATCGCGGCCAGCCGCTTGATCCCGCCGTACGTCCGCTCCCCGGCCGCGATGGCCCGGAGGATCCGGAAGTACCCGGCTCCCTCCGGCAACTCGCTCGCGAGCACGAACTCCCCCTCGTCGAGGAGGGGCGAGGTCGGGTCTCCGAACAGACGGCGGAGGTTCGCCCGGTGGCTGACCCGGTCGTCCCACCGGAGCTGGTAGCCGGGCATGCCGCCCAGCACGCCGTAGGCGATGGCCCGTTCCGCGGGCGCGAGTCGGGGGTGGAAGGCGGCGGCGTCGAGGTAGGAGAACGGCCGGACGTGGAGGCGGAGGTCGACGCGGCCGAAGAGCGGCGCGTGCTCGCGCTGGAGGTCCTCCATCACCGAGGTCGCCGACCCGCACAGGACGAGCCGCAGCTTGGTGCGCCGGCCCTCGTGGTCCCAGAAGCGCTGGACGATCGAGGGCAGGGCGGGCTCGGCCCGGACCAGGTAGGGGAACTCGTCCAGCACGACGAGGAGCCGCTGCCGCCGCGCTCGTTGACCGAGGTAGGAGAGGGCGGTGGGCCAGTCGGGGAAGTCGCCGTGGGCGAGCAGGTCGCCGGGCCCAGGGCGGAGGGCGGCGCGGGCGGCGTCGGAGAGCCGAGCGAGCTCCAGCGCGCTGGCCTGTTCCGTGGCGCCGTGGTAGACGGCCGGCTTGCCCTCGACGAAACGCCCCAGGAGCCGGGTCTTCCCGGTGCGGCGGCGTCCCCAGACGACGATCAGCGAGGCGCCGGCGGCCCGCCATGCGCGCTCCAGGGCGGCGAGCTCCTCGGTCCGGTCCAAGAAGTCGTCAGGCACGCAAGTAGTGTCTCATACAAGTTGTCGAGTCCTCAGGTTTCCTTCGGGGACACGGTGTCGACCTCGTGGTGCGTCGCCGACCCCTTCATCCCCCGGTCGGCCTCGGAGCGGTGGAGGGGTCCCGCGGCCACCACGCCCAGCGGTCGACCTCGATCGCGACCGCGGGCCCGGGGGGTCGCCGCTCGGCGTACGGGGGGTACTTGCGGGCCAGGAGCTCGATGGCCCGCTCGAGGTCGGGGCCCGTCGGCACGATCCGCGCGCGCCCGTCGGCCCGGACCCACCACAGCCGGCGCCAGTCCTCGTCGTAGGCGTCGACCAGGACGCTGGCCCGGGGGTCGGCCTCGAGGTTGGCGAGCCGCTGCAGGCGGCGGTGCCGCTTCGGCTTCTCGTCGACCGCGAACCACACGGTCCCGCCGTCGAGCGCGAACACGACCGGCACGACGTGCGGCCCGCCCTCGGGGCGGACCGTGGCGAGGCGGCCCACCCGGGCCTCGGCGAACCGGCGCCGCGCCTCCTCGAGGTCCACGGGGCGACGATACGTCGCCCGGGACCGCGCTTGACCCCCGCAGGCCCAGGGTCTATAAATCAAATGGGTTTGCGCTAGAGTGGGACCCAGGCTCGGTGGGTAAGACGCAGGCGGAGCCCGTGCGAAGGAGGGAGCCATGTGCATGACCTGCGGGTGCGGTGAGCCTCACGAGGACCACGGGGACGCCGCGAACATCACGTACGAGGACCTGAGGAAGGCGGCGGACGCCGCGCAGATCTCGGTCCAGGAGGCCGTGGAGAACATCCAGGCCACCATGGCCAAGGTCTAGCCGGACGGGAGGGTCGGTGGAGCCCCGGGGCGCCTCGCCCCCGGGGCTCCGACCGTCCACCGGGGGGAGGTGGCGGTGGTGGGGATCTCGCTTCGGGCCCGGACGCCGGAGGGCGGCACCCGGCCCTGGACCCTGCGGGAGGTCGTGCAGGGCAAGCCGCTCGGCCACCCGAGCCACCCCATGTTCGTCCACTTCCCCGTCGCGTTCTTCCTGGGCGCGCTCGCGCTCGACGTCCTCTCCCACCTCGGGCGGTTCCCGGGGGCACCGCTCGCCGCCACGTGGGCGCTCGTCGGCGGGTTCTTCGGGCTCATCCCCACCGCGCTCACCGGGCTCGTCGACTGGTGGGGCATGGTCCGCGGCTCGAGGAAGCGACGGTGGGCGACCCGCCACGCCCTGGTGCAGGCGGCGGCGTCGGCCCTGTTCCTCGCGGCGCTCGTCGCGCGCTACGGGGGCAGGGGGCGGGCCCAGGCCGAGCCGGCCTGGATCGCGCTGGAGGCGGTCGGCGCCGCGGTGCTCCTCGTGGGCCAGTGGCTGGGCGGGGAGCTCGTCTACCGGATGGCGATGCGGGTCTCCACCGGCCGCGACTGACGGGAGGCGCGGAGGGCTCCGGCGCGGCCGTCAGGAGGGCAGGGCCTCGAGCTCGGCCGCCACCTCGGCGGGGTCCCACAGGCTGCCCCAGCGGTCCACGATCACGCCGTCCGGGCCGATCAGGTACAGCCAGGGCTCCACCAGGCTCCCGTCGGGGAGCGTGAGCCACTGGGCCGCCGCCTGGTTCACCTTCTGCTCCTGGTAGTCCTCCCAGATCTCCACGTGGATGAACACCGCGCGGTCCGCGTAGCGGCGGGCGAGCTCCTGCACCGCCGAGACCGCCGGGCCGCAGAACCGGCTGACGCAGAACGCGGGCGTGGCGAAGACCACGAGGGCCGGGCGGTGCTCGCGGATCGCCCGCGCGATCGTCCACCGGTGGAGCTCGGGATCGGGGATCTTCCCCTCCACGAGGTAGCCCGAATCGATCGCGGCCCGCGGGACCCCCTTGGAGCGGAGCGTGAGGTTCTCGGTCCGGGGCGCCCGATCGCCGGGGGCCGGGAGCGCGGGATCCGCCGCGACCGAGAACGTCGCCTGGGCCGAGACGGGGCCCATCCCCGCCACGTCGGCCCGGACCTGGACCACGTAGATCCCGGGGCGGTCGAACCGGAGCCCCTCCGCCTGGTACACGCCCCGGGCCTCCGACGGCTGGGTGAGGACCGGCCGCTGCCCCTCCCCGGCCGGCGTGCCGGGGGTGGGGATGTAGCGGGCGGGCGTCTCCGCGACGAACTCGGGCCGCTCGAGGGGGGCCCCGGCCGGGCCCGTGTACGAGATCCGGAAGGAGACCGTGCCGTAGGAGAGGAGCCGGCCGTCGCCGGCGAAGAGCCCCACGAGGAGCCGCTGCGGGGCGCCGGTGTAGAGGTCGGCGCTCGCGACCTGGGCGGCCAGGGAGGGCGAGGAGCCTGGGGAGGGCTCCCCGGCGGTCCCGGCACCGCCGGCGCAGGCCGCGCCGAGGAGCGCGAGGGTCGCGAGGAGGGCCGCGGGCCGTGCCCAGCGCGTCGGTCGCACCCGGAGGGAGCGCATCGGTTCCATCATCCCAGGGTTCCCGGTTCGCATGGCGGCGCCGGGAGCCCCACCGCCCGGAGCGCGGCCCGGGCGGCCCGGAGGAGGGCGGCGGCGTCGCCGGGGAGCCGCGCGAGGGGGCCGCCGGGCTCGAGGTCCGCCTCGACCCGCTCCTTGGCCAGGAGGAGCGCGGCGGCCGCCCCCCGGTCGACGCGCTCGGCGGCCGCGGCGAGCACGTGGAGCTCCTCGTGGGCCCGGTCGTGGA
>DATLZM010000425.1:0-10780 GCA_035573995.1 Actinomycetota bacterium | reverse complement strand
CGGGCGGCGGCGTCCGCGGGGCGCCCCCGCCACAGGACCTCGCCGCGGTCGGCGGCGAGCACGCCCAGCGCGATCCGCATCGCGGTCGTCTTCCCCGCGCCGTTGGGTCCGACGAACCCGACCAGCTCCCCGGGGGCCACGGAGAACGACACGCCCTCGAGGGCGACGACGTCGCCGAACCGGCGGGAGATGTCCCGGAGCTCGAGCATCGATCGGGTCCGGCGCGGACCGGGCGGGGTCAGGATACCCGGGAGCGGTCCGGTACCAGGACCGCCTCGGCCAGCGCGTCCACCTCGGAGAGGTCGGCCACCGTGGGATCGAACACCAGGAGGTCGATCCCGAGCGCCGCGTACGTGTCCCGCGTCTCCCGCGCGGCCGCGGCATCGCGGGGCATCCGGGCCAGGATCGCCGCCCCCGCCTCGTCGCCGTAGTACGTGCGGAGGTTCCGCTCGGCCTCCGCCGCGTCGCCCAGGGCGAAGTACACGAGGGCGACGAGGCGGGGGCGACCCGCGCGGCCGGCCTCCGCCCACGCCGCGCGGACCCGGTCCAGGAACGGCGCCACCCGCTCCGAGGGGGCGCCCCCCGCGGTCCAGCCCGCGCCCCAGCGGACCACCCGCCGGAGCGCCGCGTCGCTCATCCCCCCGAAGAGGATCGGCACGGACCCGCGCACCGGGGCGGGGGTGACCGGGTGCCCGGACCCGCCGACGCGCTCCCCCCGCCAGGCCGCGTGGATCGTCTCGAGGTCGCGGTCGAACCGCCGGCCCCGGTCGCGGAACCCCCGGCCGACGGCGAGGTAGTCGTCCTCGCGGAGACCCACCCCCAGGCCCAGCGTGAGCCGGCCCCCCGAGATGCGGTCGACGCTCGCCGCCTGCTTGGCGAGCAGCACCGCGTCCCGCGTCGGCGCGAGCAGCACGTTGGTGAGGAGCTCGATCCGCTCGGTGGCGGCCGCGGCGGCGGCCAGCGCCACGAACGACTCGTAGGACGGGTAGGCGATCCGGTCGATCGTGGCGACCGCGGCGAAGCCCCGCTCCTCCGCCCGACGGGCCCAGCGCGGGAGCAGCTCGCCTGGGACGTCGAGCAGCGGGTTGGGCAGCCCGATCCCGATGTCCATCGTCACCCCCTCACGCGTCTCGCTCGGTCCCTCGCCCCGAGGCCTCGTCCACCGTCGCCAGCAGGGTCGTCGTCGTGTTCCGGTTCGGCCGGCCCACGCCTCGTCCACGTCGGATCGAAGGGAGCCCGCCGCCTCGAAGCCCGCCCGGAGGGCCGGCATCGGGACGGGGTTCCTGCCGCCGACGTCGATGCCGCGGCGACGTACCGGGGCACGGGGGATGTATACCAGCGGGCCGGCGGGCCCCACCGGTCCACGGTGGACGACCGGGGCTCACCCGGGCCGACCGGGGCTCACCCCGGGACGACCGGGTGACCGGCCCGCAGCCAGGCGCCCATGCCGCCCGCGACGTTCCGCACGTCGACCCCCGACCGTGCCAGCAGGCTCGCCGCCACCGAGCTCCGGTAGCCGCTGCCGCAGATCACCGCCACCGGGCGGTCCCGGGGGACCTCGCCGAGGCGAGCGGGCAGCTCCGCCCCCGTGATGAACCGGGCCCCCTCGATGTGCCCGGCCCGCCACTCGGCGGGTTGGCGGACGTCGAGCACCTCGACCTCCCGCCGCTCCACGAGGTCCCGCAGCCGCCCGACGTCGAGGGTCGGCACGTGGCCGACGGGGCGGCCCTCCTGCTTCCAGGCCCGGACGCCCCCCCGGAGCCAGCCCAGGGGCGGGTCGTACCCGATCCGCAGGAGGTGCAGGACCGTCTCGGCGACGTCGGCGGGGCGGTCGACCACGAGCACGACCCGGGCGCCCTCGGGGAGGACGGTGCCGGCCCAGGTGGGGAAGGAGGGCCCCAGCTCCACGTGGAGCGAGCCCGGCAGGTGGCCCCCGGCGAAGGCCTCGACCGAGCGGCAGTCGAGGGGCAGGGCGCCCCCGGCGAGGAGGGCCTCGACCTCCGCCGGGGGCAGCGCCGGGGGCTCCACCGCCGGGCCCAGGAGCGGCGGGCCGGCGAGGTTCATCGGTCGCATCCGCCGCCAGTACGGCGGCACCGCCGGGAGGTCCGCGAGGTCCAGACAGCCGCCGTCCGTCGCCCCGGACGCGAGACGGAGGAGCGCGGGGTTCGTCCGCCGCTCCAGGCCGATCGTCGTGGAGAGCCGGCTGCCGATCCGGCTCCCGCAGAGCGAGCCGGCCACGTGGGTCGGGTACACCTCGACGTGGTCGGGGAGGGGGAGGATCCGCTCGACGAGGGTCCGGCAGGCCGCCCGGGCGTTCTCCCGGACCTCCTCCGCGTCGCCCAGCAGATCGGGCCGGGCCACGTCCCCCACGAGGAGCGCGCCCCCCGAGAGGAGCGCCACGGGCTCCCCGGACAGCGAGGCGTCGCGGAGCAGGAGCGCCAGGTGCTCCGGCGTGTGGCCCGGCGTGTGCATCACCTCCACGACCGCCTCCCCCAGCTCGATCTCCTGGCCGTCGCGGACCGGGACGTGGTCGTACCCGACCGTCCCGTGCGCCGACGCGAGGACCCGCACGCCCGGGGCCCGGGCCGCCACCTCCGAGATCCCGCTCACGTGATCGTTGTGGCCGTGGGAGTCGAGCACGTAGGCGAGGCGCGCCCCCCGGGCCCTGCAGGCCTCAAGGTACGCGTCGACGTCGCGGCGGGGGTCGAGCAGGAGGGCCTGGCCCGCGAGCTCCGAGACCGCGAGGGTCGCCGCCTGCCCCAGCGCGGGCAGGTGGAACCGCAGAACCTCCACGCCCCTCCCCTCCTCCTCGCGGGGCCCCCACCCTACGCCACCCGCGGCCGCGTCCACCACCCAGGTTCCCGCGGGCCCCGTGGGGGAAACATCGGGAGCGGGAACGACGAGAGGAGGTGCGACATGGGACGGGTCCCCGAACCGCACCGCAGCCCGAAGGCCCCCGAGGACCTGAGCTGGGACTGGCACGGGACGGCGGAGGCGGAGAAGACCGACGCGCTGATCGAGCACGGGGGCTGGCAGGCGATGGCGAGCGCCCACGCCTGGTACGACCCGGACGCCGACCCCGAGCACGACCCGCCCCGGGAGAAGGGCGCGTACAAGCTGCCCCACCACGAGCTCGTGGACGGCGAGCTACGGGTGGTCTGGGCCGGGGTCCGCTCGGCGATGCAGGTCCTCCAGGGCGCGCGCGGCGGCGTGGACATCCCCGAGGAGGACCGCCGGGCCGTGTACGAGCACCTGGCCGAGCACTACCGGCAGTTCGACCGCGAGCCGCCGGAGCTCGACGGCTCGGGGAGCCCCTGAGACCCGGGCGAGCGGCGGGCGGCGCGCGGTCAGCGGACGAGCCGGGAGAGGCGGCGGTCGGCGAGGACCTTCCCGCCCGTCTGGCACCGCGGGCAGTAGGTGACCTCGTAGGCCTCGTAGGAGACCCGCCGGAGGTCGTCCCCGCACCGCGGGCAGGGGTGGCCGTGGCGACCGTGCACGGCGAAGCGATCGCCGAGCTTCGGCGGGAGCCCACCGGTCCGCCGCCGCTCCGCCTCGAGGGCGCCGGCCAGCACCTCCCGGACCGCCGCGAGCAGCGCCTCCCGCTCCTCCGCGCCGAGCCCCGCGAGCGTGGCGTAGGGGGAGAGGCGCGCACGATGCAGGATGTCGTCGGCGTACCCGCGGCCGATCCCGGCGACGGCGCGCTGGTCACGGAGGATCGTGTGGACCCGCCGGCCGTCCCCCCCGGCCCGGACCAGGGCCGCGAACGCCTCGTCGAAGGGCTCGGGCCCGAGCCCCCGGAGCGGGCCCTCGTCGCCCTCGGCCAGCACCCACCAGCCCGCCCGCCGCTCGGTCCCGAACTCGCGCACCAGCACCGAGGGGCGGCCGTGGAACCGGAACCGGACCAGGGCGCCGCGGGGCCTCGTCGCCCGGGGCGGGTCCTCGATCTCCACCCTCCCCCCCTGCGCGAGGTGCACGAGCACCCTCGGTCCCCCGAGGTCCAGGATGAGGAACTTCCCGCGCCTCCCGACCCGGCGGACCGTCCTCCCCTCCACCTCCGCCGGCCGGGGAGCCACGGTCCGAAGCCCCGACACGTGGAGGGGCTCGACCCGCTCCAGGGGCGCGCCCGCCAGGAGCGCATCGAGCCGCTCGGCGAGCGCCTGGATCTCGGGGAGCTCGGGCACGGGCCTCCCTCCCGCCCGGGAGCCTAGCGGCCGGTCCCGGGGATCGCCGGGCCCTCCCCCCGCCTCGCCGCGAGGGCGCTGATCGCCTCGAGCACGCACCGGTGGGCGAGGGCCGCGGTGAGCTCGGCGTGGTCGTAGGGCGGCGAGACCTCCACCACGTCCATCCCGACGAGCTCCACGCGGGAGACGATCCGGCGGACCGCCCCGAGGAGCTCCCGGGCCAGGAGTCCCCCGGGCTCGGGCGTCCCGGTGCCCGGCGCGGCGGAGGGGTCGACGACGTCGATGTCGATCGAGAGGTAGATCCGCCCCGGTCCGTCGAGCGCCTCGGCGATCGCGTCGTCGACCACGGCCTCCGCGCCCCGCTCCTCGATCTCCACCATCCGGTGCCAGCGCATCCCCTGCTCGCGCATCCACGCGAACGTCTCGCGCTCGGGCCAGTAGCCGCGGAGGCCCACCTGGACGAAGTTCCGCCCGGCCACCCACCCCTCGCTGATCAGCTTCCGCATCGGGGTCCCGTGGGAGAGCAGCGACCCCCACACCTCGAGGCCGGTGTCCGCGTGGGCGTCGAAGTGCACCACGCCCACCTCGGCCCCGACGGCCTCCCGGACCGCCGCGACGGACGGGTAGGTGATCGAGTGGTCGCCCCCCAGGACGATGGGGACCGCGCCGGCCTCCGCCACCCGCCGCACCTTCTCCCGGATCACGCGGTGCGCCCGCTCGAGCCGCGACGGCACGACCGGCGCGTCCCCCGCGTCGACGCAACGGATCCGGGAGAACACCTCGGTCCCGAGCTGGATCGAGTAGAGGTCGCCGGCGTGGTAGGTCGCCGCCCGGATCGCGCGCGGCCCGAACCGGGCCCCGGGGCGGTGCGAGGTGCCGTCGTCGAGGGGCGCCCCGACGATCGCGACCTCCGGCGCCGCCCGGCGGAGGCGCTCGTCGTCCGGGCACCAGGGGAGCTTCTGGAACGAGGGTTGCCCGACGTAGGAGGGCAGGTCGCGGTCGGCGAACTCCGCGAACTCGTCCTCCGCCCGGACCTCGGGCTCCCCGGGGAACGGCCGCTCCTCGACCACCGTCCGACCTCAGCGCCGCTCGAGGTCCGCCAGGATCTCCCGGGCCGCGTTCGCGCCGGGCCCGCCGGTGACGCCGCCGCCGGGGTGCGCCCCCGAGCCGCAGAGGTAGAGCCCGGGGATCCCGAACCGGTAGCGGGCGTGCCCGAGGAGCGGTCGCCAGGCGTAGAACTGGTCCAACCCCGGCTCGGCGTGGAGGACGTGCCCCTCGGGCAGCCCGAAGTCGCGCTCCAGGTCCACGGGCGTGAGCACCTCGCGGGCCACGACGAGGTCCGAGATCCCCGGCGCGTACGCCTCCAGGGTCTTGAGCACGAGGTCGCCGAGCCGGTCCCGCTCGGCCTCCCAGTCGGCGTCGCGGAGCCGGTAGGGCGCCCACTGGCAGAGCACGCTCATCACGTGCAGCCCCTCCGGCGCGATCGAGGGGTCCGCGAGGGAGGGGATCACCGCCTCGAGGAGCGGCTCCTCCGAGACCCGGCCGTACTTCGAGGCGTCGAAGGCCCGCTCCAGGGCGTCCACCCCGGGGGCCACGAGGATCCTCCCCCGCAGGCGCTCCTCGTCGGCCCCGGGGAACCGCGGCAGGCCGGAGAGCACGAGGTTCACCTTGGCCGTGCAGCCCGGCGTGCGGATGTTCCCCGCCCGCCACAGGAGCGTCGGCCCGAGGACGACCGGGTCCACGAGCTCCCGGAGCGTCCGCTTGGGGTCGGCCGAGGAGACCACGGCGTCCGCCGCCACCTCCTCCCCCGAGGCCAGCGCCACGCCCGTGGCCCGCCCGCCGGCCGTGGTGACCGCCACCACCTCCGCCCCGGTCCGGATCTCGGCCCCCGACGACCGGGCCGCCGCCGCCAGGGCCTCGGCCAGGGCGCTCGGGCCGCCGCGGGCGAAGGCGGTCTGCCCGGGGGCGCCCCCGTCGTTCCCCGCGGAGTCCATGAGGAGCACGGCGGCGGTCCCGGCGGACCAGGGACCCATCGCCGTGAACAGGACCCCCCGCGACGCGAGCGCGCCCTTGAGGACGTCGGTCTCGAAGGCCTCCCCCACGAGGTCGGCCACGGCCATGGGGAGCGCCCGGAGGGCCTCCCGGCGCGCCCGCGGCGGGAGCCGCCGGAAGGCCCGGCCGAGCCGGAGGCCGGTCAGGGCGTCGGCGAGCCCCGGCGAGCCGAGGTCGGGCGGGGTGCTCGCGGCCAGGTGGGCGAGGAAGCTCGCGATCACGCGGACCCGGCGGTCGAATCGGGGGTAGGCGCCGGCGTCGCGCACGGACAGGGCCCGGAGCTCCTCGGCGGTCCGCGCGGGGTCCGACCACAGCGTGAGGCCGCCGCCGCCGGGCAGCGGCGCGAAGGCCCGGACCGCCGGGCGGATCAGCTCGAGCCCGTGGGAGCGGAGGTCCAGGTCGCGGACCACGGACGCGCGCAGGCGGCCCACCGTGTGCACGACGGCCGGGACGCGGGCCCCCGGCACGAGCTCGTGGTCGGCGAGGATCCCCCCGACCCGTTCCCGCCGTTCGAGGACCAGCACCCGCGCCCCCGCCCTGGCGAGGTACGCGGCGCACACCAGGCCGTTGTGGCCGGCCCCGATCACCACGGCGTCGTACCGCCCGCTCACCGGGCCGCACCCCCGCGCGCGGCCCTCACGCGGCCCACCTGCCCCGCCGCTCCGACCGGAGCACCTCGAGCGCCGCGATCCGCCCCGGCGCCCCCATGATCCCGCCGCCCGGGTGGACCGAGGAGCCGCACAGCCACAGGTTCCGGACGGGGGTCCGGTAGCGCGCCCACCCGGGCACCGGCCGGTTGAAGAACAGCTGCTCGAGCGAGAGCTCCCCCTGGAAGATGTTCCCCTCGGACAGGCCGGTGATCTCCTCGATGTCCCGGGGCGAGAGGACCTGCGTCCCCACGATCAGGTCCCGGATCTTGGGGATCCGCTCCTCGAGCGTGTCGATCACGGTCTCCCCGAACGCCTCGCGCGTCGCGTCGTCCCACTCCCCCTCGGCCAGGTGGTAGGGCGCGTACTGCACGAAGCAGCTCATCACGTGCTTCCCGGGCGGGGCCACCGTGGGATCCACCAGCGAGGGGATCACGACGTCGAGGTAGGGCCGGCGCGAGAACCGCCCGTGCTTCGCGTCGTCGTAGGCCCGCTCCATGTAGTCGACGGAGGGCGAGAAGCTGATCGCGCCCCGGAGGTGCTCGGTGGTCTCGGCGTTGGGGAGGCACGAGAACTCCGGCAGCCCGTCGAGGGCCAGGTTCACCTTCCCCGACGAGCCCCGGAACCTGTACCGACGGACCTCGCGCAGGAACCCCTCGTCGACGGTCCCCGGCTCGAGGAGGTCGAGGAACGTGCGCCGGACGTCGACGCTCGAGAGGACGTGGCGGGCGAGGATCTCCTCCCCGCTCGCGAGCGCCACCCCCACCGCCCGCTCCCCCCGGGTCAGCACCCGCGCGACCGGCGCCCCGGTCCGGATCTCCGCCCCGAAGGACCGGGCGGCCGACGCGATGGCCGCCGAGACCCCGCCGGTCCCCCCGCGCGGGATCCCCCAGGCCCGGAAGGCCCCGTCGATCTCGCCCATGTAGTGGTGGAGGAGGACGTAGGCCGTGCCCGGCGACCGGACGCCCTGGAACGTGCCGATGATCCCCGAGGCCGACATCGTGGCGATCAGCGGGTCGGTCTCGAACCACTGCGCGAGGAAGTCCACCGCGCTCATCGTCATGAGCTGGATGAACGTGGCCTGGAGCCGCTGGGGCAGGTCGCGGAACGACCGGACCAGGCCGGCCAGGGGCCGCCACTCGAGCGGGTTGAGCCGCCCCGGGTCCGGCGGGACCACCGAGAGGATGGGCTTGATGAACCGGGCCATGTCCACCATCGCCCGGCCGTAGTCCTCGTAGGCCTCGGCGTCGGAGATCGACCACCGCCGGAGCTCGCGCATCGTCCGCCCGTGGTCGTTCACCCGCCAGAGGTGGTCCCCGTCGAGCGGGGTGAACGTGCCGTCGAGGGGCAGGATCTCGAGCCCGTGGCGGGGGAGGTCCAGCTCCCGGATGATCTCGGGACGGAGGAGCGAGACCACGTAGGAGAACACGCTGAACCGGAAGCCGGGGACCACCTCCTCGGTGACGGCCGCGCCCCCCAGGACCTCGCG
Organism: Actinomycetota bacterium; assembly: GCA_035573995.1. GTDB lineage: Bacteria > Actinomycetota > UBA4738 > UBA4738 > HRBIN12 > DATLZM01. The sequence continues at coordinate 2,411 of DATLZM010000425.1, read as the reverse complement.
CCGCTCGCACACGAGCACGCGCCGGCCCGCCCGGGCGAGGTAGGCCGCGGCCACCAGGCCGTTGTGGCCCCCGCCCACGATCACCGCGTCGTACGGCTCCACCGCTCCGCCTCCCCCGCGCCGCCGCGGGCGCGGCCCGCCCATGCTAGACGACCGCGGGCGCCGGCCGGCCCCCGTCCCTGACCAGTGGTCGTGCGCGGCTCCGCCCCGCCGTGACCGCCGGTCGCCGCCGGCCGACGGCCGGCCGGGTCGTCCCCGGTCGCGGGGTGCATACTCTACGGACCCGCGGAGGAGGAGGACCGTGAGCACCGGAACCGCGTTCCACCCACGGACGAGCGCGCTCAACCGCAAGCTGGCCTGGGGCGAGTGGGCGGGCTACCTCGCGGCCCAGGTCTACGCGGACTTCCACGACATCGAGTACAACGCGATCCGCGAGCAGGCGGCCGTCATCGACGTCTCGCCGCTCTTCAAGTACGAGATCTCGGGGCCCGACGCCCCCCGCCTCGTGGACCGGGTGATGACGCGGGACGTCTCGAGGCTCGCCGTGGACCGGGTCTTCTACACGCCCTGGTGCGACGAGCGGGGGAAGGTGATCGACGACGGCACCGTGACCCGCCTGGCCGAGGACCGGTTCCGGTGGACCTCGGCGGAGCCCTCGTACCGGTGGTTCGTCCTGAACGCGCACCGGCTCGACGTCGAGATCCGGGACGTCACCGAGGAGCTCGCGGCCCTCGCGCTCCAGGGGCCCCGCTCCCGCGACGTCCTCGCGGCCGCGACCGGGCGGAGCTTCGCGGACCTGCGGTACTTCCGGCGCCGGCGGGCCGAGGTCGCGGGGGTCGAGGTGGACGTCACCCGCACCGGGTACACGGGCGACCTCGGCTACGAACTCTGGATCCCCGCCGCCGGGGCCCTCGACGTCTGGGACGCCCTGTTCCGGGCCGGGGAGCCCTTCGGGATCCGCCCCGCCGGGATCCGCGCCCTCGACGTGTGCCGGGTTGAGGCCGGGCTGATCCTCGCCGGGGTCGACTACACGGGCGTCCGCCAGGCCGCCTCCCCGGAGCAGGAGCACTCGCCCTACGAGATCGGGCTGGGGCGGCTCGTGGACCTCGCCAAGGCGGACTTCGTGGGGAAGCGGGCGCTCGCGGCCGAGGCGGCCCGGGGCGGGCCGCCCCGACGCCTGGTCGGGCTGGAGCTCGCGTGGGAGGGGATAGAGGCCGCCTTCGCCCGCCACGGGCTCCCGCCCGCGGTCTCCCCCGTCGTGGACCGCGAACCGACCCCGGTCCTCCGGGGCGGTGACCAGGTCGGCCGGGCGACCTCCACGACCTGGTCCCCGATCCTCAAGCGGATGATCGCGCTGGCCCAGGTCGACCGGCGGTGCGAGGATCCGGGGACCCGGCTCGAGGTCGAGTGGACCGTGGAGGGCGAGCCGGCCAGGATCCCCGCCACCGTGGTCCCCCTCCCGTTCCTCGACCTCCCGCGCAAGCGCGCCTGAGAGGGCCCCGCCGGAGCGCCCGACGCCCGGGTCGAGCGGCCCGCGCGCCACGGGCGGCCCGGGCGGGATCACGCGACGGTGGGCGGGGGCCCGGGCGTGTGCGACCATCGGGACCGGTGCGGAACCTCCCCCGTCGGCTCCTCGTCGCCCTCCTCGCCGCGGCCACCGCCGTGGCCGTGACCGCGGCGCACTCCGCCCTCCTCGGCGCCCTCTCGGGCACGGTGGTCCTGGCCCTGGGGTGGGGGGTGCTCCGGGCGCGGGCGCCCGAGGACCCGGGGCGCCGCTCGGTCCTGGCCTGGCTCGGCGGCCTGGGTCTCCTGGCGGCCGGGGCCGGGCTCGGCCACGCCGTGCGGAGGTTGCTCCGCCCGGACCCCCGGCCGACGCTCGAGCGGATGGCCCGCGACCTCGGCGCCGAGTACCTCGAGCTCGTGGTCCGCGCCTACCACCCCGAGCGATCGGGGGACCTCCAGCTGCTCGTCACCCCCTTCTCCAGCTCGAACTACCCGCAGGAGTCCCGCTCCCTGGTCCCCAACGACCCGCGGACGAGCCACGCCGTGGTCTGGATGTACGCCGAGCGCGTGCCGATCGTGGTCTGGGCGCCGGGGATCGTGGAGCCCTCCGACTCCGTGGAGCGGGTGACCCTCGCCGACCTCGCCCCCACCGCCGCCCGGCTCATGGGGTTCGAGGCCTTCCGGGCCCCCGACGGCCGGCCCCTCCCGGGGATACCGGCGCCGGCCCGCCCCCCGCGCCTGATCGTGACGTTCGTGATCGACGGCGGTGGGTGGAACGTCCTCCGCCGCTGGCCCGACGCCTGGCCGAACCTCCGCCGCCTCGCGCGCGCCGGCGCCCTCTACCGGAACGCGATCACGGGCTCGTTCCCCGCGGTGACCGCCGCCGCGCACGCCACGATCGGGACCGG
>DATLZM010000424.1:0-9340 GCA_035573995.1 Actinomycetota bacterium | reverse complement strand
GGGTCGGGCAAGACCCGCGCCCTCACCCACCGGATCGCCTACCTGATCCGGGAGCGCGGGGTCCCGCCCGGGGCCATCCTCGCCATCACGTTCACGAACAAGGCCGCGCGGGAGATGGCCGAGCGCGTGGAGGCGCTCGTGGGGGAGCGGGTCGCCTCCCGGATGTGGATCTCCACCTTCCACTCCGCCTGCGCGCGGATCCTCCGGCGTGAGCACGAGCACCTGGGGCTCCCCTCCGCGTTCACCATCTACGACGAGGGCGACACCGAGCGGCTCCTCGCGCAGGTCCTCAAGGCCCAGGGGGTGGACCCCCGCCGCTACCCGCCCCGGGCCGTGGCCGCCGCCATCGGCCGGGCCAAGGACCACGTGCTCTCCGCGGAGGACTACGCCCGGCTCGCCTCCGGCCCCTACGAGGAGACCATCGCCCGGGCCTACCTCGCCTACGAGGAGCGGAAGCGGGCGGCGGGGGCCCTCGATTTCGACGACCTGATCGCCGAGACCGTCCGGCTGTTCCGCGCCGTGCCCGAGGTGCTCGGGCACTACCAGGAGCGGTTCCGCCACATCCTGGTCGACGAGTACCAGGACACCAACCGCGCGCAGTACGAGCTCGTGAAGCTGCTCGCGGCCCGGTACCGCAACGTCTGCGTGGTCGGGGACGCCGACCAGGGCGTGTACTCCTGGCGGGGGGCGACCATCCAGAACCTCCTGGACTTCGAGCGGGACTACCCCGACGCCGCCGTGTTCCTGATGGAGCAGAACTACCGCTCGACGCGGAACATCCTGGCCGTCGCCAACGCGCTGATCGCCCACAACGTCCACCGCAAGCCCAAGACCCTCTGGACGGACCTCGGGACCGGCGAGCTCGTGGTGCGGTTCCGGGCCGAGGACGAGCACGAGGAGGCGGGCTTCGTCGCCGAGGAGATCGAGCGGCTCACGACCGAGGAGGGCTACCGCTACCGGGACGTCGCGGTCTTCTACCGGACCAACGCCCAGAGCCGGGTCCTCGAGGACGTCCTCTCCCGTGCCGGCATCCCCTACCGGGTGGTCGGCGGGGTCCGCTTCTACCAGCGGAAGGAGGTGCGGGACGTCCTCGCCTACCTCCGGCTGCTCGTGAACCCCCAGGACACGATCTCCGCCCGGCGGGTGATCAACACCCCCCGGCGGGGGATCGGGGAGGCCACGGTCGCGGCCCTCGAGGCCTTCGCCGTGCTCGAGGGGATCCCGTTCCTCGAGGCCTGCCGCCGTGCCGACGAGGTGCCGGAGCTCGGCCCCCGGGCCCGGGGGGCGGTCCGGTCGTTCGTGGAGGTGATGGACCGGCTGGCCGCGGTCCTCGCCGAGGGCGCCACGCCGGCCCGGATGGTGGAGGCGGCGGCGACGGAGTCCGGGTACCTCGCCGAGCTCGAGGCGGAGCGGACCGTGGAGGCCGAGGGGCGGATCGAGAACATCCGCGAGCTGGGCGGGGTGGCCGCGGAGTTCGCCGAGCGGGACCCCGACGGCGACCTGGCGGCCTTCCTCGAGCAGGTGGCTCTGGTCTCCGAGCAGGACGAGTACGACGAGGAGGCCTCGGCGGTCACGCTCATGACCCTCCACAACGCGAAGGGCCTCGAGTTCCCGGTCGTCTTCATCGTGGGGATGGAGGACGGGGTCTTCCCCCACTACCGGTCGATGACCGACGCCCACGAGCTCGAGGAGGAGCGGCGCCTGGCCTACGTCGGGATCACCCGGGCCAAGGAGCGCCTCTACCTCTGCCACGCCTGGAGCCGGTCGCTGTTCGGGCAGACCTCCTACAACCCGCCGTCCCGGTTCCTCTCCGAGATCCCGGAGGAGCTCGTGCGGGCGGTGGAGACCGAGGCGCCGGCGCCGGGGCGCGCCACGTGGGCGGCGGCCGCCTCGTCCCCGCGGGGGGCCGGCTCCGCACGGCGGGCCCCGATCCCGGTGGGTCCCGGCGACACCGTGATCCACGAGCGGTGGGGGGAGGGCGTGGTGCTCTCGGTCTCGGGCGCCGGGGCCGACGCCGAGGCGACCGTGGCCTTCGAGGACGTCGGGGAGAAGCGGCTCCTGCTCGCCTACGCGCCGCTGCGGAAGGTCGGCTGAGACCGACCGGCCCCGCCTCGGAACGGCGCGTTTGACCGCCCCCGCGGTGCGGGGCCAAGATACGGCTCGGCAGCCGGTCGGGGATCCCGTCGATGGATCGGAACGTCCGCCCGCGCGACGTCCTGCCCGCGGCCGCTGCCCACACCCGCTCCTCCATCGTGCGCCCCGTCGTCCGGGACGCGCCCGCCCGGGGGCCACCGCCGCCGGCGTGTGGCGACCGCGGCACGAGCGCGAAGAACGGGGTGAGGTGCCATGAAGGCTGTGGTGTACAAGGGTCCCTTCTCGGTGGCCGTCGAGGAGGTGCCCGACCCGAGGATCGAGCACCCCAACGACGTCATCGTCCGCATCACCTCGACCTGCATCTGTGGGTCGGACCTCCACATGTACGAGGGGCGCACGGCGGCCGAGCCGGGGATCGTGTTCGGGCACGAGAACATGGGGATCGTGGAGGAGGTCGGGCAGGCCGTCACGACGATCCGCAAGGGCGACCGCGTCGTGATGCCCTTCAACGTGGCGTGCGGGTTCTGCAAGAACTGCGTCGCGGGGTTCACGGGCTTCTGCCTCACGGTGAACCCGGGCTTCGCGGGCGGGGCCTACGGCTACGTCGCGATGGGTCCCTACCCGGGGGGCCAGGCCGAGTACCTGCGGGTCCCCTACGCCGACTTCAACTGCCTGAAGCTGCCCCCGGGGACCGAGCACGAGGCCGACTTCGCGCTGCTCGCCGACATCTTCCCCACCGGCTACCACGGGTGCGAGCTGGCCGACGTGCGTCCCGGTGAGACGGTGGCCGTCTTCGGCGCCGGCCCGGTGGGCCTGATGGCCGCGTACTCGGCGCTCCTGCGCGGGGCGTCGAAGGTGTTCTCCGTGGACCGGGTCCCGGAGCGCCTCGCCAAGGCCCGCGAGATCGGTGCGATCCCGATCAACTTCGACGAGGGCGACCCCGCCGAGCAGATTCGGGACCAGACCGACGGCGAGGGCACCGACAAGGGCGTCGACGCCGTCGGCTACCAGGCCGTGCTGCCCCACGCCGCGCGCGAGGAGCCCGCGGTGGTCCTGAACAAGCTGATCGAGACCGTCAGGCCCACCGGCGCCCTCGGGGTGCCGGGCCTGTACGTCCCCGCGGACCCCGGCGCTCCCGAGGAGTCGGCGAAGCGGGGGTTCCTCAGCGTGTGGATCGGCAAGCTGTTCGAGAAGGGCCTGCGGATGGGGACCGGGCAGTGCAACGTGAAGCGCTACAACCGGCACCTCCGGGACCTGATCATCGCGGGACGCGCGAAGCCCAGCTTCGTCGTGTCCCACGAGCTGCCGCTGGAGAAGGCCCCCGAGGCCTACGAGAAGTTCGACAAGCGGATCGAGGGCTACACCAAGGTCATCCTGCATCCGGGGACCTGAGCCCGCGCGCGGAGGCTGACCGCTCGGGGACCCCGCCGTCGAGCGATCGCGAGCGGGGTCCCCGGCGGCGGCCGCGGACGGGCGCCGCTGCATGCGCCTCGGCCGCTGCCGGCTGGCCCGGGTGGCCTTCGCGCGGGCGAGCGGGCGGCGGTCAGCCCGGGGTCGGCGTCACGCGGTGGGGTCCTCGACCCCCTCTGAGAACTCCCACCAGCTGAGCGGGAGCCAGTCCCCGCCCACGAAGCCATCGACGCTCGAACCGAACCCCCGCACGCGGACCGCGGTGCCCGGCCCGTACACGTGGCCCGAGAGGCCGCGGACGGCGACCAGCAGGCGGACCGTGCGCTCGCGGGCTCGGTCGGACCCGGGATCGGGCACCTCGTCACCGCCTTGGATCACAACGATGTAACTCTACGCCCGGCGGGCCCGGGAGGGAAGGAGCGCGGGTCACTCCCAGGCGGGCGCGCCGCACTCCGGGCACTGGAAGGCCTCGTGCCGCACGCTCGCCGCGATCTCCTCGGCGGAGGGGAACCGGTGCCCGGGCACGGGATAGGAGGCCCAGGGAGCCCCGTACCGATCGATCACGAGGACCGTCGGGAGGTCGGCGTCCGGCCCCAGGAGGCGTCGCCTCGCCGTGCCTCCGGGATCGATGAGCGCGGGGATGGCGAGCGCGGACGGCCGCCCGAGGACGGCCCGGATCACCCCGCCCGCCCAACGGATCTCCGGCTCGAGGGCGGCGAGGTCGCGCGCGAACGCCGCGCAGGGCTCGCAGCCCTCGTGGAGGAAGGCGAGGACCACGGCGTTCCGCTGACGGAAGCTCCCGAGGGACACGGGCCGGCCGCCGGGATCGTGGAACGCGACGTCGGGGACGGCGGCGCGTTCCTCGGGCGGGGTCCCCGCCAACCGCGCGGCGTCCTGGCCCGGTCCCACCGCCGCCACGGGCCTACGGGACGTTCCCGCCCCGGGGGGTCGCCCAGGCCGGCATCCCCCGGCCGGCGGCCCTCCGCTCCAGGGCCGCCTCCCTGGCTTCCTCCGCGGCCGCCTTCCGCTGCTCCGCCACCGATCTCCCGCCGGTGGAGGCCTCCCGGCCCGCGGCCCCCCGCGCGACGCCAGCCGGCGCCTCGCCCGCCACCTCCTCGCCGTGCGTGCAGTGCGACGTATCCCCGTCCCCGCCGCCGGCTGCGGCGGCCACCGCGGCGCCGAACTCGCACCCGGAGATCGTCCCCTCGCGCAGCTCCGGGAGGTGGGTGGCGATCGCGCCGAGCACGGCGAACGCGGTGTCGTCCGCGTGCTCCGGCAGCTGATCGGGGGAGGGGGCCGAGCCGCCATCCTCTCCGCCCTGGCTGGGCAGGGGGACGCCGGCCGCCTCCAGGGCCCGCCGCGCCGGTTCCGGCAGCTCCACCACGCCGGCGACGGCGAGGCCGGTGGTGAGCAGGGAGAGGACGAGGGCGCCGGCCAGGCCGGCGATCAGGACGCGGGCGCGGCGGGCGACGGGCATGGGGATCCACCTCCTGGACGTCCGGGGACGGCGTTCCTCGACCCTGGTCCCCGGGACGGGCGCCTGGACCGCGGTCCGCGCCGCCGCCTCGGCGATCGCCGCCAGGTGGCGCTGGGCCACCGCCTCGTCGGGGGGCTCTGCCAGGGCCGCCGGGAGCGCCCCCAGGAGGGCGGCGACGTCCTCGAGCCCCTCGTGGGGGACCCGGCCCTCGAACAGGAGGTCGAGCTCCTCCCCGCTCACGCCTCGCAGCGGACGGACCACGTCACCTTCGTGAGCGCTCGAGGGGATCAAAGGGTTACGCCCTCCCGCTCGAGCTCCCGCCGGAGGGCGGCGACGGCCCGCCGCTGGAGCTGCTTCACGGCCCCCGGCCGCTTGCCGATCGTCCGGGCCACCTCGGCCACCGTCATCCCGCCGAGCGTGCGGAGGAGCAGCACGTCCTGCTGGTCCGGGGAGAGCCGGGAGATGAGCCGGCGGGCCCGCTCCGCCTCGACGGTCGAGAGGACCCGGTCCACCGGGTCCCCGCCCGGGTCGGGGAGGTCGGCGGCCGCGGGGTCGAGGGGCTCCACCGGCCGGCGCGACCTGGCCCGACGGTCATCGAGGAGGCGGTGGTGCGCGATCGCCAGCACCCAGGCCCGGAAGCGCCGCTCGTCCCCCTGGAAGCGGTGGAGGTCCCGGACAACCTGGAGGAAGACCTCCCCCGTGAGGTCCTCCGGCTCCGCCGCCCCGCGCGTCCGCAGGTACCCGAGGACCGATGGCGCCAGGTCCTCGTAGAGCATCGCCCAGGCCCACTCGGCACCGGCCCGGGCCGCGCCCAGCACCGCGTCGAAGCTCGCGCCGATCGGCATCGCCGGTCTCATCGGCCCCCGGGTCCGGAACCTGAACCCCCGCGGGGGCCGCCGTCCTCAGCGGAAGAGCGCCAGGTAGCCCGCGGCCAGGATCACGACCCCCACGACCAGGGGCGCGATCACCCAGGCGAGCCCCAGCCGGCCGCGGTAGGGGCCGAGCGTGCCGACCCTCGTGGTCGGCTTGAGCCCGGGCGGGCGGAACCTGATCCTCCTCGCCACGCCCCCAGTCTAGGGGGGAGCGGCGCTCGGCTACACTGGCCCCGGATGGCCGAGCGGTACCGGGTGGTCGTAGCGAAGCCGGGGCTCGACGGGCACGACCGGGGGGCGAAGGTCGTGGCCCGGGCTTTGCGGGACGCGGGGTTCGAGGTGATCTACACGGGCCTCCACCAGACGCCGGAGCAGATCGTGGAGACCGCCATCCAGGAGGACGCCGACGCGGTCGGGCTCTCCTGCCACTCGGGGGCCCACATGACCCTGTTCCCCCGGGTCGTCCAGCTCCTGCGGGAGCGGGGCGCGGGCGACGTGGTGGTCTTCGGCGGCGGCATCATCCCCAGGGACGACATCCCCAAGCTCGAGGAGGTCGGGGTGGAGCGCATCTTCACGCCGGGCGCGTCCACCGGCGAGATCGTGGCGTGGCTCCGGGACCGCCTCGCCGCGCGGACCCCGACCGCCTGATGGACCTCTACGAGCACCAGGGCAAGGAGCTCTTCTCGGCCGCCGGCGTCCCGGTGCCGCGGGGCATCGTGGCCGCCACCCCGGAGGCGGCCCGGGAGGCCACCGAGCAGCTCGGGGGCCGCTCGGTGGTGAAGGCCCAGGTGCAGGCCGGCGGCCGCGGCAAGGGCGGGGGGGTGGTGCTCGCGGACTCGCCCGCGGAGGCCGAGGCCGCCGCGGCGCGGATGCTCGCGGAGGGGTTCAAGGGCCTCCCGGTCACCCGGGTCCTGGTCGAGGAGCGGGTGCCGATCTCCCGCGAGTTCTACGCGGCCTTCCTCCTGGACCGCAGCGTCGGCCGGTTCCTCGGGATGGTGGCGTCGGAGGGCGGGGTCGACGTCGAGGAGCTCGCGAGGACGAGGCCCGAGGCGCTCCGCCGCGTCCACGTCGACCCCCTCCTCGGGCTCCGCGACCACCACGTGCGGCGCCTGGTCGGGCACCTCCCGGCCGAGGCGCGCGACGGGGCCGCCGCGGTGCTCCGGAGGCTGTTCGCCCTGCTGGTCGAGCGCGACGCCACGCTCGTGGAGGTGAACCCGCTCGTCCTGCTCGACGACGGGCGGGTGGTCGCCCTGGACGCCAAGGTCACGATCGACGACAACGCCCTCGCCCTGGGCCGCCAGCCCGAGCTGGAGCGGCTGCGGGCGGCGTTCCCGATCGACCCCGTGGAGGGGCGGGCGAGGGAGCTGGGCCTCCAGTACGTCAAGCTTGACGGGGAGGTCGGGGTCATCGGGAACGGGGCGGGGCTCGTGATGTCCACGCTGGACGTGGTCCAGCGGGCGGGGGCGCGGCCCGCCAACTTCCTCGACATCGGGGGCGGGGCGAGCGCGGAGGCGATGGCCGCCGCGCTCGAGGTGGTGCTGTCCGACCCCTCGGTCCGCGCGGTGCTCGTGAACGTGTTCGGGGGGATCACCCGCTGCGACCTGGTGGCCCGGGGGATCCTGTCCGCGCTCGAGCGGGTCGAGGCCCGGGTCCCGCTCGTGGTCCGCCTGGACGGGACCAACGCGGAGGAGGGCCGGCGGATCCTCGCGGCGGCCGCCCACCCGAGGGTCGTGCCGGCCGCGACCATGCTCGAGGCCGCCGAGCGGGCGGCGGAGCTGGCCCGCGCGGGGGTCGGCGAGGAGCGGTAGCGTGGCGATCCTCGTCGATCGAGGGACCCGGGTGGTGGTCCAGGGCATCACCGGTCGCGAGGGGACGTTCCACTCGCTCCGGAACCGCGCGTACGGCACCCAGGTCGTGGCGGGGGTGACGCCGGGGAAGGCCGGCCAGGACGTGGAGGGGATCCCGGTCTTCGACACGGTGGTCGACGCGGTCCAGGAGACCGGGGCCGACACCTCGCTGATCTTCGTGCCCCCCCGGTTCGCGCCGGACGCGATCCTGGAGGCGGCCGACGCCGGGCTCCGCCTCGCGGTCTGCATCACCGAGGGGATCCCCGTCCACGACATGGCCCGGGTGGCGAGCTACCTCCGGGGCACGGCGACGCGGCTCGTGGGGCCGAACTGCCCCGGCGTGATCTCGCCGGGCCAAGCGAACGTGGGGATCATCCCCGGCGAGATCTGCGCGCCGGGGCGGGTGGGCCTGGTCTCGCGGTCGGGGACCCTCACCTACCAGATCGTCCACGAGCTCACCCAGCGCGGGGTGGGGCAGTCGACCTGCGTCGGGATGGGCGGCGACCCGGTCCACGGGATCGGGTTCATCGAGGCCCTCGAGCTGTTCCAGGCCGATGCCGATACCGACCTCGTGGTGCTGATCGGGGAGATCGGCGGGGACGACGAAGAGCGGGCCGCGGCCTTCATCGCCGAGCGCGTCACGAAGCCCGTCGTCGGGTACATCGCGGGCTTCACGGCCCCGCCCGGGAAGCGGATGGGCCACGCCGGGGCCATCGTCACGGGCTCGAGCGGGACGGCCCAGGCCAAGGCCGAGGCCCTGGAGGCGGTGGGCGTCCCGGTGGGGAGGACCCCGACGGAGGTGGCGGAGCTGGTCCTGGAGCGGATGCCGTGAGGTGCCCCAGGTGCGGGGCGGAGAACGCCCCGGGCGCGGGACGGTGCTCGGCCTGCGGGGCCGAGCTCCCGCCCGAGGAGACGGTGGGCGCCGAGGCCGGGGGCTCCCCGGACCCGGGCGAGCGGCCGCCCGGACCCCCGCCGACCGAGCCGACCCGGCCCCTCGCGCCGCCCGGTGGGCCGGCACCGCCCACCGAGCCCATGCACCCGGCGACGGAGCCCTTCCCCCCTCCCACCGAGCCCCTCCGCCCTGCCACGCAGCCCCTCCCCCCGCCCACCGGGCCGCTCCCCGCGCCCACCGAGCTCCTCCCCCCGCCCACCGAGCCCTCGGCCCTCCGGGCGGGGTGGGGGACGGCGACGGCCTGGGGGCTCGGGACGAGCGCCGTCCTCGCGCTCCTCGGGCAGGTCCTGGCCTTCGGGGGGGCCTCCCTGTCGGGGCTCGACCTCGGGGTCGGGGCGGTGGCGCGGATCGGGTGGCTGTACTTCTGCGCCTTCCACGGGATCGGGGTGGTGGCCGAGGTCCGGGACCTCGCGGGCCCGGTGGCGGGGCTCCTCCCGCCGGGCTTCGGCCTCTCCTACCGGGTCGAGGTCGCCATGCTCACGGCGACGGCGCTCGCCCTGGTGCTCCTCTTCCGGGGCGGCCGGGCCGCGGCGGATCGGGCCGGCGGGCGCGGCATCGCCCGCGCCGTGCACGGGCTCAAGGTGGCTCCGGCGTACGCCGCGCCGGCCTTCCTCCTCTCGCTCCTCGTGCGCTTCGACCTGCCGAGCCCGGTCCCGGAGGTCCTCTCGGGCAGGATCACGATCCGCCC
>DATLZM010000423.1:0-12372 GCA_035573995.1 Actinomycetota bacterium | reverse complement strand
AGGGGGTGAAGTCGGCCAGGCCCTTGTCGGCCAGCACCTTCGTGATGGCCGCGGTGAGCGTGGTCTTGCCGTGGTCGATGTGGCCGATCGTGCCGATGTTCACGTGCGGCTTGGTCCGCTCGAACCTCTGCTTCGCCATCTACGCCTCCCGGGGTTCCCTCGTAGCGGGGGCGGGATTCGAACCCGCGACACAGCGATTATGAGCCGCTTGCTCTGCCACTGAGCTACCCCGCCTGACCTGCGAGAAGTGTACCCGGCCGTCGGGCGGCCGCCCGAGCTGGAGGTGGGAATCGAACCCACGACCCCCTCCTTACCATGGAGGTGCTCTGCCGACTGAGCTACTCCAGCACGCAGCCGATGATAGCAACCCGCTCGACCCGGCCCGCTCCGCGGCGGGCGGCGTCCGCCCTGCTCGTCGCGGCCCTCCTCACCGGCTGCGGGGGCGGCGCCCCGGCGCGCCCCGAGCCGCGCGGGGCGCGGATCGCGTTCCGCACCGACCGCGGGGTCGTCCGGACCGGACCCCTCTGGGTGGCCCGGACCCCCGAGGAGCGGGCCCGAGGGCTGATGGGGGTCCGCCGCCTGCCCGGGGACGGCGGGATGGCGTTCCTCTTCGAACGGCCGACCCGGGGCCCGTTCTGGATGAAGGACACGCCGCTCCCGCTCTCGATCGCGTTCTGGGACCGAGCCGGCCGGGTCGTCGCTATCCTCGACATGGAGCCCTGCCGGAGCGACCCCTGCCCGCTCTACCGGCCGGGGGTCGCCTACGTCGGGGCGGTGGAGATGCGCCAGGGGTGGTTCGAGGAGCACGGGGTGGAGGTCGGGGATGCCGTCGAGCTCCAGCTCGAAGGGACCTGAGTGCCTGCTCTGCCGGGCCGAGCGGGTGACGGCCTGGCACTTCGAGGACGAGGAGTGCTGGGTGGCGGACTGCCTGGTCTGCGCCACCCCGATGGTCGTCTGGCGGACCCACGGGCTGCCCGAGCCCGGGCTCGAGGCCAGGCTCCTCGGACACCTGGAGCGGGTCGCCGCCGCCCGGTACGGCGAGGGGGGCTACTGGATCGACCCCGAGCGGCGGAGGATCCCCGACCACTGGCACGCCCACGCCCGTCCCGCCGGGGGGTTCTTCGACCCCGCGAGCGAGCTCCACGGGCGGTGGTGAGCGTGCCCGCGGAGCCCCGGCCCCTCGCCTTCCTGTTCGACCTCGACGGGACCCTGGTCGACAGCGTGTACCAGCACGTCCTGGCGTGGCGGGAGGCCCTGGAGCGGGAGGGGATCGAGCTCTCCGTGTGGCGGATCCACCGGAAGATCGGGATGAGCGGGGGGCTCTTCGCCCAGGGCCTGCTCCGGGAGACCGGCCGCGCCCTCGACCCCGCGCTCCTCGAGCGGCTCCAGCGCGGGCACGCCGAGGCCTACGCCCGGCTCCGGCCCCAGGTCCGGCCCCTGCCCGGGGCCCGCGAGCTCCTCGCCCACCTCACCGGGGCCGGGGTCCCCTGGGCCATCGCGACCAGCGGGCGCCTCGAGAGCGCCGCGCCGGCGATCTCCTCGCTCGGCGTCCCGGAGGGGGTCCCGGTGATCACCCGGGACCAGGTGCTCCGCGCGAAGCCCGACCCGGATCTGTTCCTGGCCGCCGCGGAGCGCCTCGCGGTGGACATCGCGGACTCCGTCGTGGTGGGGGACAGCGTGTGGGACCTGCTGGCGGCCCGGCGCGCCCGGGCCCTGGGCGTCGGGCTGCTCTCCGGCGGCTACGGCGCCGACGAGCTGGAGCGCGCCGGCGCCTACCGCGTGTACGAGGACCCCGCCGACCTCCTCCGCCACCTGGACGAGGTGGGCGTCAGGCCGTAGGCGAGGGTCCCGGGTGGTGGGAGGGGCAGGATTCGAACCTGCGTAGGCGTACGCCGGCGATTTTACAGACCGCTCCCTTTGGCCGCTCGGGCACCCTCCCGCAGCACCCCCGAGTGTAGCGGAGCCGGCGAGGGGCGGGCCGGCGGCGGGTACCATGGGCCCATGGCCAGGGACCGGTTCTCGTTCGACATCGTGTCCCGGGTGGACATGGCCGAGGTCACCAACGCCGTCGACCAGGCCCGCCGCGAGATCCTCACCCGGTTCGACTTCAAGGGGACCGGCACCAGCATCTCCCAGGACGAGGACCTGATCGAGCTCCGCTCGTCCACCGAGGACCGGCTGAGGGCCGCCCTCGAGGTCCTCAAGGAGAAGCTGGTCCGCCGGGAGGTGCCGCTCAAGGCCCTCTCCGAGGGCCCCGTGCTCCCCGCCGCGCGGGGGACCGTGCGGCAGAGCGTCCACGTGAACCGCGGGATCAGCCAGGAGAAGGCCAAGGAGATCATCCGCTTCGTGCGCGGCCTCCCGGTGAAGGTCCAGCCCGAGGTCCAGGGCGACCAGCTCCGGATCACGGGGAGGACCAAGGACGACCTCCAGGCCGTGATCCGCGCGGTGCGCGAGCGGGACTTCGGGATCCCCCTCGGGTTCGTGAACCTCCGCCCCTGAGCCCGACGGGCCCTGCCGGACCCCGACGGAAGCGACCATCGGGCGGCCCGACCTTCGACGGTCCGGCGGGGGCCGGCGGCCACCCCCACCGGTAGACTTCGCTCACTCGGGAGGTGAGAGCGTGGACATCGAGCGGCTGAAGGCGAGGGCGGCGGAGATCGCCGACCGGGAGAACCAGCGGCTCCTCGAGCGGACCCCGGGCTCGGCCCGGTTGCACGAGCGGGCGGTCCGGAGCCTGCCGAACGGCGTGGCCTCGAACTTCCAGGCGAACGACCCCTACCCCGTCTACCTGTCCCACGGACGGGGCTCGCGGGTGTGGGACGTGGACGGGAACGAGTACGTGGACTTCCACGGCGGGTTCGGCGTGAACGTGGTGGGCCACGCCCACCCCGAGATCGTCGAGGCCATCCGGGAGGTGGCGGACAAGGGCATCCACTTCGCCGTGACCACGGAACGGACCGTCGCCCTCGCCGAGGCGATCTGCGAGCGGTTCCAGCTCGAGCAGGTCCGGTTCGTGAACTCCGGCACGGAGGCCACGATGGACGCGATCCGGGTGGCCCGGGCCGCGACCGGCCGGGACCGGATCGTGAAGATGGAGGGGTCCTACCACGGGCACCACGACGCGGTGCTGTTCTCCGTGGTGCCCGAGGCGGACACCCTGGGCATCCGCTACGACGTCGGCGGCGAGGCCGCTGACTCCCGGGGGACCGCCTACACCACGCGTCCCACCTCGAAGGGCGTCCCCCGCTCGATGTGGCGCGACACGATCATCGTGCCGTTCAACGACCTGCAGGCCGTGGAGGACCTGTTCCGCGAGCACGGCGAGGAGATCGCCTGCCTGATCCTCGAGCCGGTGATGATGAACATCGGGATCGTGCTCCCCAAGCCCGGCTACCTCCAGGGCCTCCGCGACCTCTGCGACCGCCACGGGGTGGTGCTGATCTTCGACGAGGTGAAGTGCGGCGGCACGATCGCCTACGGCGGCGCCACCGAGCGGTTCGGGGTCCGGCCCCACCTGGCGTGCTTCGCCAAGGCCATCGGCGGCGGGGCCACCATCGGCGCCTTCGGGGGCGAGGCCCGGATCATGGAGGTCGTGACCAGGGGGGCGGCCCAGCAGGGGACGTTCAACGGGAACCCGCTCTCGGTGGCGGCCGGGCTCGCCGCGCTCACGAAGGTCCTCACCCGCGACGCCTACGACCACCTGGCGAAGATCGGGTCGCTCCTCGCCGAGGGGTGCCAGCGGGCGATCGACGAGCACGGGATCCCCGCCCACACCGTGGACCTGGGCGCGAAGGGGTGCGTCTCCTACCGCAGGGAGCCGCTCACCAACTACCGCGACTTCCTCGAGACCATCCCCGAGCTCTTCTACGCCTCCTTCAACTGGATGGTGAACCGCGGCGTGTTCATGACCCCGGGCGACGAGGAGCAGTGGACCCTCTCGGTCCAGCACTCCGAGGCCGACATCGCCCGGTACGTGGACGCCTTCGCCGCGTTCTGCGCCGAGCTGGCGCGCTAGCGCGGCGCGGCCCGGCCCCGATGCACCGGTTCACGGAGGAGACCGCCCGCCTCGCCGAGGCGGTCTTCGGGACCGCCCTCGAGCGCCTGCGGGCCGATCCCCCGCCCCTCGGGCGGCCGGCCGCGGCGGCGGAGCTCTCGGGCCGCGCCGGGCCCACGGTGACGCCCGGCGGGCTCGGGGTCGAGGGCGCCCTCCGGGTCTTCCGGGAGGTCGTGGCCCCCGCGACCATCCCCACGGACCACCCGGGGTTCCTGGCCTTCGTGCCCTCCGCCCCGACCAAGGCCGCCGCCCTCTCGGACCTGCTCCTCGGGGTCTCCTCGATGGTGGGGGCCGGGTGGATCGACGGGGCCGGGGCGATCTGGGCCGAGAACGAGGCCCTCCGGTGGCTCGCCGACCTCGCGGGGCTGGGGCCCGCGGCCGGGGGGTGCTTCGTCTCGGGGGGGACCGCCGGGAACCTCTCGGGCCTCGTCGCCGCCCGCCACACCGCCCTGGAGCGGCGGGGCGGGCCGCCGCCGCGGTGGGCCCTGGTGACCTCGACCGAGGCCCACCCCTCGATCGCGGCCGCGGCCCGCGTGATGGACGTGGACGTCGTGGCCGCGCCGGCGGAGGACGGGCGGCTGACGGCCGCCCGGGCGCGGGAGGCCCTGGACCGGGCCGGGGACGCGGCGTTCGCGGTGGCCGCGACCGCCGGGACCACGAACGCGGGGGCGATCGACGACCTCGCCGGGATCGCCGAGGTCTGCGAGGAGCGGGGGGTCTGGCTCCACGTGGACGCCGCCTACGGGGGCGCCGCGCTCTGCGCGCCCTCGGCGCGGGAGCGCTTCGCGGGGATCGAGCGCGCCGACTCCCTCATCGTCGACCCCCACAAGTGGCTCTTCGCCCCCTACGACTGCTGCGCGCTCCTCTACCGCGACCCCTCGGCGGCCCGGCGGGCCTTCGCCCAGGAGGCGGCCTACCTGGAGGACGCCAACGCCGCCCCGGGGTGGAACCCGATGCACCTCGCGTTCCACATGTCGCGGCGGGCCCGCGGGCTGCCGCTCTGGTTCTCGCTCGCCGTGCACGGGACCGACGCGTACCGCGAGGCCGTGGAGGCCGTCCTCCGGCTGGCCCGGGAGGCCGCGCTCGAGGTCCGCCGCCGTCCCGCCCTCGAGCTCGTCCGGGAGCCCGAGCTCTCGGTGCTCCTGGTCCGGCGACGGGGCTGGGGCCCGGCGGCCCTCCAGGCCTGGTGCGACCGGACGCTCGCCGAGGGCCGGGCCTTCGTGCTCCCCACGACCTGGGAGGGCGAGCGGGTGCTCCGCCTCTGCTTCGTGAACCCGCGGACGACGATCGACCTGGTCCGCGATCTCCTCGACGACCTCGCCCTCGCCTGACCGGCGGCGGGGCGGACCGGGCCTAGACCCCGATCCGCCGGGCGATCTCCTCCAGGCGCGCGATCCGGGCCTCCGTGGGCGGGTGCGTGGAGAAGAGGTTGGCGAGCGTCATCGCCGCCTGGCGGCCGCGGAACGGGTTCACGATGAACAGGTGGGCCTGGGCCGGGCTCACCGTGGCGGGCACCGGCACCTGCCGCGCGGCCTGCTCGAGCTTGCGGAGGGCGCTCGCGAGCGCCTCCGGGTCCCGGGAGAGGATCGCCCCCGACTCGTCGGCCTGGTACTCGCGCGAACGCGACACCGCCATCTGGATCAGCCCGGCGGCGAGGGGCGCGAGGAGCCACGCGACGAGGAACGCGAAGGGCCCGAGGGGGTTCTCCCGCTCGTCGCGGGCGCCGCCGAACCAGAACGCCATCCGGGCGAGGAACGTGATCGCGGTCCCGATCGCCGCGGCGATCGAGCCCACCAGGATGTCCCGGTTCGCGACGTGGGAGAGCTCGTGGGCGAGGACCGCGCGGAGCTCCCGCTCGTCGAGGATCTGGAGGATCCCCCGGGTCACCGAGACCGCCGCGTGCCGCGGGCTGCGACCGGTGGCGAAGGCGTTGGGCTGGAGCATCTCCGAGACGTAGACCCGCGGCATCGGCATCCGGGCCTCCGCGGCGAGCTCCCGGACGATCCGGTACAGCTCGGGCGCCTCGGCCTCGGAGACCGGGCGCGACCGGGTGCTCGCGATCGCGATCCGGTCCGAGAACCAGTACATCGCGAGGTTGAACGCGAGGGCCAGGACCAGGGCGGTGGTCGCCCCCTCCCGTCCCCCGATCGCGGCGCCGATCAGCACGAACAGCCCGCCCAGGGCCGCGATCAGCAGCCAGCTCTTGATCCGGTTGATCCCGATCACCGCTCGACCCTCCTGGGACCTCTCCCCGACGCCAGTTTCCCACACCTCGTTCGTCGCGGGGACCGCCCCGGGTTCTCGCCGGCGCTCGCGTCGGGTCAGGGACCGAGGAGCGTCGCGCCCTGGGGCGCCCGGGCCAGGAGGTCGGGGAACACGAAGAGCGCGACGATCGCGACCGCCGCCACGGCCACGACCCCCCGGACCAGCGCGGGGGCGACGAGGGGACGCTCGTCGCCGTCGGCGAAGACCATCTGGCGGGGGATCGCGAGGTAGTAGTACAGGCTGATCACCGAGTTCACCACCATCACCGCCGCGAGCCACACCCCGATCCCGCCCCGCTCGATGGCCGCGGTGAAGACGAAGAACTTGGCCCAGAACCCACCGGTCGGCGGCACCCCCGCGAGCGACACCATGAACAGGGTCATCCCCACGGCGAGCACCGGCGCCCGCCGGACGATCCCGGCGAAGTCGGGGAAGAGGAGCCCCGGCCGCTCCCTGGCCACGGCCACGCACACCGCGTACGCCCCCAGGTTCATCACCGCGTAGATCAGGATGTAGGTGACGGTCGCCGCGAACGCCGCCCGGTCGATGGCCGGGTCCGCCCCGGCGAGGGCGAACGGGAGCAGCATGTAGCCGGACTGGGCGATCCCGGAGTAGGCGAGCAGCCGGATCGCCTGCCGCTGCTGGAGCGCGATGAGGTTCCCCACGGTCATCGTGGCCACGGACAGCGCGGCGAACACCGGCGCCCAGAGGTCGGCCTGCCCGGCGAAGGCCCCGAACATGAGCTGGAGCAGCCCGGCGAACCCCGCCGCCTGGGACGCCACCGCGAGGAACGCCGCCACCGGGACCGGCGCCCCCTCGTACGTGTCGGGGGCCCAGAACTGGAACGGCACCGCGGAGACCTTGAACGCGAAGCCCGCCACCACGAGGAGGATCGCCGCGAGCACCAGGCTCCCCTGCCCCGCCGGCAGCTCCGCGAGGCGGGCCGCGATCTCGCGGAGCCCGGTGGCCCCGGTGAGCCCGTAGACCAGGCTCATCCCGTAGAGCATCACCGCGGTCGAGAGGACGCCGATCAGGAAGAACTTGAGGCCGCCCTCGGTGGAGCGGACGTCGGTCTTCCGGAACGCGGCGATCAGGAACGCGGGGGCGGAGACCAGCTCGAGCGAGAGGAACAGCAGGAGGAGGTCCCGCGAGGAGGGCATCAGCAGGCAGCCGAGGAACGAGGTGAGCAGGAGGAAGTAGTACTCGCCCTGGTAGTAGCGGCCCTCCCTGATGTAGCGGAGCGAGATCGCGAGGACCGCCACCGCCACCACGAGGAAGAACACCTTGAACAGGAGCGCGAAGTCGTCCACGACGAACGCGCCGCCGAAGGTCGCCCGCTTCCGGCCGGCGAGCGAGAGGGCCGCGGCCAGGGCCCCCAGCACCCCCGCGAGCGAGAGCGGCATCGCGAGCCACCTCCGCGCGGGCCGGAGGAAGGCGTCCACCACCACGACGAGGAGCACGGTCCCGGCCAGGACCAGCTCGGGGAGGATCGCGTGGTAGTCGATGCCCTGGGGCATGCCGGCCTCAGCCCCCCAGGAGACCGGTGAGGGCCCGGACCGCCTCGTCGGTCATCCCGAAGACCAGGCGGGGGAAGACCCCGAGGGCGAGGATCAGGACCAGGAGCGGGGCCCAGGAGAGCCACTCGACCGGGAGCACGTCGGGGATGGGCTCCTCCCTCCACCGCTCCGGGAGCGTCCCCAGGTTCACCCGCTGGATGGTCCAGAGGAAGTAGCCGGCGGTGAGGATCGTGCCGACCCCGCCCGCCACCATGAAGGCCCGGAACCACCCCATGGGCAGCCCGAGCTCGGTGTTCGGGTTGAACGCCGAGAGCAGGGCCATCACCTCGCCCCAGAACCCGGCCAGCCCCGGCAGCCCCAGGGACGCGATCGCGATGTAGCTGAAGATCGCCCCCAGGCGCGGCGCCTTCTGCAGCAGCCCGCCGCCGATGTCCGCGATCATCCGGGTGTGGTAGCGGTCGTAGACCGACCCGATCCAGAAGAACAGCATCCCGGTGATCACGCCGTGGGCCACCATCCCGAAGACCGCGGCGTTGATCCCGGTGTCGGTGAGGGTGGCGATCCCGAGCATCACGAACCCCATGTGCCCCACCGAGGAGAACGCGATCAGCCGCTTGAGGTCCCGCTGCGCGAGGCAGGCCAGGGCGGCGTACACGATCGCGATCGCCGCCAGGCCGCCGATCCAGGGGGCCCAGGCCGCGGCGGCGTCCGGGAGGAGCGGGAGCGCGATCCGGACGAACCCGTACGTGCCCATCTTCAGGAGGATCCCGGCGAGCAGGACCGAGCCGACCGTGGGGGCCTCGGTGTGGGCGTCGGGGAGCCAGGTGTGGAACGGCCACATGGGCACCTTGATCGCGAACCCCAGGAACACCGCCGCGAAGACGACCATCTGGAACCCGCGGCTGAACCCGCCCTCCGCCGCGAACGCCTGGAGCGCGAGGATGTCGAAGGTGTGGGGCTCGGGCCCCCGGAAGAACATCCCGAGGAAGCCCAGGAGCATGAAGACGCTCCCGAAGAGGGTGTAGAGGAAGAACTTGATCGCCGCGTACTCCCGGTTCGCGCTCCCCCAGATCCCGATCAGGAAGTACATCGGGACCAGCACGAGCTCCCAGAACACGAAGAACAGGATCAGGTCGAAGGCGATGAAGGTCCCGGCCATCCCGGTCTCGAGCAGGAGCTGGAGGGCGAGGAACGCCTTGGTCCGGCCGGGGCTCGGGACGAAGCGCCAGCTGTACACGGCGCACAGGAACGAGAGGAGGGCGGTGAGGACGAACAGCGGGAGGCTGATCCCGTCGATCCCGACGTGGTACCGGGCGTTGATCGCCGAGATCCAGGGGACGTCGACCTCGAACTGGAGCCCCGACGCGCGGCCGTAGTCGAACCCGATCGCGATCGCGAGGGCGACGACGAGCGCCGCCCCGGTGAACAGGACCCCGAGGGCCCGCACCGTCCGGTCGCGCTCCCTCGGCACGAAGGCGATCACGAGCGCCCCCACCGCCGGCAGGAACGTGGCGACCGTGATCGCCCAGCTCTCCCAACCGCTCATCGGACCCCCCGTCGCATCTCAGAACCTGGTGAAGAGGAACGCCAGCACGATCACCCCGGTGAACAGGAACGCCGCGTACCGCTGGACGTTGCCGGACTGGATGTAGCGGAGGAGGCCGCCGGTGAACCCGGTGGTCTGCGCCACGCCGTTCACCGCCCCGTCCACGGCCCGGGTGTCGACCAGGTGCACGACGGCCGACAGCAGGCGGGCCGCCCGGGCGAACGCGTGGACCACCCCGTCGAGGATCACCCGGTTGGACCAGTCGACCGCCGCCGACAGCCGGTCCCGCACCGGCTGCACCACGCCCCGCCAGTACAGGTCGTCCAGGAAGTACTTCCGCTCGAGGAGCGTGTACGCGGGGCCCAGGGCGCGGAGCGGCTCGCGCTCGCGCCACCTCGCGTACAGGCGGTACCCGGCGAGGACCCCCAGGGCCGCGCCGGCCACCGAGATCGCGGCGAAGCCGTAGGAGAAGGGCTCGTGGTGGGCCTCGGCGCCGACGTGCACCCAGTCGGCGAAGACCGCCCCGAGCTGCGGGGCCCCGAGGAAGCCCACGAGCACCGAGCCCGCCGCGAGCACGAGGAGCGGCCAGGTCATGACCGCCGGCGACTCGTGGGGGTGGCCGTGGCCCCGGTACTCGCCGAAGAACGTGAGGAGCACGGCCCGGGTCATGTAGAAGGCCGTCAGGACGGCGGTCGCCATCGCCACGGCCCAGAGCCCCAGGTTCCCCTCGCGGAACGCCGCCGTGATGATCTCGTCCTTCGACCAGAAGCCCGCCAGGGGCGGGATCCCGGCGAGCGCGGCCGCGCCGATGAGGAAGGTCCAGAAGGTCACGGGCATCACCTTCCGGAGGCCCCCCATCTCGCTCATGTTGTTCGAGTGGACCGCGTGGATCACCGAGCCCGCCCCCAGGAACAGGAGCGCCTTGAAGAACGCGTGGGTGAACATGTGGAACAGCCCCGGCGTGTACCCGGCCTCGCCCAGCGAGAGCCCGGCGATCATGTAGGCGAGCTGCGAGACCGTGGAGTAGGCCAGGACCCGCTTGATGTCGTCCTGGACCATCGCGAGCAGCGCCGCGATCAGCATCGTGATCCCGGCGATCGTCGAGACGAACCCCAGGGCGCCGGCCGCCCCGGCGAAGACCGCGAACATCCGCCCCACGAGGTAGACCCCCGCCACCACCATCGTCGCCGCGTGGATCAGGGCCGAGACCGGCGTCGGGCCGGCCATCGCGTCGGGCAGCCAGACGTGGAGCGGGAACTGCGCCGACTTCCCGATCGCGCCGCCGAACAGCAGGAGCGCGGCGGCGAGGAGGAGCCCGTGGGCCACCTCGCCCCGTTCGACCGCCTCGGTGATCCGGGGGATGTTCGCGGTCCCGGTGGCGAAGACGAGCGCGAAGATCCCGAACACGAACGGCACGTCCCCGGTCTTCGTGGTGATGAAGGCCTTGATCGCCGAGCTCGAGTTCGCGTGCTCCTCCCACCAGTGGCCGATGAGGAGGTAGGAGCACACGCCGACCAGCTCCCAGCCGACGAGCAGCTGGAACAGGTTGTTGGCGGCGACGAGGTTCAGCATCGACCCCGTGAACAGCGAGAGCGCGGCGTAGAACCAGGTGAACCGGACGTCACCCGCCATGTACCCGAGCGAGTAGACCTGGACGCAGAGCGAGACCAGGGCCACCATCACGAACATCACCGCGGCCAGGCCGTCCACGTACCAGCCGATCTCGAGCGTGAACGATCCCACGGGGGCCCAGGTGAAGCTCCGCTCGTAGGGGGCGGCCCCCTGCACGACCCGCCACAGGACGAGGAGCGACAGGACGAGGGCCGCCGCGACCGCCAGGATCCCGAACTCCGCGCCACCCGCCGGCATCCGCTTGCCGAGGAAGACGATCAGGAAGAACGCCACGAGCGGCACGAGCACGATCAGCCAGACGAGCGAGAGCGCGCCCGGCTGGGCCCCGGCGAGGGTCTCGGCCGCTACCACCTGAGGAGGTTCACCTCGTCGACGTTGATCGTCTCCCGGTTCCGGTAGACGAGGATCACGATCGCGAGGCCGATCCCGACCTCGGCGGCGGCCACGGCGATCACGAACAGCGCGAAGACCTGCCCGGCGAGGTCCGACAGGTACTGGGAGAAGGCCACCAGGTTCACGTTCACCGCGTTCAGCATGAGCTCGATGGCCATGAGGACCATCACGGCGTTCCGCCGGGCCAGCACCCCGTACACCCCGATCGAGAACAGGGCGGCCGAGAACAGGAGCGCGAGCGGGAGGCGGATCACCTTCCCCCCTCGTCCTTCCGCGCCAGCACGACCGCCCCCACGAGCGCCGCGAGCAGGAGGAACGAGACCACCTCGAACGGGAGCACGTAGCCGGTGAAGATCGCCGCGCCGACGTCCGCGGTCCGCACGTGGGCGGTGTCGATCCGCGCCTCGGACCACGGGAACGCCGCCAGGACCAGGGCCCCGAGCCCCGCCGCGACCGCCGCCGCGACGAGCGCCGCCAGGCCCCGTTGCTGGTTGTCGAGGGCCTCCCGCCCGATCGGGGCCTTGGTGAGCATCAGGCCGAACAGGAACAGGATCACGATCGCGCCGACGTAGATCAGGATCTGGACCCAGCCCAGGAACTCGGCGGCCAGCACCAGGTACGCGGCCCCCACGCTCGCCAGGGTGGCCACGAGGTAGAGGGCCGCGTGCACGACGTTGCGGGCCGTGACGAGCCGGAGCGCCGCCGCCACGCCGAGCAGCGCGACGATCGCGAACGCCACCTCCTGGGGCGTCATCGGCGGCTCACCCTTCCTCCCCGGCCGCCGGCTCGGCCCCCTCCTCGAGCTCGGGCGGCGGCAGCACGGTGTAGGTCCACTCCTCGAGCTTCTCCTTCTCGTGGGTGAGCTCCCGGATGTCGTGGACCGCGTACTCGAACTCCGGGCTCCAGAACAGCGCGTCGAACGGGCAGACCTCCACGCAGATCCCGCAGTACATGCAGAGCGCGTA
>DATLZM010000422.1:0-2792 GCA_035573995.1 Actinomycetota bacterium | reverse complement strand
AGCCCGCCCCGCTCGAGCCCCCCTCGCGCCGGATGTTGCGCCGCCGGGCCCGGGGCCTGGGCCGCTGGGGGATGGCCTACCTCGCCCCCCCGGAGCGGGAGGGGGTGGATGAGGTCCGTGCAGCGCGCCGCGAGCCCAGGGGGATGCTCCGCACGTCCCTGCCGCCCGAGGCCGAGGAGGCATCCCTCGCGTTCGGCGCCGGCGAGCTCCGCCAGCAGCTCCACCGCCTCGTGGAGTTGCTCCGCCCTGAGGACCTCCCGCTCGCAGCCTCCCTCCTCCGCCGCCTGCTGCGCGGCGCGCCCGAACATTGATGCGACGACCGGAGGGAGGACCCAGCCGGGGACGGGGCGCCGCGAATGCCCGGATGCAGGCCCGGTCGCTCGACCGGCGGGAGATCCGCCAGACCCTCGCCCGCCTGGCCAACGCCCTCGAGCAGAGCCCGCTCCCGGCCCGCGGGTGGACCTCGCTCTCGGAGATCCTCGGCCCCGAGGAGCTCGCCGGCCTGCTCGGGATCTCCGGCTCGAGCCTGCGCCGGTACGCGGGCGGGGCCCGGCCCACCCCCGACGAGGTGGCCGCGCGGCTCCACGTCCTCGCCACGGTGGTCGCCGACCTGCTCGGCACGTACAACGCGCTCCGCGTGCGGCGGTGGTTCCACCGCCCACGGAGCGCCCTGGGCGGCCGGAGCCCCGCCGAGGTCCTCTCGGGCCCCTGGAACCCCGAGGACGAGGGGCCGAGGGCGGTCCGGGCCCTCGCCCGCTCCCTGCTCGGCTCCTCGGCGACCTGACGCGTCGGGGTGGACCTGGGCGAGCCGGAGCTCCACCCGCCCGAGGCTCCTCCGCCGGCTCCTCACCGGGGGGCCCGGGACCTACGCGGGTCGCTGAGTATGCTATGCGCATGCTGAACGAGCGGCTGCAGATCCTGATCTCCGGGGAACAGCGGCGACGGCTGGACGCGGAGGCGGCCCGCCGGGGGACCTCGGTCTCGGCGCTGATCCGGGAGGCCATCGATCGGTCGCTCGGCGGGGTTCGGCCCGAGGAGCGGATGGAGGCGCTCGAGCGGATCCGCGCGATGCGAGGGAGGGCGCCCTCCACCGAGGAGATCGAGCGCCTGGTGGAGGAGGAACGGCGGAGGGCCTTCCCGCCGTGACGTTCTTCGTCGACGCGAACGTCGTCCTCTACGCGGCGACCGAGGGACCCCTCCGCGACCGGTGCCAGCGGGTGCTCGAGGCGGTGGCGGCGGGAGCGGACGGGCGGACCTCGGCGGCGGTGCTCGAGGAGGTCTGGTACGTCGAGCGGTCGGGCCGGGCCGGCCGCCTGGACGGGCTGGCCCGGGCCGCCTACACGATCTTCTCCCCCCTCCTCGACGTGACCGACGAGGCCTTCCGGATCGCGCTGGACCTGCGCGCCCCCCACCTCGGACCGGCCGACCGCGTGCACGCCGGGACCTGCCTCGCGCACGGCATCGGCGCGATCCTGACCGCCGACGCCGCGTTCGACGGCATCAAAGGGTTGCGCCGCGTGGACCCGGCGGACGCCCGGGCCCTCGGACGACTGCTCTCGCGTTGAGCCCGCGCCCTTCGGCGTCCCCGGGGGCGGCGAGCGATGCTCGGGGCCCCGCCTCCCGTCCTCGCCCGCGCCCCTCGGCTGCTCGGTGCCGCAGGGCGCGGTGCTACGCTCGCTGCGCCATGGCGGGTGGAGGGACGGCCGTCGCGCTGGAGGACCGCAGGATCGCCGAGGCGGTCGCGCGGTGTGCCGAGGCCCTCGGGGTGCCGATCGTCTCGGCCTACCTCTTCGGGAGCCGCGCAGAGGGACGCGCCCACCGCGAGAGCGACCTGGACCTCGCCGTCCTGCTCCCACCGGGACGCTACGCTCCCGGCAAGGAGCTGTTCGAGATCCGGGTGGCCCTCGCCTCCGCCCTGATGGCCGAGCTGCACGAGGACGCGCTCGACCTCATCCTCCTGCAGGAGGCCCCGCCGCACCTCGCCCGCCGCATCGTGACCGGCGGGCGCCGGGTGTTCTGCGCGGACCCCGACGCCGACGCGGCCTTCGCTCGGGACGTCCAGCTCCGGGCCGCCGACCTGGAGCCGTTCCTGCGGCGGACGCGCGCGGTGAAGCTGGGCACGCTCAGGCGATGACCTTCCTCGTCGAACGGCTCGCGGAGCTGCGCCGGCACCTGGACCACCTCCGCGAGCTCCGACCGCGCATCGGGGGACCCGAGGTGCTGGAGCGCGACCTCTCGCTCCACAACGACGTGCTCTTCTCGCTCCTCACCGTCTGCCAGACCGTCATCGACATCGCCGGCGAGCTCTCGGCTCGTCGGGGCGACCCGTTCGAGGACTACACGCGCGCGGTCCGCAACCTGGCGAAGGACGAGCGGTTCCCCGCGGAGCTCGTCCGGAGCCTGGAGCGCCTGCCCGGCTTCCGCAACGTGCTCGTGCACGAGTACGTCGACCTGGATCTCGCCAGGGTCGTCGAGGCGCTCGACGAGCTGGACCCCATCGAGCGGTTCGCGGCGATCGTCGCCGACATCGAGGCCGAGACCTCGGGGTAGGTACCGCCAGCGCGCTGGGCCATGACGCCCCAGCGCTCCGTGGGAGAGTCCCGTCGCGATCGGTCCGCAGGGTCGCCCCCTTTACGGGGCGCGCCTCTCGACCGACGGCGTGGTGCTCTCGTTCACACCCTGACGGCCTCGTCCCGGACGTTCGCGAGGAAGGCAGAAGCCGCCTCCCGCCACTCCCGCTCCCGGACGAACACGCGGCTGACCGCGATGCCGTACTCGAGCGAGACCTCCCC
>DATLZM010000421.1:0-5666 GCA_035573995.1 Actinomycetota bacterium | reverse complement strand
ACCCGCGCCCCGAACGCGATCGCCGCCACGGCGGCGGCCGTGTACGGGCCGACGCCGGGGAGCCGCCGGAGCCCCTCGGGGTCCCGGGGCAGCCTCCCGCCGTGGTCGCGCGCCAGCGCGCGCGCCGCCTCGTGCAGCAGGACGGCCCGCCGGTTGTACCCCAGCCCCGACCAGGCCCGCAGGACGTCGGCGCGGGGGGCGGCCGCCAGCGCCCGGACCGACGGGAAGCGGCCGAGGAAGGCCCGGTAGCGGGGGACGACCCGCGACGCCTGGGTCTGCTGCAGCATGACCTCGGCGACCAGGATCCGGTACGGGTCCCGGGTGGCCCGCCACGGGTAGGCCCGCCGGCGCGGCGCGTACCAGGCGAGGAGCGCGTCCACCGGCCCCAGGCTACCGGGGAGGGGCGGGTCGCGCGGGCGCGCCCCCCGCGCTAGGCTCGGCGGGCCGATGGCGAGCGTCCGGGACGTGATGAGCACCGAGCTGGTCGCCGTCGAGCCCACGGCCACGATCGCCGAGGCCGCCACGCTCATGGGGGAGCGACGGGTGGGTTCCGCCCTGGTCCTCGAGGGCGGGCGGCTCGTGGGCATCCTCACCGAGCGGGACGTGCTCCGGGCCCTGGCCGCGCACTTCGACGCGGCCCGCCAGCCGGTCGGGGAATGGATGACCCCCCACCCCACGACCGTCCGCCCCGAGGCGACGGTGCGGGAGGCGCTCGAGCTGATGCTGGCCCGCGGGTTCCGGCACCTCCCGGTGGTGGAGGACGACCGGGTGGTCGGGGTGGTCTCGATCCGCGACCTGTCCCGGGCCGCGATCGGCCCCGGCGCGCCGGGTCCCGTGCTCCGCTAGAACCCGGCCTTGGGCTTGGCGGGCAGGTCGGCCGAGGCCTCCTTCAGGGCCGCCCACACCTCGCGGAACACCTCGGCCGCGAACCGGGGCGGCTGGCTCCCCTCGCCGCCCATCGACCCCCGCAGCGCCGAGGCGGTGAGGTCGCAGGCCTTCTCGAACAGCTGCCAGTCGATCTCCCGCGCCATGGTGGAACCTCCTCCTCGTTCGGTCGTGCCGCGGCGGGAAGGCTACACGCGGGCTACGCGAACGCGTCGAGGCCGGTGAGGGCCCGTCCGAGGATCAGCGTGTGGACCTCGTCCGTGCCCTCGTAGGTGTAGACCGACTCGAGGTTCGCCACGTGGCGCATCACCGGGTACTCGAGCGTGATCCCGTTGGCGCCCAGGACCGACCGGGCCTCCCGCGCGATCCGCAGCGCCTCCCGGACGTTGTTGAGCTTGCCCATCGAGACGTGCTCGGGGCGGGCGAGCCCCTGGTCCTTGAGCCGGCCGATGTGGAGCGCGAGGAGCGTGCCCTTCGCGAGCTCCACGGCCATGTCGGCGAGCTTCCGCTGGGTGAGCTGGAACGCGCCGATGGGCTTGCCGAACTGGACCCGGGTCCGCGCGTAGGCCAGGGCGGTCTCGAAGCAGGTCCGGGCCGCCCCCATCGCGCCCCACACGATCCCGTAGCGGGCCTCGTTGAGGCAGGAGAGCGGGCCCTTCATCCCCACCGCGCCGGGCAGGACCATGTCGGCCGGGAGCCGGACGTCGTCCAGGACGAGCTCGGAGGTGACCGAGGCCCGCAGCGAGAGCTTGCGCCCGACGTCCCGGGCGGAGAAGCCCGGCGTCCCCTTCGGGACGAGGAACCCCCGGACGCCCTCGTCGGTCCGGGCCCAGATCACCGCGAGGTCGGCGATGGCCCCGTTCGTGATCCACATCTTCGTGCCGGAGAGCACCCAGTCGGAGCCGTCGCGGCGCGCGCGGGTCCGCATGGCGGCGGGGTCGCTCCCGGCGTCGGGCTCGGTGAGGCCGAAGCAGCCGATCACCTCCCCCCGGGCCATCCGGGGCAGCCACTCCCGCTTCTGCTCCTCGCTCCCGTAGCGGTGGATCGGGAACATGCAGAGCGAGCCCTGGACCGAGACGAAGCTGCGGAACCCGCTGTCGCCGGCCTCGAGCTCCATGCAGGCCAGGCCGTAGGAGACGGCGTTCGCGCCGGCGCACCCGTAGCCCTCGAGGTGCATCCCGAGGAGCCCCATCGCCCCGAGCTCCTTGGCCAGGTCCACGGGGAACTCGCCGGCCTCGTACCAGTCGGCGATCCCCGGGAGGACCCGGTCGCGCACCCACCCCCGGACCAGGTCGCGGACGGCCCGCTCCTCCTCGGAGAGGAGCCGGTCGATCCCGAGGAGCTCCGAGGGGTCGAGCGGCTCGGCCATCGCGCCCTAGCCTACCCGCCGAGGTCGGATGCTCGGTCCGCAGGAGCCCGTTCCGATGGACGTCGAGGAATGCCCGGCCCGTTCGTCTGATGGTCAGGGGGAGGAGGGAGGAACCGATGCCGCGCTACGTGCTGCTGATCTACGAGGCCGAGGCGGAGCGGGCGTCGCTCGGGGAGGAGGAGGACGCGAGGTTCGTCGAGGGCTACCGCGCCTTCATCGCCGAGGCCTCGCGGGCCGGCGTCCTCCGGGGCGGGGACCGGTTGGGGCCGACCGCGACCGCCACCACCGTGCGCGTCCGGGAGCAGGGGCCGCTCTTCACCGACGGGCCCTTCGCGGAGACGAAGGAACAGCTCGGCGGGTACTTCGTCCTGGACTGCGCCTCCCTGGACGACGCCCTGACGTGGGCGTCCAGGGTCCCGTCCGCCCGGATCGGGTCGGTGGAGGTCCGGCCGGTCGCGGAGATGCCCGCCGCCCCGTAGACTCGGCCGGAGGGCGGTGCCCGTCGGGGCTCCACGCGGGGGGGCGAGCGGTGGCGGAGGGCCGCGAGGCGGTGGAGCGCGCGTTCCGGCTGGGGTCCGGCCGCGCCGTGGCCGCCCTGGCCCGCGTCCTCGGGGACCTGGACCTCGCGGAGGAGGCGGTCCAGGACGCGTTCGCGGTCGCGCTGGAGCGGTGGTCCCGGGACGGCGTCCCCGGCAACCCCGCAGGGTGGATCCTCACGACGGCCAGGAACCGCGCCATCGACCGGCTCCGGCGGGAGCGGACCCTCGAGCGGAAGCTCGAGCAGCTCCGGCGGCTGGAGGAGCTCCGCCCGCCGCAGGGGGGCGACGTGGACGCGTTCCCGGATGACCGCCTCCGGCTGATCTTCACGTGCTGCCACCCGGCGCTCGCCCCGGAGGCCCGGGTGGCCCTGACGCTCCGCACGCTCGGCGGGCTCACGACCCGGGAGATCGCCCGGGCCTTCCTGGTGAGCGAGCCGACGATGGCCCAGCGGCTGGTGCGGGCGAAGCGGAAGATCCGCGACGCCGGGATCCCGTTCCGGGTCCCGCCGCCCGAGCTCCTCCCGGAGCGGCTGCCGGCCGTGCTGGCCGTCGTGTACCTGATCTTCAACGAGGGATACGCGGCGACCTCGGGCCCGCTGGTCCGCGGGGGGCTCTGCGACGAGGCGATCCGGCTGGCCCGCCTCCTCGCCGAGCTGATGCCGGAGGAGGCGGAGGTCCTCGGCCTCCTCGCGCTACTGCTCCTGCACGACGCCCGGCGGGAGGCCCGGGTCGGCCCGGCCGGCGACCTCGTGCTGCTCGAGCACCAGGACCGGTCCGGGTGGGACCACGACCGGATCGACGAGGGGCTCGCCGTGCTCGACCGGGCGCTCGCGCTGCACCGGCCGGGCCCCTACCAGGTCCAGGCCGCCATCGCCGCCTGCCACGCCCGGGCGCCCCGTCCGGAGCACACGGACTGGTCGGAGATCTCCGCCCTCTACGCCGCGCTGGCCCGGATGCAGCCCTCGCCGGTCGTGGAGCTGAACCGGGCCGTCGCCCTGGCCATGGCGGACGGGCCGGAGGTGGGGCTGCGGCTCCTCGCCGACCCCGGGCTGGCCGACGCGCTCGACGGCTACCACCTGCTCCACGCCGCCCGGGCCGACCTGCTCCGCCGGCTGGGCCGGGCGGAGGAGGCGGCGGCCTCCTACCGGCGGGCCCTGGACCTGGCCACGAACCCGGCCGAGCGGGCCTTCCTGGAGCGCCGGCTGGAGGAGGTCGGGCCCGCGTAGGACGGGACGTCGGGCAGGACGAACCGGCCAGGCCCTATCCCCGGGCCCGTTCGGTCGCTCATCCTCGGGGTCGACACCGGCGGCGGGCCGGGCCGTGCGTACGGCGGTCGACTTCGGCGTGAGCGTGCACGTCGAGGACCCGACCGGCGCGACCGGCTACCCGGGGATCGGGACCTGCGGGAGGCTCGCGAGCCCCGCCTCCACGTCCTCTTCGCGGAACTCCACCTCGGGCAGCCGACCCGCCAGGTAGTCGTCGTAGGCCTGCATGTCGAAGTGCCCGTGGCCGGACAGGTTGAAGAGGATCACCCGCGCCTCCCCGGCCTCCCGGGCCGAGAGGGCCTCGTCGATCACCGCCCGGATCGCGTGGGCGGGCTCGGGTCCCGGGACGATCCCCTGGGTCCGCGCGAACAGGACGGCGGCCTCGAAGACGGCGTTCTGGGTGAACGCCCGGGCCTCCATGTGCCCCTCCCGGACCAGGAGCGAGAGCGAGGGCGCGTCGCCGTGGTAGCGGAGGCCGCCGGCGTGCACGGGCGCCGGCACGAACCCGTGCCCGAGCGTGTACATCGGGAGCAACGGGGTCATCCGGCCCGTATCGCCGAAGTCGTAGGCGAACCGGCCGCGGGTGAGCGTGGGACAGGCGGCCGGCTCGCAGGCCACGAACCGCAGGCCCGGGCGGGCCCCCGAGAGGCGGTCCGCCATGAACGGGTACGCGAGCCCGGCGTAGTTCGAGCCACCGCCGACGCAGCCGATCACCACGTCGGGCTCCTCGCCGGCGAGCTCCATCTGCCGCTTGGCCTCGAGCCCGATCACGCTCTGGTGGAGCAGGACGTGGTTCAGGACCGACCCCAGCGAGTAGTTCGTCGCCGGGTCCTGGGCCGCCACCTCGATCGCCTCGCTGATCGCGATCCCGAGCGACCCCGGCGAGGCGGGGTCGGCCTCGAGGATCCGCCGCCCGGCCTCCGTCGTCGAGGTCGGCGAGGGGCGGACCTCGGCCCCGAAGGTCTCCATCAGCACCCGGCGGTAGGGCTTCTGCTCGTAGGAGGCCCTGACCATGAACACGAGGCACCCGAGGTCGAAGAACCGGCAGGCCATCGCGAGCGCCGAGCCCCACTGCCCGGCCCCGGTCTCGGTCGCGAGCCGCCGGATCCCGGCCCGGCGGTTGTAGTGGGCCTGGGCGGCCGCGGTGTTCAGCTTGTGGGAGCCGGCCGGCGACACCCCCTCGTGCTTGAAATAGATCCGGGCGGGGGTGTCGAGCGCCCGCTCCAGGCGCACCGCCCGGTGGAGCGGCGTCGGCCGCCACAGGCGGTACACGTCGAGCACCTCGCCCGGGACATCGATCCAGGGCTCCGTGGAGATCTCCTGGGCGATCAGGTCCTCCGGGAAGAGCGGCGCGAGCAGGTCGGGCGTGACGGGCTCGCGGGTCCCGGGGTGGAGCGGCGGCAACGGCCGCATCCCCGCCGCGGCCATGCTCGGAAGCAGGTTGAACCAGGCGGCCGGGATGTCCCCCTGACCGAGGTCGAACCGGGTGCGCTCCTCCATCGCTCCTCCTCGTGGACGAGGGTGGGCGCGAGCCTACCCGGTCGCGGGCGCCCTGCCCAGCGGGCCCTCGGCCGGGGCCCCGGCGCCCCCGGCCGCGGCGCCGCGCGG
>DATLZM010000420.1:0-1992 GCA_035573995.1 Actinomycetota bacterium | reverse complement strand
CGGGACCGTCCGTTCTTCCCCGAGCTGGTCTCGTTCGTCGCCTCGGGTCCCGTGGTGGCGGCGGTGGTCGAGGGTCCCGGCGCGGTGGGGATCGTCCGGGCGATGGTGGGTCGAACCGACCCGACGGGGTCGCCGCCGGGGACGGTCCGCGGGGACCTCGGCACGCGCTTCCCCGAGAACGTCATGCACGCGAGCCACGGGAGCGCCCAGGCGGCGCGCGAGATCCCCCTCCTGTTCCCCGAGCTCGAGGCCGGGGGTCAGGCCGGGGCCGCGGACCTCCGCTGAAGGGCGAACCGCGCGTACAGCCGCTCGTGCTGGCGGGCGGTCCGCTCCCAGCGGTAGCGGGAGGCGAGGGCCGGCCCGCGGAGGGAGAGGCGGGCGCGCTCGCGCGGGTCCCCGAGGATCCGCGCCATGGCGTCGGCCAGCGCGTCGGCGTCACCCGGCGGGGCCAGCAGCGCGTGCTCGCCCGGCACGAGGAACTCGCGGAACACCGGGATGTCGGTGGCGACCACGGGGAGCCCGGCCGCCAGGGCCTCGAGCAGCGCGAGCCCGAAGCCCTCCTTCACCGAGGGGAACACGAACGCGTCGGCCGCCCAGTACCACCGGGGCACCTCGTCGTCGGGCACCGTCCCGAGCAGGACGAGGTCGCGACCGAGCTCCACCCCCAGGCCCCGGGCCCGTCCGAGGACCCGCTCCCGGTAGCGGCCGTGGTCCTGGAACGAGTGGCCCCCGACCACCACGACCACCGGCGCCGGCCGCACGGACCGGCGCAACCGCGCGAGCGCCTCGACCAGCTCCAGGCTCCCCTTCCGCGGCTCGATCCCGCCGACCGTGAGGAAGAGGAAGCGACCGTCGGCCCCCACGCGCCGGCGGAGGCGCGCGCCGTCGGCCCGCGCCGGCCGCCGGAAGCGTGGCAGGTCGACGCCGTTCGTCACCACCCAGGCCCGGACCCCGAAGTCCCGCCGGAGCGCCTCCCGCCAGGTGCGGCTCACGACGATCACCCCGTCGGGCTCGACGATCGAGCGGCGCTGGCACTCGACGAGGGCCGGGGTGGTGAAGTCGTCGACGTGGTGCACCGTGCGGAGCAGGGGGACCCCGGTCCGCTCCCGCAGGACGAGCCCCGCGGTGGCGGCGATGCAGTCCTCGGCGTGGACGAGGTCGAACCGACCGGGGACGAGTCGCTCCAGCCCGCGGACCAACGCGTCGACGGAATCGAAGACCCGCTCCTCCAGGGTCGGCGCCGGCGCGGGCGCCGGCAGGACCGTGTGCGGCGCCCGGAGCGGCCGGAAGAACCCGCGGGCCGGGTCCCCGAGCGCGACCACGTGGACCGGGGCGCCGCGCCGGTGGAGGGCCTCGGCGAGGTACATCGTGTGGACGACGCCGCCCCGCGGCTTCGTCGAGTAGGTGAGGAGCGCCACCCGGGGCGGGCTCACGGCGTCGCCTCCGCGATCCCGGGGCGGCGGAGGGCGATCGCCGCCGCGAGGAGGGCGGCCCGCGCGTTGGTCGGGGCAAGGATGCAGCCGGCGTCCTCGAGGGCCCGCTCCTGGGCCTCGAGCCCCTGCGGATCGCGGTCCGTCCCCACCACGTGGGCCACGACGGCGGCCCCGGACTCGACCGCCTCCTTGCAGGGGGGGGCGAGGACGCCCGCCGGGTCGGGGTGCGCCCCGTGGCCCAGGACGACGTCGATGAGCACCACGGCCACCGACGGGTCGCGGGCCTCGCGGACGATCCGCTCCGCCCTCGGCTCGGGATCGATCATCGGGTGGGGCCGACCCCGCGTGAACTCCTCCTCGCCCATGTCCAGGCAGAGGTGGGTCCCGGGAGGGAGGGGGCCGCCGAGGCCGCCTTCCACCCTGGTGTTCGAGCGGACCGTCCCGAGGCGCTCTTCGAGCAGGACCAGCGCCTCCGAGCAGAGCGTGCCGCCCGAGAACAGCCCGCGGACCGCCCGGCGCCCGGGGGCGAGCCCCTGGCTGGCCCGCTCGGCCAGGGCCG
>DATLZM010000419.1:0-1832 GCA_035573995.1 Actinomycetota bacterium | reverse complement strand
ATGACCCTGATCCCCTCCTCGGCCGCCGCCTCGAGGAACGGGTCGATGTGCTCCCCCGGGAGGGCGAAGACCACCCGGACCCCCGCCTCGCGCAGCGACCTCGCGGCGAGCGCCGCGCCGGTGGACCCGGACCCCATGGCGCCGAGTGTAGGATGGCGCGCCGGCCCGGGACCAGCGGCGATGCGTCGGCCGAGGAGCCCCGGCGGCGCGGCCGCGGTGCCCGTCGCGGTCCCGGGGGAGGGCGGGGACGGATGCGGGCGGCGATCCTCACGCGGGCCCGCACCATCGAGGTGCGGGAGGTGCCGGACCCCGAGCCCGGGCCCGGGGACGTCCGGCTCCGGGTGCGCTACTGCGGGCTCTGCGGCTCGGACCGGATGCTGTACTCGACCGGCGCCCTGGCCGGCCCGACCACGGTCCTCGGGCACGAGATCTCGGCGGTCGTGGACCTCGACCCCACGGGGGCGCTCCCCGCGGGGACCCGCGTGGTCCCCTACCCGGCGCGCGGGTGCGGGGAGTGCCTGTGGTGCCGCGACGGCGAGCCCTCGTTCTGCCTCGCCCCGCCCAGGCCCCCCTGGGCCGGGGGCTTGGCCGAGCTGGTCTGCTACCCGGCGGGGAACCTGATCCCGATCCCCTCGGACGTGGACGACCGGACGGCGGCCCTGGCGGAGCCCCTCGGGGTCGCGATCCGGGCCGTCGAGGCGTCGGGCGCCGGGTCCGGGGACCTCGCCTACGTGAGCGGGCTGGGTTCGATCGGGTCGCTCGTGGTCGCCGCGCTGGTGGCGCTGGGGTGCCGCGTCGTGGGCGGCGATCCGCGGGAGGAGCGGCGGCGGCTCGCCACGGAGCTCGGGTGCGAGGTGGTGCTCGACCCCACCGCCGAGGACGCGGCCGAGGCGGTGTTCGGCATCGACCCCAGGGGGGCGCGCGTCGTCCTCGAGTGCGCCGGGGTCGTGGGGTCCCTCCAGCAGGTCTTCGAGGTCTGCGGGCCGCGGGGGACCGTGGGGATCGTGGGGGTGCCGACGGGGCCTGTCCTGCTGCTGCGGATGACGGTCCGCGAGCAGCGGGCGTTCTCCATCGCCGGTCCCTCGCCCGCGACGATGCGGCGCGCCCTCGAGCTGCTCCGGGCCCGGCCGGGCATCGCCCGGGTGATCACGGGGGTCGTGCCGCTGGGGTCGGCGGGGGAGGCGCTCGCGGGGCTCGCGGCCGGGCATGGCGGGGTCAAGGTCCTGGTGGCGCCGGGCGGGTAGCCCGCGCGCCGTGACGGACGAGGGGGCCGGGCGCCGCGCGCTCCTGCTCCTCGCGCCCGCCACCTTCTTCCAGGGTTACGACGATCTCCTCCTCGGGCTCGCGCTCCCCCTGATCGCGGCGGAGCTCCACCTCTCGGCGGCCCGGGCGGGCCTGGCCGTCTCGGTGGTCCAGGCGGGCTCGTTCGGCGTGCTCCTGCTCCTGCCGCTCGCCGACCGCGTCGGCCGCCGCCCGGTGCTGATCGCGACGCTCGCCGGGTACACCCTGGCCACGGGCGCCACCGCCCTCTCGCGGGGGGTCGTGGACCTGGTCGCCTACCAGTTCGCGGCCCGGATCTTCCTGGGGACGGAGTACGCGCTCGCGACCATCGTCGTGGTCGAGCTCGTGCCGGCGGAGCGTCGCGGGCGGGCCCTCGCGGTCCTGACCTCGATGTCGGCCCTGGGGATGGCCGGTGC
Organism: Actinomycetota bacterium; assembly: GCA_035573995.1. Taxonomy (GTDB): domain Bacteria; phylum Actinomycetota; class UBA4738; order UBA4738; family HRBIN12; genus DATLZM01. The sequence continues at coordinate 135 of DATLZM010000419.1, read as the reverse complement.
GGGGGCCGCCTTCCTGGCGGTGGCCCGGGCCGGCGGCTCGTGGCGGATCCTGTACGCCTTCGGCATCGTCCCCCTCGCGCTCGTGGCGCTGGCGCGGCGCGGCCTCGCGGAGACGGCCCGGCCGGCTGCGGCCGG
>DATLZM010000418.1:0-2873 GCA_035573995.1 Actinomycetota bacterium | reverse complement strand
TCCGCCCTGGGCCTGCGCCGCGACGAGCACGCGGAGGGCCACCGGCTCCGGGTCATGGCGGGACTCGCGGCCGCGGCCGCCGAGGTCCGACAGGGGGCTCGGTCCTCCGAGCCCCCGGCCAGCGCGGCCCCGGGAGGAGGTGAGCCGTGCGAGCAGTAGTCGTCGTCGGGGTGGTGGCGGCGCTCCTCGCCCCGGTGGAGGCCGGGGCGCACCACCGGCGGGGCCCCTGCGCCCTCCACTGGCAGCGGGCCTGGCGGGAGGACGGGGACCTGCGCCCGGTCCGCCGGCTGATCCGCTGCGCGACCCGCATCTGGCCGGTCCCGGGCGGGGCCCGCCGGGCCCTCGCCATCGCCCGGTGCGAGAGCGGGTTCCGGCCCGACGCCCAGGGCTCGGGGAACGCGGGGGTGTTCCAGCATCGCCTGCCGTACTGGGCCGGCCGCGCCCGGCGGTTCCTCGAGCCTCGGTGGTTCGGGGGCGTGGTGGTCCCGAGCCCGTACAACGCGCGGGCCAACGTGATCGTGGCGGTCCGGATGGCCCATTCGGGAGGGTGGGGGCCGTGGGCGTGCGCCTGAGGCCGCGTGATGCGGGCGGGACCATCCTCCTCGGGAGGTGCGGAGATGACCTGGATCGGCGAGCCCGTCCGCCGCGAGGTCTGGGAGCCCCTCGAGGAGCCCGTCCCGGCACCGGAGCCCTCGCAGCCCACCACCCCTCCGCCGCAGCGCGTGGAGCCCGAACCGGTCCCAGGCTGAGGGATGGAGGGCTGGACCGAGGCTCCGGACCGCCTGGGCGTCGTGGTGGCGGCGCGCTGCTGGCGCTGGAGCGTGGGCTCGGGCGGTCCGCGGCTCGTCTCGATCACGCGGGCCGTGCGCTGGCCGGCCCGCGCCCGCCTCGAGGCGGTCTGCTCCGACCCCGACGCGTGGACCCTCTGGCGGGGGCGCGGCCGGCCGCCGGCCGGGCACCCCTCGCCGCATCCCGACTGCAGCTGCGGCATCTGGGGCCTGGCCCACGCCGGGACGCTGCTGGCCCAGCACCGGTCCGTCGCCTACGCCTACGGGACGGTCGCGTTGTGGGGTCCGGTGCTCTGCGGGCCCTACGGGTGGCGGGCGCGCTACGCCTACCCGCAGGCCCTCGTGCGCGTCGGCCCGATCTCCGATGCGGACGCGGCCTGGGGACGTGGGGTCCCGCGTCCGCGGCTGGCGCCACCGCCCCTCGAGGAGCTCGCCCGGGCCTACGGGGTGCCCCTCGTGGACTCCTGGCCGGCCCTCACCCCGCCTGCCGTGCCCGCGGAGGGGGCCGGATGATGCACCCGCCCGTGCTCCCGGATCCCGAGCGACGCCGCGTGGCGCGGCAGGTCCTGTTCGACCAGGTCCTGGCCTGGGTGGCGGTGGCCGGGGTGGTGCTCCCCGCCGTCTGGGCGCTCCTCGGCGGGTGGGCGGGATCCGGGGCCGCCGAGCCCTCGCCTTCGCCCCCTCCCCTGCCGGCGCTGGAGGACCCCTCGCCCTCGCCTTCCCCGGCTTACCTCGAGCGGGCGACCCCGGAGATCCGGGCTCGGATGCGCGAGGTGCTGCATCACGCGGTGGTCCGGGTCCGGGCGGGCGCCTGGGAGGAGGCGGAGGAGATCGGGAAGGCCCAGGACGCGGCTCGGACGGCCGGCTGCGAGTGGGTCGTCCTCGTGTTCCCGTACGCGGCCCGGGACCCGGCGGCGAAGGCCCAGGTGGCGGAGACGCTGCTCGCGCTCCAGCGGACCCACGACGCGGTCCATGGCACCGCCTTCCTGCGCCGGGACGTGCCGACCACCCCGGACATCCAGCACGCGTGGAGGGGTGGGCGCGTGGTCCACGACGTGGTCCCGCGGCGGGCGGTGGTGTTCCTCGGGGTCCGCTGCCGCGCGGAGGGCACGCCGTGAGCCAGCACCGCTGCGGCTGCGCGTGCCACTGCCGCGCCCCCCTCGAGGACTGGCGCGTGGAGCGGATGCAGGTCCAGCGTGAAGGCGCGCTGCCTGTGCGTGAGCCCGTCCCCGTGACCGTCTGCGGTCGGTGCGCGGGCGAGATCGATGCGCTCGCCACCCTGCCGTTCCTCGAGCTGCTCGTGCGCTCCACCGCCGGGTCCTGGTGGAGGGCGGCGTGAGGCGGGCCCGCGGCCCGCGGGCGCGCGAGCTCCTGCCGGAGGGCGCCGACTACTGCCGCCGCTGCCGCTCCTCCTGGGCGACGGTGCTCGACAGGTGGTGCTCGGCCTGCGCGGAGCGGGTGGCCGACGAGCGCCTGTCCCGCTACGTGCGCCGTCGCGACGGGGCCTGCGTCGCCTGCGGCTCGCGGCGTGACCTGACCTGGGCCCACATCCTGCCGCGCCGCTACCGTCGCCTGCGCTGGGACCCGCGGAACGCGGTGACGCTCTGCTGGCCCGACCACGAGTTCCTGGACCGCCACCCGGCTCGGAAGCGGGAGTGGGTGAGGGAGCGGTTCCCGGGGCTCCTGGAGCTGCTCGAGGAGCTCAAGGACCGAGCTCCGCTCCCCGACCTCGAGGAGATCATCCGCACCTATGGAGGGACGGGCTGATGTGGCTGCTCACTGAGGACGGGGCGCTCGTGAACCTCGACCGGACCTCGACGCTCGAGATCCGCCTCTGGGAAGGCGAGGCCCATCTGCTCGCCGCCTGCGAGGTGGGCCAGCAGGTCGTGGTGGCACGGGGGACCGCCTCGAGGCTGGCCGACCTCGTGCGGGCCATCGTCCGCGCGCTCGACGAGGACGTGGTGGCCGTGCTCGACGTCCGCACCGGGAAGGGGGCCGTGGCGTGACGGCGGGACCCCATCCGCTCTACGCCCGGTGGTTCCCCGGTGCTCGCATCGAGCGGGACGAGGACTGGCTCCCCTACGC
>DATLZM010000417.1:0-24977 GCA_035573995.1 Actinomycetota bacterium | reverse complement strand
CCCGCCGCAGGCCCAGCTCCGCGCCCCGCGGGACGGGTAGGAGCGCCGCGACGCGCGAGGGGTCCCGCCGCCCCCCGGCCCGCGCGCCGGCCGCCGTACGATGGCCGCCATGGAGCTCACGATCCTCGGCACCTCGGGCGGGTACGCGGCGCCGGGGACCGCGTGCAGCGGGTACCTGCTGCGGGCGGAGGGGTTCGCGCTCGTCCTCGACCTGGGGAACGGCGCCCTCTCGAACCTCCTCCGCCACGTCCCCCACGAACGGGTGGACGCCGTCGTCCTCACCCACCGACACCCCGACCACGTCGTCGACCTCTTCCCGCTACTCCTGGCCCGCTCCTTCCACCCCGAGCCGCTCCCGCCGCTCCCCGTCCTCGCCGGGCCCGGGGCCCTGGACCGGGTCGCCCGCCTGGAGGATCCGGAGGGCCGAGCGGCCCTCGCCCGTCGGGTCGAGGGCCGCGACCTCGTCCCCGGGGAGACGGTCGAGCTGGGGCCGTTCCGCCTCGAGGCCCGTCCCCTCCCCCACTGGGTCCCGAACCTGGGCGTCCGCGTCGAGGCGGACGGCGCCGTCCTCGCCTACACCGGCGACACCGGCCCCTCGGACGAGCTCGTCGCGCTGGCCCGGGGCGCCGACCTCCTGCTCGCCGAGGCCAGCTGGCTCGACGACCAGGCCGAGGGACGGGAGCCCTTCCACCTCACCGCGGGGGAGGCGGCCGAGGCCGCACGGCGCGCCGGGGTGCGGCGTCTCGTGCTCACCCACTTCTGGCCGACGAACCCGCGGGAGCGGTCGCTGGAGGAGGCGGCCGGCGTGTTCGAAGGACCGATCCTCCTCGCGGAGGAGGGGCTCGCGCTCGACGTCGGTCGGGGCTGACCTCGGAGCACTAGGCGACCCGGACCGACAGGACCGGGGGCAGGCGGCGGGCGAGCGTCCGCCAGGTGGCGCCCGCGTCGGCGGAGCCGAAGACCTCGCCGGAGGTGGCGCCGAAGTACAGGCCGAGCGGTTCGCGACCGTCGTGGCAGAAGGCCTGGCGGAGCACGGTGAGGTAGGCGTCGGAGCCGGGGAGCCCCGCCGACCGCTCACGCCAGGACCCACCGCGGTCCGCGGTCTCGAACACGCGGACCCGCCCCTCCGGCGTGACGCGGTCGACGTCCGCGGTGAGGGGGATGACCCACGCCCGGGCCGGGTCGCGCGGATCGAGGACCAGGGGGAAGCCGAAGTCCGAGGGGAGGCCCTCGCCGATCGGCACCCACCCCTCGCCGCCGTCGTCCGAGCGGTAGACCCCGCCGTGGAACTGGAGGTAGAGCGTCGAGGGCTCGACCGGGGAGCGCTCCAGGTGGTGAACGCAGAGGTCGACGGCCCCGTCCCGCGCCTCCTCGGGGAGGTAGCGCGGGACGAGCCCGGCCACGCCCCGCCGCCAGCGCCCCCCGCCGTCGTCGGTGAGCCAGACCCCTGCCGCGGAGATGGCCACGGCGAGCCTGTCCGGGTCGCCCGGCCAGGGCGCGATCGAGTGGAGGCAGAGCCCGCCGGCCCCGCCCTGCCACCGCGGCCGGCTCGGCTCCTCCCAGAGCGCCCGGTTCAGCTCCCAGGTCCTGCCGCCGTCCGCGCTCCGGAACAGCGCGGCGGGGTCCACGCCCGCGTACACGACCCCCTCCTCCTCCCCCGGCTGGATCACCCACACCCGGGCCACGGAGGCGTCGGCGTCGGGCGGGAACGCGGGGCCCGCCGAGGCCTCCCAGCGCCCCGCCGGATCCTCGGCCAGATGGACCCTCGGCCCGTAGCCGGGGGACGTGACGGCCGCGAGGTAGACCCCCGTCCGGGGGTCGCGGACCGCGTACTCGACGGGGGTCCCCGGGAAGGCCCGGGTCGCCACCTCGAGCTCGCCCTCCCGCGGGCCGCGGAGCACCACGAGCCCCTTGCGGGTCCCGACGAGGAGCTCGAGATCCCCGCCACCGCCCGAGATCGAGGGGAGGACGTGGAGGCGGTCCGCGGGGGCGATCGGGGCCTCGGGCGCCGCGCGCTCCCCGTTCACGAACAGCGCGAGGTGCTCCCGGACCCGCCCCCGCTCGTCGAGGATCCATCCGGCGAGCCGGGGACGGGCCCGCTCGAGCGCGCGGAGCGCCTCGGCGACCGTCGCGGCCTCCACGGGCACCTCGCCCGCGCCGGCCAGGTCCCGGAGGGGCGCCCTGAGCACGACGGTCGGCATCCCCCGAACCCTAGCGGCTCGCGGGATCGGCCGCCACCCTGGCAGACTCGGGACGTGGCGCGGGTGCTGGTCGGCTGCTGCGGGTTCCCCTTGGCCCGGGCCCGCTACCAGGCGGAGTTCCCCGTGGTCGAGGTGCAGCAGACCTTCTACCAGCTGCCACGCCCGGGGACCGCGCGCCGGTGGCGGGAGGAGGCGCCCCGGGGGTTCAGCTTCTCGATGAAGGCGTGGCAGCTCATCACGCACCCGCCCTCGAGCCCCACGTACCGGAGGCTCCGCGAGCCCCTCGCCGGCCCGCCGGAGGCCTACGGCTGGTTCCGCCCGACCGCGGAGGTCCGGGAGGCCTGGGGGCGGACGCTCGAGGTGGCCCGGGAGCTCGGGGCCGACGTGGTGGTCTTCCAGTGCCCGGCGAGCTTCACCCCGACCGAGGAGCACGTGGCCGACCTCCGCTCGTTCTTCGAGGCGGTCCCGCGGGAGGGGTTCCTCGCCGCGTGGGAACCGCGGGGCGACTGGCCGCGCGGGCTCGTGGCGGAGCTCTGCCGCGGGCTGGGCCTGGTGCACTGCGTGGACCCCTTCGCCGCGGAGGAGGTCCCGGGCGAGGTGGCCTACTACCGGCTCCACGGACGGGCCGGCTACCGCTCCCGCTACACCGACGAGGACCTCCGCGAGCTCCGCCGCCGCTGCCTGGCGGCCCTGGACGCCGGGGCCCGCGAGGCCTGGGCGATGTTCAACAACGCCTCGATGCTCGAGGACGCCCGGAGGTTCCGGGCGCTCCTCGCCGGAGGGTCCGGGGACCCCCTGCCCACCCGCGGCGGGCCGTCGTAGCATCCCGGGGAGGAGGGGCGAGGTGCGGCCGCGCTGGCTCCCGCTCGAGGTGGACCCCGCGCCGCGGGGCCCGGAGCCCGCCTACGTGGAGCTCCACCGCACGGGGGAGCTCGAACGGCGGGCCCGCGAGGCCCTCGCGCTCCTCGGCCCCACCTGCGGGGTGTGCCCCCGGGGCTGCAAGATCGACCGCCTGGCGGACCGGCGGGCCCTCTGCGGGATCGGCCGGCGGGCGGTCGTCGCCTCCTACTTCCACCACTTCGGCGAGGAGGACTGCCTGCGGGGCTGGAACGGCTCGGGCACGATCTTCTTCAGCGGCTGCAACCTCCGCTGCGTGTTCTGCCAGAACTGGGACATCTCCTGGCACGTCCAGGGCGAGGAGGTCACCCCCGAGCGCCTGGCCGGGATGATGCTCGAGCTGCAGGAGGGGGGCTGCCACAACATCAACTGGGTGACGCCCGAGCACGTGGTCCCCGAGATCCTCGAGGCGATGCCGATCGCGGTGGAGCGCGGCCTCCGCCTCCCGATCGTCTACAACACGAGCAGCTACGACTCGCTCGACTCGCTCCGGCTGATGGAGGGGGTCGTCTCGATCTACATGCCGGACCTCAAGGTGCTCTCGCCGGAGGCCGCGCGCCGCTACCTCCGCCGGCCCGACTACGGCGAGGTCGCCCGCCGCACGATCCGGGAGATGCACCGCCAGGTCGGCCCCCTCACGTTCGACGAGCGGGGCCTCGCGGTCCGGGGCGTGCTCCTCCGCCACCTCGTGATGCCGGGGATGCTCGGGGAGACCGAGGCCGTCCTGCGATGGGTGGCCGAGGAGCTCGGCCCCGACACCTACGTGAACCTCATGGCGCAGTACTACCCGGCCGGGCTCGTGGTCCGGGGCGACGACTACCCCGAGATCGCCCGGCGGCTCGCCCGGGACGAGTACCTCCGGGCGCTCGAGATCGCCGTCGAGCTCGGGCTCCGCCTCGACCCCAGGAGCCGGGCCGAGGGGCTCGCGCTCCTGCCCGCGGGCTGACGGGCCGCGTCAGCCCACCGGGGCGAGCTCGACCCCCGCCCGCGACCGGAGCCGGGCCAGTCGGGCCTCCCACCGCACCCTGGCCAGGGCGGACCAGCGGTCCCCGGAGCGAGCCGCGCTCGTCACGACGCCGACCTCGACCCCGTCGGCGAGCACCGCCTCGCCGGGACGGACCGGCCCGGCGGCCCCGAGGTGGAGGAGCACCCGGCGGGGGTGGCCGAGGTTCCGCACCTTGGCCAGCGCCTCCTGCCCCGGGAAGCACCCCTTGTCCCACGAGATCACGCCCTCCAGGCCGCACTCCTGCGGGAGGTCCCCGTCGGCGCCGTCGACCGCGAACCGCGCGATCCCCCGGCCCACGCGCCAGGCCTCGACGTCCTCCTCCCGGACCGGCGCGAAGGCGCTCGAGAGCGATCGCAGGAGCACCTCCCGGTCCTCCGCCGCGCAGATCACGTCCACGCCCTCCCCGAGCACCGAGGGCGCGGAGGGCGCCCCGCCCGGCGCGTCCGGGGGCTCGGACCGACCCGGGAACGCGAACAGCCCAAGCTCCGCCGTCCGGTCGCGGAGCCGCACGTCGGAGGAGAGCACGTAGGGCGCGAGGAGCTCGTCGACCGGCCGGGGCTGGGCCGGGTCCTGGAGCAGGAGGAGGTCCCCGCCGGGGACGCTCACGGTGAACTCGGCGAGCACGGCGCCCGTGGGCGAGAGGAACGCCGCCCGCCGGGCCCGGCCGGGCCCCAGGTCGTCGAGGCTCGCCGAGACGAGCGCGTCCAGCCAGCGGCGCGCGTCCGCGCCCTCCACGCCCACCTTCCGCCACCCCGAGAGGTCCGCGAAGGCCCGCCCCGCGGCCAGGAGCTCCGCCGGCTCGCCCGCGCGGATCCCGCCCTCCTCGCTCAGATCTCCTCCTCCGGGTGGCGGGTGAGGGGCGCGACGGTGTGCGGCTCGTCCCGGAACAGGTCGGCCGTCCGCACCTTCACGGACTCGGTCCGCCGGCCGGCCGCGAACACCACCTCCTCGTGCTGGAGCACCTCGGGATCGACGAGCGTGCGGGCGCCGACGAGCGAGCCGAGCGGGGGCATCGCGCCCAGCTCGATCTCGGGGAAGTCGCGCTCGAGCTCCTCCTCGGTCGCGAGGCGCGCGCGCTTGTCGCCGAGGGCGTCGTGCACGAGCCGCATGTCGAGCCGGCGGGAGGCCGGCACGACCGCGAGGGCGCGCCCCGTCGAGGTCACGAGCACGACGGCCTTGACCACCTCGTCCGCGGCGATCCCCAGGGCCCGGGCCTCCTCGATCGAGGTGTAGGTGGTCTCGTGCGGGATCGCCTCGAAGGGGACCCCTCGCTTGCCGAGCAGGTCGGTCACGGAGGCCATGGCGATCACCTCCCGCCCGAAGCCTAGCGCGTGCGGCGGTCGGCCGGCCGCCCCGACCCTCAGGACCCCGACCCGCCGTTCGCCGGCAGCCAGCAGTCGATGGTGGTGCCCCGGCCCGGCGCCGGGTCGATCCGGCACCAACCCCCGGCGAGCTCCGCGCGCTCGAGCATCGCCTGGAGGCCCAGGTGGCCGGGCTCCGGACGGGCGATCATCGCGGGGTCGAACCCCCGTCCGTCGTCCGAGATCCGGAGCGAGATCCCGCCCTCCGCGGTCCGCAGCTCGACCCGGACCGTCCGGGCCCCGGCGTGCTTCCGGGCGTTGGCGATCGCCTCCCGGGCGATCCGGAACGCGGCGGCCGCCACCTCCGTCGGCGGCTCCCGGTCCAGCCCGTCCTCGAGCTCCGCCCGGAACCCCGCGGCGGCCCCCACCCGCTCCAGGTAGGTCCGGAGGGCCGCGGCGAGCCCGCCCTCGAGCGAGGGCGGGCGCAGCTCGAACAGGAGGTGGCGGAGCCGCTCGATGGCCTCGGAGACGGCGGCCCGGACCTCCTCGAGCTCGCGTCGGCGGGCGGGGTCCCCCTCCCCCGCGATGAGCGCCTGGAGGTGGACGTCGGCCGCGGTCATGGCCTGGATGGGGTCGTCGTGGATGTCGGCCGCGATCCGGCGCCGCTCCTCGTCCTGGGCCCGCTCGAGGCGGGCCATCAGCCGGCGGCGCTCCACCATCGTGTCGCGGAGGACCGTGAGGCTCTCCCGCAGCCGCTCCTCGGCCCGCTTCTGCTCCGAGATGTCGAGCATCACCCCGCGCCAGTAGGCGGGCATCCCCTCCTCGTCCCAGACCAGGACGGCCTCGTCGCGGAACCACACGACGCGGCCGTCCCGCGCGATCATCCGGTACTCGCTCCGGAACGGCGCCCCCGTGAGGTTGCTCTCCCGGTGCTCGGCGAGGACCCGGTCCCGGTCCTCGGGGTGGAGCTGGCGCACCCAGAGCTCCGGGTCCGCGCGCCACCGCTCCGCGCTCCAGCCGAGGATCTTCTCGACCTGGGGGCTCGTGTAGAGGTTCGTGGAGAGGTCGTCGACGGCGTCGACGTAGAGGATCGCGGGGATCCCCTCCACGAGCGCGCGCCAGGCGACCTCGTCGACGAGCCCCGGCCCCTCGCTCACAGCTTGTACCCGAACCGCCGGAGCAGCGCCTTCCGCTCCGCCTGGTCCGCCTCGGTCTCGACGCCGAGCGGCGAGCCGCCGTCCACGACCCCCAGGATCGCCCGCCCCTGCTCGGTCTCGGTGATCACGACCTCGACCGGGTTGGCCGTCGCGCAGAAGATCCGGCACACCTCCGGGACCATCTTCAGCGCGTTGAGGACGTTGATGGGGAAGCCCTCGCGCAGGAACACGATGAAGCAGTGCCCGGCGCCGATGGCCTGGGCGTTCCGGATCGCGAGCCGCACCAGCTCGTCGTCGTTCCCGCTCCAGCGCACGAGGCGCGGCCCGCTGGACTCGCAGAACGCGATACCGAACCGCAGGTGCGGCGAGGCCCCGACGAGCGCCTCGTGGAGGTCCTCGACGGTCTTGATGAAGTGCGATTGGCCGAGGACGAGGTTCAGGTCGTCCGGCTTCTCGATGCGGACGGTCGAGAGCTCCATCGCACGGTCCCTCCTCCACCGCCCCCGGTCGGGGGCGCGACGCCGGGCACGAGGGTACCCCGGCCGGGGCCGGATCCGTGGAGGCCTGGATCAGGCAGCACCGGCGGTCCCGCGTCCCCGCGATCGGAGCAGGCCGAGGAACGCGACCGCGCTCGGCGGCAGGGGCGCGCCCTCCCGGGTGAGCGCGTGCCAGGCCCGCCGGAGCGGCGTCCCCCGGACCCGGAGACGCGCGAGCCGTCCCGACGCGAGATCCGCGGCCACCGCGTCGAGCGAGAGCATTGCGACCCCGAGCCCGAGGCCCGCGGCGCGCACGATCGCGCCGTTGCTCCCCAGGGTGAGCACGCGGCCCGGCTCGATCCCGGTGGCGGCGAGGAACCCGAGGGCGTTCTCGCGCGTGCCCGAGCCTGGCTCGCGCAGGAGCCAGGTCTCGCCGGACAGCCGTTCCGGGGGGAGCCCCCGCCGGGGGGCGAGAGGGTGGTCGCGGGGCCCCACCACCACGAGGAGGTTCTCCGCGAACGGCTCGCCCCGGATGCCGCTCCCGGACGGCGGACGCCCGGCGACCGCGAGGTCCGCCTGATCGGCCAGGAGCCGGGCGACGGTCTCGGCCCGGTTCCCCACCTCGAGCGAGACCTCGGTGCCCGGGCGACGGGCGAGGAAGCGAGCGAGGAGGCGCGGGAGGACGAACTCCCCGGCGGTGGTGACCGCCGCGATCCTGAGGTGCCCGGGTCGCCCGGCGGCCTCCCGCACCGCCCGGCCCGCCCGGTCCGCGAGTCCGAGGATCCGCGCCGCGTAGCCGGCGAGCTCGCGGCCCGCCTCGGTCAGCCGGATCCCGCGGCCCACCCGCTCGGTGAGGGGGGCCCCGAGCTCCCGCGAGAGCGATGCGACGGCCGCCGAGACCGACGGCTCGCTCACGAACAGCGCGGCCGCCGCGCCGCGGATCGAGCCCGCCTCCGCCACCGCCAGGAACGTCCGGAGCTGCCAGAGCGTCACGTCCGCCTCCGAGGCGGAAGCTTAGACCTTCCTCGAACCGATCTACGAGAACTCGTCATTGTTCACGAAGAGAGCTGCGCGTAGCCTCGAGCGGGACGCACGCGAGGAGGCGAGGCATGGCGCAACGGGACCGCCGGGACCGGTTCGCGGCGGGGGTCATCCCGTACAAGGAGATGGGCTACTACCGTCCGGACTACGAGCCGGAGGACACGGACGTCCTCGCCGCGTTCCGCGTGATCCCCCAGCCCGGGGTGGAGCCCGAGGAGGCCGCGGCGGCGGTGGCCGGGGAGTCCTCCACCGCGACCTGGACCGTCGTCTGGACCGACCGGCTCACCGACCACGAGAACTACCAGGGCAAGTGCTACCGCGTGGTCCCGGTCCCCGGCACCGATCCCCCGCAGTACATCGCGTACATCGCCTACAAGCTCGACCTGTTCGAGGAGGGGTCGATCCCGAACATGGCGTCCTCGATCATCGGGAACGTCTTCGGGTTCAAGGCGGTCCGCGCCCTCCGGCTCGAGGATCTCCGGATCCCGCCCGAGTACCTGAAGACGTTCCAGGGCCCCCCGCACGGCATCGTCGTGGAGCGGGAGATGCTGAACAAGTACGGTCGCCCGCTCCTGGGCTGCACGGTGAAGCCCAAGCTCGGGCTGTCCGCCCGGAACTACGGCCGGGTCGTCTACGAGGCGCTCCGCGGCGGCCTGGACTTCACGAAGGACGACGAGAACATGAACTCCCAGCCGTTCAACCGCTGGCGGGACCGCTTCCTGTACTGCATGGAGGCGGTGCACCGGGCCGAGGAGGAGACGGGGGAGATCAAGGGCCACTACCTCAACGTCACCGCGGCGACGATGGAGGACATCTACGAGCGCGCCGAGTTCGCGAGGGAGCTCGGCAGCGTGATCGTGATGATCGACCTCACGATCGGGTGGTCCGCGATGCAGTCGATGTCGCGGTGGGCCCGGCGGAACGGCGTGCTCCTGCACCTGCACCGCGCGGGGCACGCGACGTTCACGCGGCAGAAGACCCACGGCGTGAACTTCCGCGTGATCGCCAAGTGGTGCCGGATGCTCGGCGTCGACCACATCCACGCCGGCACCGTCGTGGGCAAGCTCGAGGGGGACCCGGGGGCGGTGCGCGGGTACTACGCGACGTGCCGCGAGCCGCACAACCCCGCCGACCCCGCCCTGGGTCACTACTTCGACCAGGACTGGGTCCACATGCCGGGCGTCATGCCGGTCGCCTCGGGCGGCATCCACGCTGGGCAGATGCACCAGCTGCTCCACTACCTGGGCGAAGACGTCGTCCTCCAGTTCGGCGGGGGGACGATCGGTCACCCGCTCGGGATCGCCGCCGGCGCCACGGCGAACCGTGTCGCGGTGGAGGCCATGATCAAGGCCCGCAACGAGGGGCGCGACGTGGCGCGCGAGGGCCCGGACGTGCTGCGCGAGGCGGCCCGGCGATCGCCGGAGCTCGCCGCCGCCCTCGAGGTGTGGGGGGACGTGACCTTCGACTTCGAACCCACCGATACGCCCGACGTCACCGTGACCCCCACCGCGATCCCCTGAGGAGCGTGAGCGCGATGCGGATCACCCAGGGCACGTTTTCGTACCTCCCCGACCTCACCGACGAGGAGATCGGGCGGCAGATCGCCTACGGGCTGGAACGGGGCTGGGCGGTCGCGATCGAGTTCACGGACGACCCCCATCCCCGCAACGTCTACTGGCACATGTGGGGCATGCCGATGTTCGACCTCGAGGACCCGGCGGGGGCGCTCCACGAGATCCGCCGGTGCCGGGAGGCGTTCCCGGACCACTACGTGCGGGTCAGCCTGTACGACCCCACGCTCACCAGGATGACCACCGCGCTCCAGTTCATCGTCCACCGCCCGCCCAGGGAGCCAGGGTTCCGGCTCGACCGCCAGGCGAGCCACGACCGGGTCCTCCGCTACACGCTGCACCCCTACGCGGCGGACCGGCCGCACGGCGAGCGCTACGGGGCCGAGGGATGAGCGGGTCCGTGCCGCGCGACCCGGCGCGCGAGGTCCCCCCGGCCATGGCGACGAAGGGCCTCGGGTGGTCGGGGCGGGAACGGCCCTCGCCGCCGCCGGCCGGCCCGGGGATGCGGCGACCCGGCCCCGCGGAGCCCGACGGGCGGTGCCGGGACCCGGGCGACCCGATGCGGGACGTGCCCGACGACCTCGTCGTGGACGTCCCCGCCCCCGACCCCGCCGTGGAGCAGGCGCTCGCGGAGCTCGACCGCGACCTCGTGGGCCTCCGCGAGGTGAAGGCGCGGATCCGCGAGATCGCGGCGCTGCTCGTCGTGGATCGGCTGCGCCGGAGGCTGAACCTCGAGGCCGAGCCCCCCACGCTCCACATGTGCTTCACGGGGAACCCCGGGACGGGCAAGACCACCGTGGCCCGCCGGATGGGGCGGATCCTCCACGCCCTCGGCTACGTCCGCAAGGGCCACCTGGTGGTCGCGAGCCGCGACGACCTCGTCGGGCAGTACGTCGGCCACACCGCCCCGAAGACCCGCGAGGTGATCAGGCGCGCCATGGGCGGGGTCCTGTTCATCGACGAGGCCTACCACCTCTACCGCGTCGACAACGAGCGGGACTACGGGCAGGAGACCGTCGAGATCCTCCTCGAGGTGATGGAGCAGCAGCGCGGCGACCTCGTCGTCATCATGGCCGGCTACAAGGACCGGATGGACCGGTTCTTCGCCGACGTGCCCGGGCTCTCCTCCCGGATCGCCCACCACATCGACTTCCCCGACTACGACCTCGGCGAGCTCCTCCAGATCGCCCGGCTGATGCTGGAGCGCCAGCGGTACCGGCTCGCGCCCGACGCGGAGGTGGCCCTGGAGGCCTACCTCCGGGAGCGGATGCGCCAGCCGCGGTTCGCGAACGGCCGCAGCGTGCGGAACGCGGTCGACCGGGCCCGCCTGCGCCACGCCGTCCGGCTCTACGAGGACGCCCGCGGGGGCCGGCGGCTGACGAAGGGCGACCTCGTCACGATCCAGGCCGAGGACATCCTGGCCAGCCGGGTGTTCTCGGGCGGTGCCTACGCGGCGGCCGGGCAGGCGCCCTCGCGGACGTGAACGACGCAGGCGTTCTCCGGCGCGTGGTGCTCGGGCGGCGCTCCGACGACTGGGCCGGGTTCCGCTGGAGCGGGGCGGAGCCCCCGGGGATGTACGACCCCGAGCAGGCCATCGCCCTCGGCGCCCGGTGGGAGGGCGACGAGCTCGTCACCTACGACCTCGGGGCGCTCCGTCACGGGCTCGAGCGCCTGGCCGATCCGTGGGTCCCCGACCAGGACTGACGCGGGCGACGGGGCGGACCCGTGGTGCGGGCGGGTAAGCTTCGGCCCCCGGCCGGAGGTGGGAGGATGGCGCGGGCCGCGGAGACCGAGCGACGGCTGCTCCACCGGGTGATCGAGGAGATCGCCACGAACGTCGACCTCGACGCGGTCCTCCGCGCCACCGTGGAGGTCGTGACCGAGGCGACGGGTGGGGACGCGTGCTTCCTGCACCTGTGGGACCCGGCCGAGGAGCGGCTCGTCCTCCGGGCGGCGACGGCGGGCTTCGAGGAGGCCGTGGGACGGATCCGGCTCCGCCTGGGGGAGGGGGTCGCCGGCTGGGTGGCGGAGCACCGCGAGGTGGCGGTCATCCCCGAGGACAAGTGGGCCGATCCCCGCTACAAGTACATCCCCGAGCTCAGGGGCGAGGAGTACACCTCGCTCCTGTCGGTGCCGGTGGTCTCGCGGTCCGGGAGCCTGATCGGCGTGTTCAACGTGCACTCGAAGGAACGGCGGGAGTTCTCCCCCGAGGACGTCGCGTTCCTCGAGATGACCGCCTCGCTCGTGGCGGGCGCCATCGAGCGCGCCCACCTCTTCCGGGCCCTGGCCGAGAAGGAGGCCGAGCTCGAGGCCCTCATGCGCCGGACCATCGAGGCCCAGGAGGAGGAGCGCCGACGGGTCGCGACCGAGATCCACGACGGGGTCACCCAGCAGATGGTCTCGATCTGGTACCGGCTGCACGCCGCGCTCCGGGCCCTCCGGACCGACCCGGACCGCGCCGAGGCCGAGCTGACCCGGGCGCGCGAGCTCGTCGACGAGGCCCTGGACGAGGCCCGGGCCGCGATCTACGACCTCCGGCCCTCGATCCTCGACGACCTGGGCCTGGTCCCGAGCCTCCGGACGCTCGCCGCGCGCCAGCTCCAGGGGACCGAGGTCGAGCTCGACCTCCCCGACGAGCTCCCGCTCCCGCCCCACCACGAGGTCGCGCTCTACCGGATCGCGCAGGAAGCCATCACCAACGTCCGGAAGCACGCCGGCGCGTCGCGGGTCAGGCTCGCGCTCCGCGAGGAGGCGGGCGGGGTCGTCCTCGAGGTGGCGGACGACGGCCGCGGCTTCGACCCGGGGGTCGCCCCCGGCGGGGTCTCGTTCGGCCTCACTGGGATGCGGGAGCGGGCGAGCCTGGCGGGCGGCGAGCTCCGGGTGACGAGCGAGCCCGGGCGGGGGACCCGGCTCGAGGTCCGGATCCCGCGCCAGGCCCGGGCGCGGAACCAGCCCGGGCGCGAGGTCGACGGGGTGAGGAGGGGATGAGCGACCCGATCAGGATCGTGATCGTCGACGACCACCGGATCGTCCGGGAGGGGCTCCGGTCGATGCTCGACGGCGTCCGGGAGCTCGAGATCGTGGGCGAGGCGGAGGACCTCGATCGCGCCCTGGTCGTGATCGCCCAGACCCGTCCAGACGTGGTCCTGCTGGACCTCCGGCTCCAGCGCTCGAGCGGCCTGGATGCCTGCCGGACGATCACCGAGCGGCACCCCGGGGTCCACGTGGTCTTCCTCACGGTCTACGAGGACGAGCAGTACATCTTCGAGGCGCTCCGGGCGGGCGCCCGCGGCTACATGCTGAAGAAGGCGACGCCCGAGGACATCGTCCGGATCCTCCAGGCGGTGATGGCCGGCGAGGTGGTGGTCGATCCGGCCCTCGGCGGACGGATCGCGCTCCGGGCGGCCGCGCTCCGGGCGGGGAGGTCCTGGCCCGGGGCCGAGCTCGGCCTCACCCAGCGGGAGGGCGAGGTCCTCGCCCACCTCGTCCGGGGGCTCGACAACCGCGAGATCGGCCAGGCGCTCTTCATCTCCGAGGACACGGTGAAGACCCACGTGAAGGCCATCCTCCGCAAGCTCGGGGCGAGGGACCGGGCGCAGGCCGTGGCCATCGCCCTCCGGGGAGGCCTGGTCGGCTAGCCGGGGAGGCGGGCGGGCTCGGCGTTCGGGACCCGCGCGTCCCCCCCGGGGCCCGGCTCCAGGGCCTCGCCGGCGGCGGCCACCACCAGGTGGTAGACGATCAGGAGCTGCGCGAGGGCGAGCGCCTCGCTCCGCCGACCGCCGCCGGCGCCCTCGTGCCAGCCCAACCGGTCGCGCCGCAGGGCCCCGCCCGACGACATCCGCCGCCAGATCGCCTCCTCCACGTCGCGGGCCGCCTCGGGGGGGCAGTCCGCCGAGATCTCCAGGACGTCGGCGGGCTTCCCCCGGTCGCGGTCCAGCCGGAGGCGGATCGGTCCGTCGGGCCCCGCCACGCCGACGAGGCCCTCGAGGTCGGGGTGCGGGAGCGTGGGGCGCAGCACGAGGCGCGCGTGCAGCGGCTCGCTCGGGTCCCGGTCCCGGGGGTGGCGGAAGAAGCGGACCACGATGTCCGCGTGGGCGCTCTGCGGTCGGATGAACGCCGCCGCGTCGGGCTCGCGGCGCTCCAGCTCGGCGAGCACCTCCGACGGCTCGTAGCCGCGCTCGGCGCAGTCTCGCCGGAGCTTCCAGGCCCGCCGGAGCTCCTCCTCCGGGTCGAGGTAGACCTTCACGTCGACGCAGTCCCGCATGGCCTTGGTGCAGAGCGGGAGGAGGCCCTCCACCACGACGAAGTCCCTCGGGCGCACGTACGCCGGCGGTGCGAACGTCCCCGTCCGGTGGTCGTAGACGGGCTTCAGGATCGGCTCGCCGCCGGCGAGGAGCCGCAGGTGCTGCTCCACGATGTCGAGGTAGTTGCAGTCCGGGTGGAGCGGCGTGATGCCGAGCTCGGCGCGGGCCCGACGGTCGTAGCGGTGGTAGTCGTCGGTGCAGATCCGGGTCACCCGCTCGGGCCCGATGACCTCAGCCACCCCGCGGGCGAGCGTGGTCTTCCCGGCCGCGCTGTCGCCGGCGATGGCCAGGATGACCGGTCGCCCGCGCGTCGGGGACCCGGTCCTCGCGAGCTCGAGGGCTGGACGGGCCACGGCGGGAGCCTAGGAACGCCGCGGCCCACCGGCCACACCCCGGCGGAGGAGGACGCCGGTGGCCGGCGACTCCCCCCTGGGGGGGAGGCGGCCGCACCAGGGGGTGAGGCCAGCTTCCTCCCCCGGGCCCCGCGGCGGGAGGTGGCCCCGGCCCGCACCCCCCGCCACGATGGTCGGCGCTCCGAGGCCGGTCCGGGAGGTGCGCCTTGAGGATCTACGTGGACACCGCGGACATCGGGGAGATCGAGGAGGCCGCCCGCTGGGGGGTGCTCGGGGGATGCACGACGAACCCGACCCTGCTCGCCAAGGCGGGGCACGCGGACCCCGAGGCCGCCCTGCGGAAGATCTGCGCGATCGTGCCGGGGCCGGTCTCGATGGAGGTCATCGCGACCGACGCGGCGGGCATGGTCGAGGAGGGGCGGACCTACGCCTCCTGGGCGCCCAACATCGTCGTGAAGTGCCCCTGCACCCCCGCGGGCCTCGCCGCCACCGCGGCCCTGGCCCGGGAGAGGATCCCCGTGAACATGACCCTCGTGTTCCAGCCGGCGCAGGCCATCCTCGCCGCCGAGGCCGGGGCGGCGTTCGTGAGCCCGTTCCTGGGACGCCTGGACGACGTGGCGGCCGACGGGATGCGCGTCCTGCGGGACGTCTGTGAGATCTACCGCGCGCAGGGCTACCGGACCGAGGTCCTCGCCGCGAGCCTCCGCCACCCGATGCACGTGGTCGAGGCGGCGCGGGCCGGGGCGCACATCGCGACGATGCCCTTCGCCGTGCTGCAGCAGCTCGTCCGGCACCCCCTCACCGACCTCGGCCTGGAGCGGTTCCTCGCCGACTGGGGAGCCCTCCAGCGCGACCTCGGAGGTGGAGCATGAGGCCGGCCCGCATCGTGGCCTCCGCCCTCGGCGCGGACCACGCCCGCCTCGGCGCGGCGGCGGCGGAGCTCGAGGCCGCCGGGGTCGACGGGATCCAGTGGGACGTGATGGACGGCCGGTTCGTGCCGAACCTCACCGTGGGCCCCGGCGTGGTCGCCGCGTGCCGGCCCCACACGGCCCTCCCGTTCGAGGCCCACCTGATGGTGGAGGACCCCGATCCCTGGGTGGAACCGTTCGTGGGAGCGGGGTGCGCCACGGTCATCGTGCACGCGGAGGCGGCCCGCCACCTGCACCGGACCCTCGCCCGCACCCGGTCGCTCGGCGCGGCCGCGGGCGTGGCGCTGAACCCCGCCACGCCGCTCGAGGCGGTGCGGCACGTCCTCCACGCCGTGGACCTCCTGCTCGTGATGACGGTCGACCCCGGGTTCGGCGGCCAGGCCTACCTCGCGGGGATGGAGCGGAAGATCGCCGAGGCCCGCGACCTCATCGACCGCGAGGGGGCGGAGACGCTCCTCGAGGTCGACGGGGGGATCGGGCCGGCGACGATCGGGGGCGCCCGGCGGGCGGGCGCCGATGCCTTCGTGGTGGGCTCGGCCATCACCGGCCACCCCGCGGGGCCGGCGGAGGCCGTGCGGCAGCTCCGGACGGCCCTGGCGCACGTGGAGGCCCTCGCGTGAGGGCCGGGGCGATCGCCACCGACGTCGACCTCCTGTGCGTGAACGCGATCCGCGCCCTGGCGGTGGATGCCGTCGAGCACGCCCGCTCCGGGCACCCCGGAGCGCCGATGGGGCTCGCCCCGGCCGCCTACGTCCTCTGGACCCGGTTCCTCCGCCACGACCCGGCGGACCCCGCGTGGCCCGACCGGGATCGGTTCGTCCTGTCCGCCGGGCACGCCTCGATGCTCCTCTACGCCCTGCTGCACCTCTCCGGCTACGACCTGCCCATGGAGGAGCTGCGCCGGTTCCGGAGCTGGGGCTCCCGGACCCCCGGCCACCCCGAGCACGGGCTCACCCCGGGCGTCGAGACCACCACCGGCCCCCTCGGCCAGGGACTCGCGAACGCCGTCGGCATGGCCATCGCCGAGCGCCTCCTCGCCGCCCGCTTCGACCGTCCGGGCTTCGGGATCGTCGACCACCGGGTGTTCGCGATCTGCTCCGACGGGGACCTGATGGAGGGGATCTCGCACGAGGCCGCCTCGCTCGCCGGGCACCTCCGGCTCGGCCGGCTCGTCGTCCTCCACGACGACAACCGGGTGACGATCGACGGACCGACGGACCTCGCCTCCTCCGAGGACGTGGCCGCCCGGTTCCGAGCCTACGGCTGGCGCGTCGACCGGGTAGAGGACGGCCGGGACCTGGAGGCCCTCGCCGCGGCCCTCGAGGCCGCCGTCGCCGCCGACGACCGCCCGTCGCTCATCATCGTCCGGACCACGATCGCCGAGGGGGCGCCGACGAAGGCGGGCACGGCGGCGGCCCACGGCGCCCCCCTCGGGCCCGACGAGGTCGCGGCGTGGAAGGAGCGGATCGGCTGGCCCGCCGAGCCGTTCCACGTGCCCGCCGAGGTCCGCGCCCGCTTCTCCGAGGTCCGGGAGCGCGGGGCGCGCCTGCGGGCGGCCTGGCTCGAGCGGTTCGCGAGGTGGCGCGAGGCCGAGCCGGCGCTCGCCGCCGAGTGGGACCGGGTCATGGCCCGCCGCCTGCCCGCCGGGTGGGAGGACCACCTCGTCGAACCGGATGGCGCGATGGCGACGCGGAAGGCGTCGGCGAAGGTGCTCGCGGCGCTCGCCCCGCACCTCCCGGAGCTCGTGGGGGGATCGGCGGACCTCACGGAGTCGAACGGGACCGCCCTCCCCGGGGAGGAGCCGTTCCGCCCGGGCCGCCCCGGCCGCTACCTCCACTTCGGCGTCCGGGAGCACGCGATGGGCGGGGTCCTGAACGGGATCGCCCTCCACGGTGGGCTCCGGCCCTACGGGGGCACGTTCCTCGTCTTCTCGGACTACCTCCGCCCGTCGATCCGCCTCTCGGCCCTCATGCGGCAGCCGGTGGTCTACGTCTTCACCCACGACTCGATCGGGCTCGGGGAGGACGGGCCCACCCATCAGCCGGTCGAGCACCTCGCGTCGCTCCGCGCCATCCCCGGCCTCGTCGTCATCCGCCCCGCCGACGGACCGGAGACCGCGTGCGCGTGGCGGGTGGCCCTGGAGCGGACCGAGGGCCCCACGGCGCTCGTCCTCACCAGGCAGGAGCTCCCGGCCCTCGACCGGCGCGCGCTCGCGCCGGCGGCGGGGCTCGCCCGCGGGGCCTACGTCCTCACGGAACGGGGGCCCGAGCCGGGCGGCCGCCCGCCGGACCTGATCCTGATCGGCACCGGGTCCGAGGTCCACGTCGCGCTGGAGGCCGCCGGGCTCCTCGCCGCGCGGGGGATCCGGGTGCGCGTGGTCTCGATGCCCTCGTGGGAGCTGTTCGAGCGGCAGCCGGCCGGGTACCGCGACGCCGTGCTCCCCCCCGCCGTGCGCGCCCGCGTCGCGGTGGAGGCCGGGGCCACGCACGGATGGGACCGGTGGGTCGGCGATCGGGGGGCGGTCGTCGGCCTCGACCGCTTCGGGGCCTCCGCGCCCGGACCGGTGGTCTTGGCCGAGCTCGGGTTCACCCCGGAGCGGGTGGCGGAGACGGCCCTCCGGGTGCTCGGATGACGGTGGTGCTCGGATGACGGTCCCGACGGCCGGCTACTCCCCGCCGCCCATCCAGGCCGACGCGTCGTCCGTGACGGGGCAGCCGGGATCGGGGCAGGTCCACGGATCGGCGGTGACGGGATCCCGCGCGGCCTCCAACCGCGTCCCGCACACCGGGCACGTCGCGCCGGCCCGTACCTCCGCCACCTCCACGGCCAGGGAGGATGCCGGCGCGTCCTCCAGCCGGCATCTCCCCGCCGGGGGACCCGAGGGCGGAGACCGGCCTCACCCCCGGGGGTGATTGCGTGGCCTCGGCCCGAGGGTCTGCGACGACGCCGGCCGCGGGTCGGAGCCGATCAGAAGGCCCTCTCCCAGAGCCCCAGCGTGTTCCCCTCGGGGTCCTCGACGTAGGCGAACCACCCGACGCCGGGGACCTCCGTCCGCGGCGTCACCACGCGGCCGCCTCCCGCCTCGACCCGCGCCAGCGCGTCGTCGATCGCGTCGACCTGGATCGTGAGGATGGGATGGGGCGTCTCGTGGGAGCGACGGATCAGGGCGCCGTTGATCGCCCCGGGCTCGGCGGGCATCTGACGCTCGTCCGTGGGGACGGTCCGGGCCATCGTGTAGGTCCCGCCGGCCATCTCCTGGTCCTCCAGTCCCCACCCGAAGACCGACCCGTAGAAGGCCTTGGCCCGGTCCAGGTCGTCCGCGGGGATCTCGAAGTGCACGACCCTGTCCATGCCCGCCTCCCTCCGACCGGGGAACGTCCGACCCTATCGCCCAGCGGCACCCGGGGTCCACCCCGGAGCCTCAGCTCGCCTGCGCGGTCCGCGCGATCAGCCCGGCCAGGAGCGCGGTCCGCGGGACCACCGACGAGAGGTCGAGCCACTCGGCCGGGGAGTGGTCGTCGCCCCCCACCGGGCCGAGGCCGTCGAGGGTGGGGACGCCCGCCGCGGCGGTCGTGTTCGCGTCGGAGGCGCCGCCGGTGGCCGCGTCGCGGACCTCGAACCCGAGCTCCCGGGCCACCCCCCGGGCGATCTCGACGAGCCGCGCCGTCCCCTCGGTCTTCTCCATCGGGCGGTGCCAGGCGTGGCCCTCCACGCGGAGCGCGACGTCGGGGACGACCGTCTCGCCGCAGAGCCGCCGCACCTCCTCCTCCGCCGCTGCCAGGGTCTCCTCCGCCGGCGAGCGGACGTCCACGTGGAGCTCGCACCGGTCGGGCACCACGTTCGACCGCGTGCCGCCGCGGATCACCCCGACGTTCACCGTGACCCCCGGCCACCGGCCGTTCAGCCCCTGGAGCGCCACGACCTTGTGCGCCGCCTCGAGGATCGCGCTCCGGCCCTTCTCCGGCTCCACGCCGGCGTGCGCCGCGCGCCCCACGACCTCGATCCGGAAGTCGGTGACCCCCTTGCGGGCCGAGACGATGTCGCCGTTGGCCCGCGCGCTCTCGAGGACGAAGGCGGCGTCGGCCTCGGTGCGGGCGAGCTCGGCGATCGTGGCCCGTGAGAACGGCGAGCCGATCTCCTCGTCGGGGTTGCAGACGTAGGTGATCCGCCCGAAGCCGTCGAAGCCCACCTCCCGGAGCGCCTCCACCGCGAAGAACCCCGCGAGCAGCCCGCCCTTCATGTCCGAGACCCCCGGGCCCCGCGCCACGCCGTCCTCGACCGTGAAGGGGCGCGCGGCCGCCGTCCCCGGGTCGAAGACCGTGTCCATGTGCCCGATCAGGAGGATCCGCGCGCCGCCGGCTCCCTCGAGCCGCCCCACGAGGAGGTCGCCGAGCCGGGGCTCGCCCTCCCCGGGCCGATGGGGGATGCGCTCGACCTGCCAGCCGCCGGCCTCGAACCGCCGCTGGCAGCGGTCGGCCACGGCGTTCACGCCCTCGGGGGTGTAGGAGCCCGAGTCGATGTCCACGAGCTCCCGGAGCGCCTCGACGTACTCGTCGAAACGGCGCTCCAGGCTGCGCGCGAGATCCCGGGGGTCCACCGCGGGGGAGTATACGGGCCGCCCGACGGGCACCGGGGTCGCGCGTCGATGGCGACGCCGGCCCGAGGCACGGGCGGGAGCGCGGGCCCGCCCTCAGGCCCGCCGCCGGTAGCGCGCGATCGCGAGGGGCGCGAAGACCGCCTGGATCGCGGCGAGCCACAGGAGCGACCGGACCAGCGCCCCCGCGACGGGCCCTCCCAGCATGAGCCCCCGCGTCGCGTCGATCACCTGCGTGATTGGATTCACCTCGGCGAAGGCCCGCAGCCAGCCCGGCATGGTCTCCGGCGCGGCGAACGCCGAGCTCGCGAAGGTGAGGGGGAGGATGACCATGAACCCCCAGGTATTCACGGCCTCGGGGCTCCCGGCGGTCACGCCGATGAACGCCATCGGCCAGCACATCGTCACCCCGAACGCGCCGACCAGGGCGAACGCGCCCAGGGCGCCGGCCGCACCCCCGCCGAAGCGGAACCCCAGCAGGACGCCGAACAGCGTGAGGACGACCACCCCCCACGCCACCCGCACGGCGTCCGCGGCGATCCTCCCCCCGATCACCGCGGACCTCGCCATGGGGAGCGAGCGGAACCGGTCGACCAGGCCCTGCTGGAAGTCCTTGTGCAGGCCGAGGGCGGTGGTGAACGGGGTGAAGGCCGTTCCCTGCACGAGGATGCCGGGCAGGGCGAACCGGAGGTACTCGCGGCTCGACCCCGCGATGGCGCCCCCGAACACGTACACGAACAGCACGAGGAACATGAGGGGCTGGATGGTCATCCCGACGAGCTGCTCGGGATCCGACCGGATGTGGAGGAGGTTCCTCCTCGCGATCGTGAGCGTGTTCCGCACCACGCCCGCGTGACCGGGTGCCGTCGCGACCGTCACCGCTGCCTCCCCTCCGGGCCCACGCGGGCCCCGGGTCCCCCCTCGTCGCCTCCCTCCGCCAGGCGCCCGGTGAGGGCGAGGAACACCTCATCCAGGCTCGGGCTCCGGAGGGAGATCTCCTCCACCTCGATGCCGGCCTCGTCCAGCCTGCGGATCGCCGGGGCCAGGACGCCGTGATCGGCGACCGGAACGGCCACCACCTGGCCGTCGGCGTGGACGCCGTCGGCCCCCCGCGCGTAGACCTCGAGGATCCTGCGGGTGGCCTCCAGGGCCGCCGGATCCGCCGGCCGGGCCTGGAGGACCTGGCCGCCGATCCGGGACTTGAGCTGGAGCGGCGTGCCGGCGGCGATGACCCGACCGTGGTCGATCACGACGAGCTCCTCCGCCAACCGGTCCGCCTCCTCCAGGTACTGCGTGGTGAGGAGCACCGTCGTGCCGTCGGCCACGAGCCTCCGGATCATCCCCCACAGCTCGAGGCGGCTCCGCGGATCGAGCCCGGTGGTCGGCTCGTCCAGGTAGAGGAACCGGGGTCGCCCGACGAGGCTGGCGGCCAGGTCCAGGCGGCGTCGCATGCCGCCCGAGTACGTCTTCACGAGCTTGCCGCCGGCCTCGGCGAGCCCGAACGCCTCGAGCAGCTCGTCCGCGCGCCGGCGGGCCTCCGCCCGGCGCAGCCCGAGGAGCCGCCCGAGCATCGAGAGGTTCTCCCGGCCCGAGAGTAGCTCGTCGACGGCCGCGTACTGCCCGGTGAGCCCGATCAGCGGGCGGACCCGGTCCGGCTCCCGGACCACGTCGTGCCCCCCGACCCGGGCCCGCCCCCGGTCGGGGCGGAGGAGGGTCGAGAGCACCCGGATCGCCGTGGTCTTGCCCGCCCCGTTCGGCCCGAGCAGGCCGAACACGATCCCCTCCCGGACCGAGAGGTCGATGCCGTCCAGGGCCCGGACCCGCCCGAAGCGCTTCGCGAGGTCCTCGGTCTCGATGGCGTTCGTCGTCATCCCGCTCCTCCGATCCCGGGCGCGCGTCGCCTCGGCGCCCGCGCCCGGCCGTCCGCCGCCCGCCCGCCGCCGGGCGGGATGTTGTGGTTCACGCGGAAGAGGTTCCCGGGGTCGTAGCGGGCCTTCACGGCCCGGAGCCGTCCCCAGGTCCCGTCCGGGTAGGCCTCCCTGATCCGCCCCTCACCATCCTCGGCGAGGAACCCCACGTAGGCGCCGGGCCCCTGGGTGAGCGCCGCCGAGAGCTCCTCGACCCACGCGCGTCGCGCCGGCAGGTCGCGGGGCCCCTCGTAGAACGCCGCGACGTTCACCATGAGCCGCCGGCCACGGTGCGCGAAGGCGGTGGCGTCGGCCGGCACCCGGGCCATCGCCCCGCCCAGCGCCCGGAGCTGGACGGCCCGGAGGGGGGCGTCGGAGGCGGCGAGGGCCTCGAGGATAAGCTCCGCGGCGGACCCCCCGACCTCGTCGGCGAAGCCCGTCCGCGCCACGGCCGTGGGCCGGTAGGAGGCGTCGTCCGGCGGGTACATCTCCCGGTAGGCGATCGGACGGACGGCATCGAGCAGGGGGGGCGCCAGGGCGCGGAACGGGGCGACGGCCCGCTCGCCCGACCCCTCCTCGCCCGCGAAGCAGAGCAACGCGAAGACCGATGGCCTCCCCACGAGTTCCTCCGGCAGGCCCGGCAGGGGTGGGGCCGGCATCACGTTCGCGATCGTCGAGAGCTCCTCGGGCGCCTCCTGCGCCAGCTCGACGAAGGAGGCCACCACCTCGGGCGTGGCCGGGAGGACGAGGATGCCGCCCACGACGCCCGGCAGCTCGTGGAGCCGGTAGCGGAGGCGCGTCACGACGCCGAAGTTCCCGCCGCCGCCGCGGAGCGCCCAGAAGAGGTCGGGGTGGTGGTCCTCGTCGACGACGAGCCGCTCCCCCTCCGCGGTCACGACCTCCGCCGCGAGGAGCGAGTCCACGGTGAGCCCGTGCTTCCGAACGAGGAACCCGATCCCGCCGGCCAGCGTGATGCCGCTGATCCCGACCGACCCCGTGTCCCCGAACCCGGTGGCGAGCCCGTGCGCGCCAGCGGCCGCGGTGTAGGCGGCCGCCGTGAGGCCAGCGCCGGCCCAGGCGGTGCGTCCATCGGGGTCCATCCGGAACCCGTCGAGCCGCCCGAGGTCGAGCACGAGGCCGCCCTCGGACGTCCCGTGACCGGCGGGGCTGTGCCCGCCGCCACGGACCGCGAGCTCCAGGCCCGTCTCCGAGGCGAACCGGACCACGGTCGCCACGTCCTCCTCCCCGGCCGCCTCGACCACGGCGGCGGGGCGTCGGTCGATGCCCCCGTGGAAGACCGCCCTGGCCTCGTCGTAGCCGGCGTCGCCGGGCCCGACGACCGACCCGCGCACCATCCGCCGGAGCGCGTCCACGTGGTTCCCCGCCATCGTCGTCCCCCTCCCCGCCGGTGCAGGCCAGGAGCCCTGGATCCACGCTGGGATCGCGGTCCCGACCGCGTTCCGGGCGATCCGATCCCCTCCAGGTTGGACGCCCGCCGCCTCCAGGGCTCATCGGTCGGCCGGCCCGCCCTTCGCCGACCCCTCGAACGCGGAACGGCCCGCGGCCTCGCCGCGGGCCCGGCCACTATCATGGCGGCTCCGCGACCGAGCGACCACCGCGGTCGGAGGCGGCCGTCGTGGCGCCCGAGGGAGGGTCCGATGAGGGAGACGGCCGGCGGCGGGCCGGAGGAGCTCCTCGAGCGCCACCGGAGGGAGCTCACCGCCTATTGCTACCGAATGCTCGGCTCGCCCTTCGAGGCCGAGGACGCGGTCCAGGAGACGTTCCTCCGGGCGTGGCGCGGGCTCGCGGGGCTCGAGCAGCCCGCGGCCCTCAGGACCTGGCTCTACCGCATCGCGACCAACGTCTGCCTCGACCTCCTCCGCGGGCGCGACCGGCGAGCGCTCCCCGTCGACCTCGGTCCCCCGGGGACCGCCGCCGACCCCCTCGGCGATCCGCTCCCGGAGGAGGCCTGGGTCCGCCCGGTCCCGGACCCCCTCGTCGTCCCCGAGGACGCCGACCCCGCCCAGGTGGTGGAGATCAGGGAGAGCGTGCGGCTCGCCTTCGTCGCCGCGCTCCAGCGCCTCCCGCCGAGGCAGCGGGCGGTGCTGATCCTCCGCGAGGTCCTCGGCTGGCGCGCGGCCGAGGTCGCGGACCTCCTCGGGACGTCGGTGGCGGCGGTGAACAGCGCCCTCCAGCGGGCGCGCGCCACCCTCGATGCCACGGGCGACCCGCGCGGCGAGCCCCGACCGATCGGCGACGTCGAGCGGGAGCTGCTGGAGCGCTACGTCGACGCGTTCGAGCGCTACGACCTCGACGCCCTCACCTCCCTCCTCCACCGGGACGCCGCCTGGACGATGCCCCCCTACCGGCTGTGGCTCCGCACCCACGAGGACGTCCGGCGCTGGTGCTTGGGCCCGGGCATCGGCTGCCTCGGGTCCCGCCTCGTGCCGACGAGGGCCAACGGCGCCCCGGCCTTCGGCCACTACAAGCCGGGCGACCGGCCGGGGATCCTCGAGCCCTGGTCGCTCCAGGTGCTCGAGCTCTCCGGGGGCCGGATCGCGGGGATCGCCTTCCACCTCGACACCGAGGCGCTGTTCCCGCTCTTCGGGCTCCCGGCCCAGCTCGAGGCCCGGCGCCCGCCGATCGCTCCCCGGGGGAGCCCGAA
Organism: Actinomycetota bacterium; assembly: GCA_035573995.1. Lineage (GTDB taxonomy): Bacteria > Actinomycetota > UBA4738 > UBA4738 > HRBIN12 > DATLZM01. Next base: position 575 of record DATLZM010000417.1, on the reverse strand, counting down.
CGGGGCCTGATCGGCGGACCGGCGCCCGGGTACGATGCGGCGATGCCGGACCCCCCGGAGCGCCTCGGGCCGTGGTGGCGGCTGGGGCTCGCCCTCCTCGGGCCGCTCCTGCACCTCGCGTTCCGGATCAGGGTGGAGGGCCGGGGGCGTATCCCCCGCGCCGGCCCCGCGATCCTCGCCGCGAACCACGTGAGCGCGCTCGACGGGATCCTCCTCGCCCTCCTCGGGGCGGAGCGCGGACGGCCGGTGAGGTTCCTGGTCGCCGCGGAGTTCTTCCGCCGGCCGTTCCACGGGTTCTTCCTCCGCCGGTTCCAGCAGATCCCCATCCGCAGGGGGGAGCGCGACCAGGTGGCCGTGGACGAGGCGGTGGAGGCGCTCCGCCGGGGGGCCCTGATCGGGATCTTCCCCGAGGGGCGGGTGAACGCGGACCCCGAGGCGGGGCTCGGCCCGGGGAGGACCGGGGTGGCCAGGCTCGCCCTCGCCGCCCGGGTGCCGGTGGTGCCCGTGGGGATCTGGGGCTCCCAGCGACGGTGGCCGAGGTCGGGCCTCCGCCTCCGCGGGCCCCTCCGGACCGC